>JBJEUJ010000392.1:0-5105 GCA_051883775.1 Aristaeellaceae bacterium | reverse complement strand
CCGCGGCGTGAGCTACGAGAACGCCAAGAAGTACTTCCACTTCGCGCAGAAGTAATTCTGGACAAAAAGCAGGGCCTCCGCTTGAATTGCGGGGGCCCTGTTTGCATGAATGTCAGGGAGATGCGTCGGCAGGGAAGGAGCGTCAATCCGCCGATGCCAGCCGCCGCAAGGCTTCCTCCCGGTCGGAAAGGAAGAAGAAATCCCGGCCCTTGTTGGATTCGCGGATGAAATCCCGCAGGGCCTTGCTGGTATAGCCGGAGAAATCCCCGACGAATGCCGCCTTCACATGGTAATTGATGTACTTCTGCAGGATTTCGCCCGCCAGTCCTGTGCGGAGGACGAAGAAGTCATCCGCTACCAGCTCCTTGGAGATCAGCAGGCGATCCGCACCGGCGGTGTACCGGACGGTCATGGCCAGGTCGAGGGCGGACGGCACATCCGTGATGACCTGCTCGCCGGCGGTGACGAGGGCAATCCTTGTGTCGTTCAGCGTGATGGTGTCCAGGTGCATGGCGAGATTCCTTTCTGTTTGAATAAGGAAAAGACCTGCAAACATCGGATTGCAGGTCTTTGTGGTGGCTCAGATAGGATTCGAACCTATGACACTCCGGGTATGAACCGAATGCTCTGGCCAACTGAGCTACTGAGCCACATGGTTGCGGGGGTGGGACTTGAACCCACGACCTCCGGGTTATGAGCCCGACGAGCTACCAAACTGCTCTACCCCGCGTCATCCAGTATCGTGCGGCGATCCCCGCCGGTGGCGACAAGAGATATAATACACGATTTCCAGGGGAATGTCAAGGGGTTTTTGAAAGAAATGCGGACTTTATTTTATTCGGCAGCCAGGACCCGCAGACGGCGCAGGAGAATCCCCCCGTTCCACACAAGCGCGACGGTCTGCCCGGCCAGGGAGGCCATGGCCGCGCCGAACAGCCGCAGCCCCGGCAGGGGAGAAAGCAGCGCGGTGAGGATCAGCGTCACGGCGGAGGAGACGATGGTGCCCGTCAGCGATTTCCGCTGGAGGCCCAGCCCCGCGATCATCCCGCCGGTGACCTGCTGCAGGGACATCAGCAGCGCCATCGGGCACAGGAACCGCACCAGCGCCGCCAGGGCAGGCTGGTTGTACAGATGCAGGCTGATCACCTCCGCGCCCAGCCACAGCGCTGCCGCCGCCGTGCCCCCGATGCCCGCAGCAGCCAGCAGCAGCTGGCCCATCACATGGCACAAACGCCGTGGCTGCCGCTCCAGCCGGGAGACCGTGGGCGTGGCCACGGTGCATACCGCCCCGGTGACAATGCCGGGAAGCATCATCAGCGGCATGGCCATGCCGTTCAGCAGGCCGAACTGGGCCGTGGCGGCGGAGGCGGACAGCCCGGAGCGGCGCAGGCACAGGGGCAGCAGCACGGCGCTCAGGGTGCGCATGCCCGTGAGGCACAGCCGGGACACCGCCATGGGCGCGCTCAGGCGGAACAGCTCCTTCATCAGCGCAGGGCTGGGCCGGGCCAGGCTCCGGGGGAGGCGCACGGCGCGCTGCAGCAGCAGCAACGCCAGGCAGGCCGCTGCGAGCTCCGCCACCTCGGGCAGGGCTGCGGACAGGGCCACGCTCCGCCCGCCCAGTCCCATCAGCAGCGCGGCGGACAGGAGGAAGCGCACCGTCTGCTCGGCGCATTCGTTCAGCGCGGGGGTGAGGGTATCCTGCCTGCCGCAGCAGTAGCCGTTGTACACGCTGCACTGGCCCAGCAGCGCGATGGCCGGTATCCCCGCCAGGATGGCCGGGAGCGTCCGCGTATCCCCCAATAGCCAAGCCAGCAGAGGCGAGCATACCAGCAGTACAGGCATGGTGACAAGCGCGATGCGTTTGTTCAGCCGCAGCCCTGCCCTGAGCACATTGGGCTGATCCACGGCAGGGTGCCGGGCGGTGACGCGGCTCATGGCGGCGCTGGTACCGGCGGTGACCGGGGTCAGGGCCAGCATGCCCACGGAATGGGCCATCTCCATCACGCCCAGGGCCTCCGCGCCCATCAGCCGGGCGAAGATCAGGTGCAGGGCAAACCCCAGCCCCCGGGTCAGCCCGTTGCCCAGGGTGAGGATCATCGCCTGCTGCTTCAGGCTCCGGGCCATGGCGGACACCTCCTTGCGCTTGCAGGAGGATATGCGCGTCCGGCACGGAAATTGCCTGTCCGCCCGGGCTGCGCCCGCGGTTGACACATCCGCCGCAACCCGCTATAATGGAAGAAAAATGCCGGAAGAAGGCGATCCAGCATGGATAAATGGGATTCCCGGTTCATGGAGATGGCGCACGTCATCGCCGGATGGACCAGCTGCTTTGTGCCCGGGCGGAGCATCGGCTGCGTCATCGTCAAGGACAAGCGCATCATGACCACCGGCTACAACGGCGCACCGGCGGGCCTGCGCACCTGCCGGGAGCGGGGCGAGTGCATGCGCCGCAACCTGGGCATTCAGTCCGGCACCCGGGCGGAATTGTGCTACGCCATCCATGCCGAGCAGAACGCCATCATCCAGGCGGCGAAGCTGGGCGTGTCCATCGACGGGGCCACGCTGTACTGCACCCATCAGCCCTGCAGCGTCTGCGCGAAGATGATTATCAACGCGGGCATTAAGCGCGTGGTGTACCAGGAGGGCTACCCGGACGAATTCTCCCTGCAGATCTTCGCCGAGGCGGGCATCCAGCTGGAGAAGTTTGACCCGGAAACCGCCCCCGCCGTCAACTGAGGCGGCGTTCTTCCGCATAACGCAAAAAAGTGGCCGAAGCCACTCCTTTGCCATGATCAGAACCCCGGCTTTTCCTCCGGGTTGGGCTCCTTGCCCACGCACCAGCCCCGCAGCTTGTTGATTGTCCGCTCCACTGCGTCCCGGCTGTTCTTCCAGGGCTCGTCGCCGAAGCGGTAGTCGTACTTCTTGATAAACCAGGAGATGTCCTCCTGCATCCTGTCCAGGTTGCGGGTTTCCAGCTCGCACAGCGTGTCCACGAAGCCGGTCAGCTCCTTGGGGGAGAGCTTCTCCGGGGCCTCCTCCAGGAGCTGGGCGGCATGGGGCAGGCACAGGCCCTTGCCCTGGGCGAAGGTCTGGCGGAACTCCGTGTCCGTCTTGTACAGGTGGAAGAAGGTGCGGCGGTAGCGGGCCATGTTCTCGGCAATGCTGTCGCACATGATGCAGGTGTGGGACAGCTTCGCCAGCTCCCCGGCCTGCTCGGTGAGCCTGCGGCGGGCGGCTTGCCCCTTGCTGGTCATGCGGTCCATGAGGGACGCGTCGGCGTAGGCGTGGGCAGCCTTCTGCAATTCATGGAAGGGCTTCTTCACCCGGTCGCGGGTTTCGATCATATGGCTCTCCAGCATCAGCGCGTGGCCCAGGCGGTTTTCGCCCACGAAGAGCATGGCCTGATGGTGCCGGCAGAAGCCCTTGTCGTTCACCTGCACGCGCACGTCAGGCTCCATTACCGACGCGCCCAGGTACCGCTCCGCCTCGCCCAGCTCCGTCTTGCGCTCCAGGGCGCACATCAGGCACTCGCCGTCCAGCTTGAGGGCGTCCCACAGGGGAATGGTGTCGATATGGTATCTCATGGCTGCTTCACGTCTCCTCCTTGGTGATATGGGTGTTCCGGCGGATGGAATCCGGGGCCGCTCAGCCCCGGCGGATCAACGATGGCCGGTGAATACCCTTAGTATAGCACATGGCACGCCCCTTCGTCACCCGTAAAATGCATCAAATGCAAAGGAGGCTCATCCCATGAATGTTTCCGACGGCATGAACTATGCGCCCAAGGGCAAGGCACAGCCCGTGGTGAAGCCCGGCGAGTTCGTCTTTTCCGTTGCGCATCTGGATCACGGGCACATCTACGGCATGACCAACGGCCTGCTTGAGGCGGGGGCCACGCTGAAGTACGTCTACGACCCCGACCCGGCCAAGGTGGCGCAGTTTGTCAGGACCTATCCCCAGGCTATTCCCGCCGATAACGAGGAGCAGCTGCTGGCGGACGGGGACACCCGCCTGGTGGCCGGGGCCGCCGTCACCAGCGAGCGCTGCGCCCTGGGCCTGCGCGTCATGGACGCGGGCAAGGACTACTTCACCGACAAGGCGCCCTTCACCACCCTGGAGCAGCTGGAGAGCGCCAGGCGCAAGGTGCGGGAGACCGGGCGGAAGTACATGGTCTATTACAGCGAGCGCCTGCATGTGGAGGGCGCGGTGCTGGCGGGATACATGATTGAGCAGGGCGAAATCGGCCAGGTGATTCACGTGGAGGGCGTGGGCCCCCACCGCCTGGGCACGCCGGGGCGGCCCGCATGGTTCTTCGAGAAGGAAAAGTACGGCGGCATTCTGTGCGACATCGGCAGCCATCAGATTGAGCAGTACCTGTACTTTGCCGGGGAGGAGGACGCCCGGGTGACGGCCAGCCGCATCGGCAACTATGGCCATCCCGAGCATCCGGAGCTGGACGACTTCGGCGACTGCGCCATCACCGGTGCGAAGGGCACCACCAACTACTTCCGCGTGGACTGGTTCACCCCCGACGGGCTGAGCACCTGGGGCGACGGCCGCACGCTGATTCTGGGCACCAAGGGCTACATGGAGCTGCGCAAGTATGTCAACGTGGCCTCCGGGCAGCCGGGCGGCAACCATATCTACCTGGTCAACGGCCAGGGGGAGAAGTACATCAACGCCACCGGCGTGACGGGCTATCCCTTCTTCGGCCAGCTGATTCTGGACTGCCTGAACTGCACCGAGAACGCCATGACCCAGGCCCACGCCTTCAAGGCGGCTGAACTGTGCCTCCAGGCCCAGAAGCAGGCGGAAATGATCCGCTGACGGACCGCGCCGCCATGGCGCGAAGGCTCCTTTGCGGGCGATTGCCCGCCCTTGCCGGCTTCCCTGGCCTGTCCTGCCCTGCTTGGGGAGGGCAGGCCGTTTTTTGCGCGCAGGGCATGTTCCGCACCGGAACCGCATAGCCTTGCACGAAAGCGAGGGGATGCGCATGAGCCGCGGGCAGAAACGGCGTTACAGGCGGGACCGGGGACAAGCCATGCTGCGAAGGCTGCTGCTGTTCCTGACGGCGATGGTGGTTCTGGCGGGGGTAGCCTCCCACT
>JBJEUJ010000391.1:0-5119 GCA_051883775.1 Aristaeellaceae bacterium | reverse complement strand
TCCCAGGCAACGGCTCTCGGCATTCTCTGTCCAAGATGTTTGACAAACCTACACGCGGAAAACGCGCATGGTTTTCCTCCCGCCGGGCATGCTGAAGAAGGGCCTTGTCCAGCATTTCCCTTTTTCACCCTTGCGTGAGGAAGGGCTTCGCGGTATCATACGGACAGGATTTTGGGAGGGAGGCGGTTCATCATGACAGGCGGCGAGCATCCGCCCCAGGACTGGACGCTGCGCCATCGCATCTTTGACGAGGGGCGCATGTACGATCAGGTGAAGGCCCGGGCCGCCGCCCTGGGCCTGCGGGACACGCTGCGGGTGCTGCCTCTGGCCCGGCAGTGGCACGCGGGGCAGTACCGCAAGGGCGAGGGCGACATCCCTTACATCAGCCACCCGCTGACCATGGCCTGCCACGCCCTGGCCATGGGCCTTGCGGAGGACGGGCTGATGTGCGCCATTCTCCTGCACGACGTGCCGGAGGACTGCGGCGTGCCCGTGGAGGAGCTGCCCGTGCCGCCCCGGGTGCAGAGAACCATCGCCCGGCTGACCTACCGCTGCCTGGAGGATGAATCCCGCGAGGAGGCCCGCCGCCGCTACTATGCGGAAATCCGCCGGGATCCCGACGCCATGCTGGTGAAGCTGCTGGACCGGTGCTGCAACGTGTCCGGCATGGCGGAAGGCTTCACCCGGGCGCGGATGGCGGGCTATGTCCGGGAGACGGAGGAGCATGTGCTGCCGCTGTTTGCGCTGCTGGAGGCCCAGGCCCCGGCATACGCCGACGCGCTGTGGCTCATGCGCTACCAGCTGCTGAGCCTGCTGGAGACCTTCAAGCGGCTGCTGTGAGATCATCGGGAAGAAAACGGGCAACGGGGACTGAAGCGGTGGCCATTTCCGCCCGTTGCGCCAGGGTCTGTGAACTGAAGCATTCATTATCCTCTTCATACCAAAGGAGTGAGCATTCGCCATGAAAAGCATCAGAGACAGCTGGGACGGCATGGCCGCTGCCTATGAGGACTTCAACAGCGCACCGGATTCCTACAGCCGCCTCATTGAGTGGCCCTGCATTAAGCGCATGCTGCCCGAGCTTCGCGGCAGGGATGTGCTGGATCTGGGCTGCGGCACGGGCATTTTCACCTTCCTGCTGGAGCAGTACCAGCCACGGCGGCTGGTAGGCGTCGATCTGTCGGAGGGCATGCTGCGCATCGCCCGGGAAAAGGCTGCGCTGTGCCACTCCCGGGCCGAATGGCTTGAGGGTGATGCAACCCGCGCCCATGACTGCGTTCAGGCGGAATTCGACCTGGTGTTTTCCTCCACCACCACGCACTATCTACGGGATCTCGGCAGCTTCTTCCAGCATGTGCGCCTGTGCCTGAAACCCGGTGGAGCCTGCATCCTCTCGGTCATCCATCCGGTTTACTCCGCCCAGTACCCCATGGAGCAGGGCGACCGCTTCCCGGAGGACGACGAGTGGACAGTGCGCTATCTGGACAAGCGCCGCCGGGCCTATATACAGCCGTGGATTGAGTACAACGACAGCGTGGAGAACGAGCTGAGCGTCAGCTACCATTACACCTTCGGGGATTATGTGAACGCCATCGTCCAGGCGGGGCTGACCATCCGCCGGGTGGAGGAGCCGCTGCCGCCGGACGCCTGGAAGGAAACCGCCCCCGGCCGGTATGACAGCTTTGTGGAAACGCCCACCTACATGATTCTTCTGCTGACACGGCAGGAATGACGCGCCTGCACAGGAAAAGCCTCCGTATGACACCCATACGGAGGCTTTGCTGCGCCCGGGCCAGGGCCCGTTTACCTGAGGAACATGCGGATGAGCCTGTCCTTCCACTTGGCGTAGGGGGCGTAGCGGAAGGGCAGATCCAGCCAGGTGGCCTTGTGGACGATGCTCTTCTCATGGCTGAAGCAGTCAAAGCTGCGCCGTCCATGGTACTGGCCCATGCCGCTGCCGCCCACGCCGCCAAAGCCCATGTGGCTGGTGGCCAGGTGGATGATGGTATCGTTGATGCACCCGCCGCCAAAGGACACTTCATTCAGGAAGCGGCGCTGCACGGCCCTGTCGCGGCTGAACAGGTAGCAGGCCAGGGGATGGGGCCGGGCGCCAATGAACTGCACCGCCTCATCCACCGTGTCAAAGGTGAGGATGGGCAGCAGGGGGCCGAAGATTTCCTCCTGCATCACGGGATCGTCACCGGTGACGTTATCCATGAGGGTGGGCTGAATCCGCAGGGTCTCCGGGTCGAATTTGCCGCCATAGACGACCTTCTCCATGTCGATCAGCCCGCAGACCCGGTCAAAGTGCTTCCGGGTAATCATGTGGACGTAGCTGTCGTTGTCCAGGCCGTCGCCGTTCATCTGATCCAGGCAGTGGATCAGCGCGCGGATCAGGTCGTCCTTCACCCTCCTGTCCACCAGGATGTAGTCCGGGGCCACGCAGGTCTGCCCGCAGTTGAGCAGCTTGCCGAAGGCGATGCGCCGGGCCGCCACCTCCATGTTGGCCGTGGCGTCCACCACCACGGGGCTCTTGCCGCCCAATTCGAGGGTCACGGGGGTCAGATGCTCCGCCGCCCTGCGCAGCACCTCCTGGCCCACCTTCACCCCGCCGGTGAAGAAAATCTTGTCGAAGGTCTGATCCAGCAGCGCCTGGTTTTCCGCCCGGCCGCCCTCCACCACCGCCACCTGCTCCGGCGGGAAGCACTCCGTCAGGATCTCCCGCATGATGGCCGAGGTAGCCGGGGAATAGGCCGAGGGCTTTACCACGCAGCAGTTGCCCGCCGCCACCGCGCCGATGACCGGCTCCATGGTCAAAAGAAAAGGATAATTCCACGGGGACATGATGAGCGTCACGCCGTAGGGGTTCTTCACGGTGAAGCTGTCGGAGGGGAACTGGGCCAGGGGCGTCCAGGCCCGGTGCCTTGCCATGTACCAGCGCAGATGCCGCCGCATGTGGCTCAGCTCGGACAGGGTCATGCCCACCTCGCACATGTAGCTCTCCGAGGGGGACTTGCCCAGATCCTGCTGAAGGGCCGCGTTGATCTCGCTCTCCCGCTCCAGGATCACCCGGTGCAGCCTGGTCAGCGCGTCCCGCCGGGCCTTGTAGGGCAGCGTGGCCCCCGTTTGGAAGTACGCCCGCTGCCGGGCCACCAGGGTCTCCGCGTCCTTTTCCGGCGTGGGGAACTCGCCCAGCAGCATCAGCACCTGCTCCAGCTCAAACCGGTCCATCAGCACCGGCACGGGATAGAGGGGGTTGGCCTCCTGATCCGCATGCATCGCCAGGGTGGGAATGTCCGCCCGCCGGATCTCCGGGAAGGTCTGCGGCATGCCGAAGAGGCGGTTGCTCTCCTGAATCCAGTCCAGCAGCATGCCCGCGGCGGCGCTGTCGTCCACGCTGCCCTCCGCCAGGCCCGCCACCCGGGCCAGCCGGGCCAGGGATGCGTGGCAGCTGTCGCCGTAGCATTCCAGCATCACCGGGAGGATCACCGCGTTGGCCAGGCCGTGGGCAATGCCGTACTGCCCGCCCAGGGCGTGGGCCAGCGCATGCACATACCCCACATAGGAGCGGGTGAAGGACACCCCCGCGCAGTACGCCGCCCGCAGCATCCCCTGCCGGGCCTCCAGGTCGCTGCCGTCCTCCACCGCCCGGCGCAGGTAGCGCACAATCAGCGTCACCGCCTCCTCGGACATGGCCCGGGTCAGCCGGTTGGTGGTATGGCCGATGTAGGCCTCCACCGCGTGGGTCAGGGCGTCCATGCCGGTGGCGGCGGTGACCATGGGTGGCAGGCCCAGGGTCAGCTGGGGATCCAGCACGGCATAGGAGGGAATCAGCGCAAAGTCGTTGATGGGGTACTTGTGGCGGGTGTCGCTGTCGGTGATGACGGCGGCCAGGGTGGCCTCGCTGCCGGTGCCTGCGGTGGTGGGCACGGCGATGAGCAGCGGCGTGGGCCTGAGCACCTGCAACAGACCCCGCATTTTTTGCAGGCTCTTGCGGGGCCGGGCGATGCGCGCGCCCACGGCCTTGGCACAGTCCATGGCGGAGCCGCCGCCCACCGCGATGATGGCCTGGCAGCCCCCGTCGATATACCGTTGGCGGGCCGCCTCCACCTGGTGAATGGTGGGGTTGGGGGTCTCCTGCTCATACACCGTGCAGGCGACGGATGCCTCCCGCAGCGCATGCTCCAGCCCCTCCGTCAGCCCCAGGCGGCGCACGCCCTGGTCCGCCACCAGCAGTACGGCGGTGATGCGATGCTCCCGCAGCACGGGAATCACGTCCTCCATGGCGCTGAGGGGCTTGGGCTCCCGGTAGGGAAGCAGCGGCAGCGCCAGGCGGAAGCATCCCTGAAACACCCGGCAGTATAGGGTTCTGAGCAGCTTCATCAAGCAGCCTCCTTTTTCAGCAGTCGAAAAGCCGGTTCGCCCGGCATGGTTCATCTGGTAAACCTGTACAGCATACCACGGTTTTGTTGATCTGTCAACGTTTGCGCCCGATGGAAATCCCTGCCGGCAGGAGGGTTTCCCCGGGAAAAGAGCGAATGATATATGCAAGCTATACGCATTATTCCGGCCCCGGGCCGGATCAGTATGAAGGAGGAATTCCCATGGCCCTGACCCCCCATGATATTGCCAAGATGCTGGATCATTCCACCCTGCAGCCCTACCTGACGGAGGACGACATCCGCCGCGGCTGCGAGCTGGCCCTGAAGTACGACTGCGCCTCCGTCTGCGCCCGGCCCTGCGACGTGCCCATCCTCACCGAGATGCTCAAGGGCAGCGACGTGAAGGTCTGCACGGTGATCGGCTTCCCCCATGGTGGGCACGAGACCGCCATCAAGGTAGCGGAATCCGCCCTGGCCCTGGACGAGGGCTGCGAGGAGCTGGACATGGTCATCAACATCGGCCGGATGATCCGGGGCGATGAGGACTATGTACGGGATGAGATCCGGCAGATTGCCGACCTGGCCCACAGCCGGGGCGCGATTGTGAAGGTGATCCTGGAGACCTGCTACCTGACCGACGCGCAGAAGAAGCGGGCCTGCGAGCTGTCCGAGGAGGCGGGGGCGGACTTCGTCAAGACCTCCACGGGCTACGGCTCCAAGGGCTGCACCATCGACGA
>JBJEUJ010000390.1:0-5125 GCA_051883775.1 Aristaeellaceae bacterium | reverse complement strand
ATCACCGGACGCTGCCACACGTTGCGGATGTGGTCGATGTGGGTCAGCAGGTTGGGCAGGCCCTTCTCCAGGCAGGCCAGGTTCTCCTGGGACAGCTCCGCCTTGGGGCAGCCGCCGTGGGCCTTCAGCGCGCGCACCGTGGCCACCAGCACCACCGCGCTGGGCCAGATGCCGCTCATCCGGCACTTGATGTCCAGGAACTTCTCCGCGCCCAGATCCGCGCCGAAGCCCGCCTCCGTCACCACGTAGTCCGCCAGCTTCATGGCGGTGGTGGTGGCGATGACGCTGTTGCACCCATGGGCGATGTTGGCAAACGGGCCGCCGTGCATCAGGCAGGTCGTGCCGTCGATGGTCTGCACCAGGTTGGGCTGAATGGCATCCTTGAGCAGCGCGGCCATGGCGCCCTGGGCGTGGAGGTCGCCCGCGGTGACGGGCCGCCCGTCAAAGGTCCGGGCCACCTGCAGCCGGGCCAGGCGGGCCTTCAGATCCGTGAGATCCCTGGCCAGGCAGAATACCGCCATGACCTCGCTGGCGGCGGTGATGTCAAAGCCGTCCTCCCGGGGCATGCCGTTGGGCTTGCCGCCGATGCCGGACACGATCTGCCTAAGCTGCCGGTCGTTCACGTCCAGGCACCGCCGCCAGGATACCTGCCGGGGGTCGATGCCCAGCCTGTTGCCCTGCTGGATGTGGTTGTCCACCATGGCGGCCAGCAGGTTGTTGGCGGCGGTGATGGCGTGCAGGTCGCCGGTGAAGTGCAGGTTGATCTGCTCCATGGGCAGCACCTGGGCATATCCGCCGCCCGTCGCGCCGCCCTTCATGCCGAACACCGGGCCCAGGGAGGGCTCCCGCAGGGCCAGCATGGACTTTTTGCCCAGCTTGGTCATGCCGTCGGCCAGGCCCACGGACACGGTGGTCTTGCCCTCGCCGGCGGGGGTGGGGTTGATGGCGGTCACCAGAATCAGCTTTGCCTTGGGCTGGCCGGGAATCTGCGCGGGATCCACCTTGGCAATCAGGCGGCCATAGGGGCTCAGCGCGTCGGCGGGAATACCGGCGGAGGCGGCGATTTCCTCAATGCGGCGGGGATGGGCCGCCTGGGCAATTTCAATATCGGTGGGCATGGAATCAAACTCCTTTGCGCCTTTTCGTTCGTGTTGGTGCGGCTATGCGCGGGAATACTATACCATATCCACCGTGTGAATGCAAGCGCATGCGAACGTTGCGCCTGAATCCCGGGCCGGACATTCGGCTTTCGCGGAGCGGAGAGCCTGCGCCTGTCCTACAGCGCCTCCATCGCGACCATCTGCGCCAGGCGGTCAAGCTCACCGAGCAGCTGCACCGCGTCCACCTGTCCCGAAGCAAAGCGCTCCAGCAGGGCATGGAAGCTCTGGCTGTGGACGCTGCCCGGGGTGAAGGGGCTGGGCACGGGAAAGGCCAGGTACTCCGCGCACCGGCGATAGTCCGCCACCTGCTCAGGGGACACAAGGTACCGCCGCTCCTCCGCGTTGGCCAGCCGGGTGCGCTGAACCTCCAGCATGCTCGCTGCGGCCTCCTGCTGATACTCCTGATGGGCCGCGGCATACCAGTAGACGAAGTTCTCCTGATACGCGCCGAGCAGGATCTCATCCATCACCAGGGCGTCAATGGGCGCGGCGGGATCGGCGGCAATGCCCTCCAGCATGGCGATCATCTGCTCCGTGCGGGCAACCTCATCATCGTAGTCAGGGTTCAGCACGAAGTCCACGTCCTGGTACAGGAACGCCGCGTTCCCGGCCAGGGAGGGCCGGCTGGTGGCAATAGCATCCATAAGGGCCAGGGCCTCCTCGGGCTGCCGGGTGGCGGCGCTGACCATGGTTACCTGCATGAGCACCGGCAGGGTGAAGGGCTGCTCCGGGCGCATGCGCAGGGACACGCCCCAGTCCGCCATGCGCCCCCAGGGGTTCATGTCGTAGCGTACGAACAATGCGGGCTGATTCGTCCGCCACTCCCCGGCGGACGCGGACTCGGACGGCCGCTCCACCCGGGCCAATGCCTGACCGATCAGCCGCACCCGATTCAGCGCGTCCGCAAGCTGCGGGTCGGAGAAGGACAGCGTCTCCCCGGCAGCCTGCTGCTGGCGGATGGCTTCCTCCAGGATCAGCCGGGCAAGCTCCACGGTGTAGGTGGTTCCGTCATAGACCGTGTAGTCCCAGTCGCCAAAGACCTGCACGGCTTCCGGGCTGGTTTCCTGCCGCACGACCCACGCTTCCAGGAAGGACAGGAATTCCCCGCAGGTCCGGGGCACGTCGGTGCTGTCGAAGCCCACGCTGCGGAACACCTCCTCGCCGGCGTAGAGCAGATCGAACTGCATGGCCGTGGGCAGGCCGTAGATGCGCCCGTCCACCATCAGCTGCTCGGCGACGGCGGGCACCATGCGCTTTACGGCCTGGCGGATGATTTCGCTGCCGGACAGGTCGAGGCAGTAGCCCTGCTCCATGGCCGGACGGTAGTCCGTGTAGAGGTTGCTCCCGGTGAACAGGTCGTAGGCCATCTGCCCTGTGAGCAGCGCGGCGTTCAGGTCGTTCCCGGTGCTGTAAAAGCCGTGCTGGCCGTACTCGATGGTCAGGCCGGGGTGCTGCGAGAGAAACGTGGCCTCATCCTCCGGCTGAAGGCAGAGCCTGTCAACCTGCAGCGCGTCGCCAAGGGCGGCGCAGGGGAGAAGCAGCATCAGGAGGATGAAGGACAGCAGCTTGCGCATGATGGAAGCTCCTTTCATGAAAAGCGCGGCTGCCCGCGATGGAAGACAGCCGCGTCATATGGTCGGGGTGTTACGGGGACAGCATGGCCTGCCAGAAGGCGGACAGGGCGTGCTGGTGGCAGATGGCGTAGGAGGTGGGGTCCATGCCGCCGGTGGAACGGGGGAAATGGATGCAGATGTACCTGGCACTGGCGCGATCGACCAGCTCGCCGGTTGCCTCATCCGCCCAGGCATCCTCCGGCCCGTAGCCTGCGGAAGCCAGCGTGCCAAGATAGGTCGTCCCGCCGGGGAAGGTCACCAACACGGCCTGCGGCTCCCAGGTGCTGCCCAGCGCGGATACCATCCGCGCGGCATCCTCATCCGTCACGGGGGTGCAGTCCGCGTGAGCGCCGCTCCCCGCAGTGGGCGTGAGGGTCAGCTGCCAGGATGCGCCGCTGGCAGGGTCGGTGACGGTGGCCTGCACCGCAGGCTCGCACAGAGGTTTGACCACCTCGTCCCAGTCAGCCCAGCGCACATCGGCGGATGCGGGCGCGTCCGTTGCGGCTTCTGGCTCGGGCTGGGTGTGCAGCTCCACCACCCAGTCCTCCGCCTGACGGCTGCCCTCGACGATGCTGCCGTCCGCCGACACCTCGTCGCTGCCCAGCCACAGGCTCAGGGTGTAGCTGTCCTGGCGGTCAAGGGTCGCGCCAAAATCGGGGATGATCTCGAAGGAGAACAGCACCGTGCCGTCCCGCTGGGGAATCAGCGTGTAGCCCACGCTGGCGTACAGCGGTTCCCCGTCCGCGCCGACGATGTAATTGGGTATGGCGGACACCATGCGGATGGCCGCGCCGGTTTCCGCCGCCTTGTCCGCATAGGTGACAGCGCCCTCGGGGGCCTCGTCCATGCCGTAGTAAAGGTCATAGCCCCAGGGGTCGGAGAGGGTATACTCGTCCATGGGCATGAGGATGACGTTCGCGCCCGGGGCGGGGGCAATCACCCCCGTGCCGTACAGGGCGATGGTGTCGTAGGTGAAGGGCGTGCCGTCCCCATGGGAGCTTGTGACCGTTTCCCTGACGGCGATCACGTCCCCCAGGGTACAGGCAATGTCACCAAACAGGCGGCTCTGCCCGCCGGGAGAGGCGTCGCCGCCCTCCAGCTGCTGACGCTTTTCCTCACCGTAAAAGCTGCCGAAGAAGTCCGTTGTCCTGCTGACCACGGCCGCAGCCAGGGCCGTTGCCGCCAGCAGCACCAGCACCGTCACCAGTACGGCGGTGCGCAGGGTTGCCTTTTTCATCCTTGGTTCCTCCTGTGTCCGGCGCAGGGCATACTGCACCCGGTGGGAGAAGCTCTCCGGCACGTCGCCGAAGGCGCTCTGGAAATCCACATCCCTGAGCTGCCTCACAGTCCTGCACCTCCTTCCGGATGGGTGGCATCCAGGTCGATGTCCTGGAAATAGCTGTCCTCTCTCATTCGCTCGCGGCCGCGCATCAGGCGGGTCTTGACCGTGCCCTGGGGCAGGCGGAGAATCTCCGCGATCTGGGCAACGTTCAGCCCCTCCACGTAGTATAGCACCATGGGCAGGCGCAGCTTCTCGCTCAGGCCGGTGAAGAACCGGTACAGGTCGGGGTTGGCGGTGGGCGGGGCGGGCATGTCCGGCACGGCCTCCACGGGGGTCATGCGCCGTCTGTCACGCAGGATGGCGTAGCACTCGTTGATGAGAATCCGCGTCAGCCATGCGTGGAGCCTGCTCTCGTCCCGCAGCTGGCCCCGCTTGCGCCAGGCCCGCTCGATGCAGCTCTGCACCGCGTCCTCCCGGTCGCACTCCTGACGCAGGATGCTGGCCGATACCCGGTACAGCGTCGCCTGCATGGCGATCACCTGCTGGGCAAATGCTTCATTGGTCATATGGGAATCCCTCCGGGTCAATCGATTGACACCTGTATGACGGCCGGGAACAACGGCAGGTTCCGTGGCATGCCGAAAAACTTTACTTCCTGTCCATTGTATGCTATCATCATGAAAAACGCCAGGAGGAAACGACATGAGCCTGAAGGAACAGATGATGACCGGCAAGCTGTACGTGGAATGGGGCCACGCCTCCCAGGAGGATCAGGCCTGGGAGCAGGAGACCGCCCGCCAGCGCCAGGCAGCCAAGGACGCCTGCTTTGAGTACAACCACACCCGCCCCACCGACCTTGCGCGCAAGCGGGAGATTCTGGCAGGGCTGCTGGGCCGCGCGGGAAAGAGCCTGTGGATGGAGGCCAACATCAACTTCGCCTACGGCTGCAATACCTACATCGGCGACCATGTGTATGCCAACTTCAACCTGACCGTGGTGGATGACGGCGAGGTGCACATCGGCGACAGCGTGATGTTCGCGCCCAACGTGACCATCACCACCACGGGGCA
>JBJEUJ010000389.1:0-5215 GCA_051883775.1 Aristaeellaceae bacterium | reverse complement strand
ATCCACCCGAAGAAGATGAAGCAGAAGAACATGGCGAACATGGAGCCCATCTTCCTGGCGAAGTAGATCTGGAACAGTGTCATGAACACCAGGGAGGGAATCTCGTAGAGGATGTCCTTGACGCGCTCCATCACCAGGTCGAAGGTGCCGCCGTAGTAGCCCTCCAGCGCGCCGATGATCACGCCCAGGATCAGGTTGATCACTGCCGCCAGCACCGACACCGTCAGCGACAGCCGCGCGCCGGAGGCCATGCGCACACAGATGTCGTAGCCGTACTCGTCCGCGCCGAAGAGGAAGCAGGCCTCCTTGCCGTTCTGGTAGGCGTACCAGTTGGCATAGAGCGTGCGGATCTGGTAGGAGGAGCCGTTCATCTTCATCAGATAATAGGCGTAGCCGTCCTCGGTGGCGTCATCCTTGAGGTAGATGTTCTTCAGTTCGCCGTTCTCATCCCGGTCAGCCACGCCCTTGGCGTTGGTCAGGTACCAGGCGTTGGGGTCGCTCTTGTAGGTGACGCACTTGACCTTCTTCTCGTCGATCATGGGGTAGAGCAGCTGCACGCCGGTCTCCTCCTGATACTGGAGGGCCTGCTGGAACTCCGCCGCCGTCAGGTTCACATACACATACCCCACCTGGGCGTAGGAGTCCAGGGAGATGTTGTACATGGTCTGCAGGCGGTTGGCGACATTCTTTTCCTCCGTGCCGTAGAGCTCGTTGATCGCATCGGGAATGGCGGAATAATAGTCGTAGGTCTGCTGGTTGACCTGCTTGTCCGTGCAGCCGTTCCAGAAGCCCAGGTCGAACCTGGTGCTGAGCTTGGGCAGCGCATAGGCGTAGTAGCCGTCCTTCTCCGACACCGCATAGTCGGACACCATGGGCGTGATGATGGCGAAGAGCACCATCACCATAAGGATAAAGGAGCACACCACCGAGCCCTTGTTGCGGGCAAAGCGGATCAGCGCGTCCTGCAGAAAGCCGATGGGCTTGGTCTCCAGCTCCTTGTCATGCAGGCGCTTGTCCATCTGGACAAAGGCGAATTTCTCCTTGGGGATGTGCCGGAGCTGTTCGTTATCCTGATTACAAGTCATTGGTCTTGTTCCCTCCCATGCGGATTCTGGGGTCGATGAGGCCGTAGCTCAGGTCGAAGAGAATGCCTGCCGCCAGGCCGATGACCACATAGAACATGCTGATGGCCAGGAATACGCTGTAATCGCGCATGTTGATGGAGGCCAGGTACGTCTTGCCGATGCCGGGCACGGCGAAGATCTGCTCAATAATCAGCGAGCCGGAGATCACGTAGATCACCTGGGACAGGAGCGAGGGCATCAGCGGCACCAGGGAGTTGCGGAAGGCATGGCGCATGGTGGCCTGGGTGCGGGTCAGGCCCTTGGTGCGGGCCAGAAGCATGTACTCGCAGGTGAGGGTCTCGGTCAGCTCGGCGCGGATCATACGCATGTTGCCCGCAATGTTGCCGAAGGACAGCGCCAGCACCGGCATGATGGCCGACTGGAACATGGGCCAGGAGAAGTAGTCCGTACCGCTCTTCATCACCAGCGGACACCAGCCCAGCTTGAAGCCCACCCAGTACTGCAGAAGCACCGCGTACACAAAGGAGGGGATGGAGATGAAGACCATGATAAACACATTGATGATCTGATCCTGCCAGCGGTTCTTGAACACGGCGGCAATCACGCCGAAGATCACGCCCAGCGGCACGGAAAAGATCAGGGACAGGATGTTGACATACAGCGTGGCGGGAATCTTGCTGGCCAGGTACTCCTCCACCGGCATCAGGAACGTGCCCACCGTGGTGCAGAAGCCCCAGTTGAACTCAGTAAAGACATTCTTGAGGAAAATGCCGTACTGCACGATAATCGGGTCATAGTAGCCCCAGGCCCTGCGCATATCCTCCAGCTGCTTGGCATATCCGCCCGTCACTGCCACCACCGGATTGGGCAGCATCCGTATCAGGACAAACAGCATCGTCATAATGATGAACAGGCTCACGATGAACAGCCCGATACGTTTGCATACGTATTTCAACATCGGTAGCATTCTCCCCTTATCTGGTATCACCTTGCGCAAGGGCAGCCCGCCAGCAGGCAGCTTCTTCCGGCTCTGCCGGTTTTTTGCGGAATGCCCCGGGACATGATTGAAGGTCGAAGGGGCCAGGGCCCCTCCGACGCCTCCGTGGTTTTACAACCTGAGGAAGGACAGCCCGCAGGCTGCCCTTCCTCAGCTTTGCTCATGGACAATGGCTGAAAGCGTGCGCTCATGCGCCGGCGGGGAAGCCGCCGCGCATCAGTAGCTCAGGGCGTTGCCCTGGCTGGCGCAGTAGTCAGCCCACTCTGCATCGTTCATGGTGTAGGTCATGAACTGGATGCCGCCGCGGCCCACGATGGAGTTGATGTACTCGCTGCTGCCGTAGACAACCCTGTAGGAAGCCAGGGACGCGGTGGAGGAGGAGAAGATCGGGATCATGTGATAGTTCAGCAGCAGGCCCTTCTCCATGCCGGCCAGGATCTCGTTGCGCACATCCAGCTCAGCGATGGCGTAGGTGCCGTTGTACAGCTCGTTGTACCAATCGTTGAAGCTCATGGTGATTTCCTCACCCTGCACGCTGATGGTCAGGTCGGAATACACGTCGAAGCCGTACTCCATCACGTAGTCGGGATCGGTCCAGCAGATCATCATGCTGTAAGGATCCAGATCCGCGCCGCCCCAGGCGCCGTTGATCATGTCGTCCTGGCCGTTCTGCATGGAGGTGTAGTAGTCCTGATCCTCCACCAGCACGAACTTGATCCGGCCCTCCAGGGAGGTGCCCGCCGCAGCGGCGCTCATGGCGTCCTGCATGAAGTCCACCATCTTCTGGTAGGTGGCGTCCGTACCGTAGACATGGTACTCGATTTCCACCACGTCCGTCTCGGAGATGTTGCCGTCCGCCAGGCACTGGTCGTAGGCAGCCTGGAGCAGGGTGGTGGCCTTCTCCTTGTCATAGCCGGTCAGGCCGTCCAGATCCTCCACGCCGTAGACCTCGCGCAGGGTGTTCTGGGCATAGACGGAGCCGCGGTAGGTCTCGCTGGTGAGCGGGTCGCAGATGTAGGTTTCGTTCAGCAGGCCGAAGGCGGGCTCGGAGCAGGCCGTGCAGCTGCTGACGTAATCGCCGCGGTCGAAGGAGTAGGACATGGCCTTGCGGAAGTCCTTGTAGGTCAGGATGGTCTTGTTGACGCCGGGAACCTCACGGCTCTTGAGCATGTCGAAGTCGGTGTTCAGCGCCAGGTAGTAGGTGTAGCTGGTGGGGGTGTAGTAGACATAGTCGCTGGTGCCGTAGGTCGCCATATCGTCCTGGGACAGGCCCACGGAATCCAGGTTGCCCTGCAGGAACATGGACAGCTGGGTGGTGTGCTCGTCAATCTGCTGCAGGTTGATGCCGGTGGTCTGGTACTGGCCCTCGTAGCGGCTGTCGCTGTAGCCGAACCAGGCCTCGTTGCGCTCAAAGACGATCTCCTTGGACTCCTGGTAGCTGACGATCTTGTACGGGCCGTAGGAGCTGAACTTGTCCACAGCCGTGCCGTAGGCGGACTTGATGATGCCGCCGGTCTCGGTCTTGTTGGCCTCGTAGAGGGCCTCGTTGACCAGGAGCAGGTTATCGACGTTCATCTCGAAGTCGAACAGGGTGCTGGGGTTCTTCAGAATGAGGGTGAAGGTGTACTCGTCATCCTGCACGAAGCCCACCTGATCCCAGGAGGTGGGTTCCATGATGCCATCCTCGCAGTAGGCGTAGTTGATCAGGTCGTCCTTGGTTTCGCCCCAGCCCTCGGTCATGGCGAACACCAGGTCAATCGCCTCGTCGGTCATGGGGATGTAGCCGTCCTCATTGGCCATGGCGTACAGGGCATAGTAGTTGTCGGTGGTCATATATCCGCCGTACTCCTGCAGGGAGTAGCCGTAGAGATAGTCCAGGGGCGTGGTCCAGCTGAAGTAGAGCTTGTTGCCCTCGGCGTCCACGTACTGGCCGTCCTCGCCCGCGGCGAACTCCGCCATGGTCCTGCCGATGTTGGCAGCCTGGCTCAGCTTCACGCCGCCGGCCTTGTCGCTGTTATAGTAATCCTCAGCGTTGGCCAGGGCGATGCCGCCGGCATAGAACAGGGAGGCGCGGTAGTTCTTCATCCCGGGGTTGAGGAACTGCTGCAGGGTGTAGCCCGCATCCTTGGCGGTGATGGGGGTGCCGTCCTGCCAGGTGGCGTCCTCACGCATCTTCACCTGCCAGGCGTAGCCCTCGGTGGCGTCCGCAGGCACGCCGTAGGTCTCATTGCCCGCGTAGGCGGCGGTCACGTCCACAGGGAACTCCTCCGCCAGCTCGCACACAATGTCGTAGCCGTCCTTGGCCTCGTTCATCCAGAAGCCGTAGAACACGGACACGGTGTAGCCCAGCATGTCATACTCCGAGGAGATGTTCCAGTCCGTGGGGGACCAGGTGGACACACCGGAGTAGGTGCCGCGGTAGGTGTAGGTCGCATCACCCTCGGCCAGGGCCGCCGTGGTGAGCGTGAGCAGCATGGCGATGGCCAGCAGCACGGACGTCAGTTTCTTCATTACTGTTTCCTCCCTTTCATGGTTTCGCAATCGTTATGAACAGGGGATCGCATGCCGTGTATGAATTAAAGCCGCGACTGCAGCCAATCCATCAGATTCTTCAGCCCCGCTTCCGCAAAGGGGCTTTCCAGGCCCGCCGCCTGGATGGCCTCCGGGAAATTGCAGCTGCCCGAGGCCCGCAGGAAGGTCAGGTAGCTCTGCCAGGCGCCCTGGGGATCCTCGTGCATCCAGCGGCAGTACTCAAGCGCCAGCACCTGCGCCAGACCGTAGTCAATGGCGTAGAAGGGCCAGAGGAAGGTGTGGGGAATCCGCTGCCAGCGGGTTCCGACCCGCTCCCGCTCCTCCTCCGGGTAATCCCTGAAGGGGAAGTACGCATCCTCCAGCTCCCGCCACAGCGCGTTGCGCTGCGCTTTGGTGATGTCCGGCTGCTCGTACACCCGCTGCTGGAACTCGTCCTGCTGGCACTGGTAGAGGATCCGGGTTACCGCGCCCTCCAGGTGCATCCGGCGGTAATCCTCCGCCCTCTCCCCGAAGAAAAGCTCCATATACGGCCAGGTGAAGAACTCCATGGCCATGGCGTGGGTCTCGGCCATCTCGGAGGTGTACCAGGCCCGCTCGCGGA
>JBJEUJ010000388.1:0-5221 GCA_051883775.1 Aristaeellaceae bacterium | reverse complement strand
AATGATGGCCAGCAGCGGCGTCAGCGCAGGCGCCGCATCGGGAATCACCCACAGCGCATCGGCCTCGGCGGCCGCCTTGTCCCGCAGGCTCTCCGTGCAGACCACCAGGGTGCGCGCGCCGCGGCTGCGGGTCTCGCGGATGTTGGAGAGGGTCTTGTCCGCCAGGCGGGGCTGGGTCATCAGCGCGCAGACCAGCGTGCCCGGCTCGATCAGCGCGATGGTGCCGTGCTTCAGCTCGCCCGCGGCATAGGCCTCGCTCATGATGTAGCTGACTTCCTTCAGCTTCAGGCTGGCCTCCATGGCCAGGGCGTAGTCGATGCCCCGCCCGATGTAGAACACGTGCTTCCTGTCGTAGTAGCGGCTGGCGAAGCGCTTCACGTCCGCCTCGCAGGCAAGCACAGCCTCCGCCTTCTCCGGGATGGCTGCCAGCTCCCGCAGCAGCGCGGAAGCCTCGGCAGGGGAGAGCGTGCCCCGCTTTTGCCCCAGGTCGATGGCCAGCAGCGCCATCATCTCCACCTGGGTGATGTACGCCTTGGTGCTGGCCACGGCAATCTCCGGCCCGGCATAGGTGTACATGACGTTCTTCCCGGCCTCCCGGGCCACGGAGGAGCCCACCACGTTGGTCAGGGCCATGGTTTTTGCACCCAGGCGTGCAGCCTCCCGCATGGCGGCCAGGGTGTCGGCGGTTTCGCCGCTCTGGGAGATGGCCAGGAACAGGTCGCCCGGCCCCATCAGCGGCTCCCGGTAGCGGAACTCGCTGGCCACATCCACCACCACGGGCAGCCGCGCCAGCTTCTCAATGACATACTTGCCGATGACCCCCGCGTGGTACGCCGTGCCGCAGGCCACGATGGTCAGGGTGTGAAGGGCAGCCGCCTCCTCCCGGGTGAAGGGGAAGGCCTCCTCCCGCAGGGTCATGGCTGCGGGATCCACGTGGGCGGTGAAGGTTTTGCTCAGCGATGCGGGCTCCTCATGGATTTCCTTGAGCATGAAGTGGGGATAGCCGCCCTTCTCCGCAGCCTCCACATCCCAGTCCACATGGATGGGATGCAGCGCTCTGGCCCTGCCGTAGGGATCGTACACCGTCACGCTGTCCCGGCGGAGGACGGCGATTTCCTTGTCCTCCAGCAGCTCCACCTCCCGGGTGTGGGCGATGAGGGCGGGAATGTCGCTGGCGATGTACTGCGCGCCCTGGCCAAGGCCCACCACCAGCGGGCTGTCCTTGCGGGTGCAGTAGAGCACGTCCGGCTCGCGGGTGCAGATGACGCCCAGCGCGTAGCTGCCCTCCAGCATATTCTGCGCCCGGCGCAGGGTGGAGAGCATGTCGCCGTCATAGAGGGTCTGCAGCAGATGCGCGATGACCTCCGTATCCGTCTGGGACACAAAGACGCAGCCCTGGGCCTGCAGGGAGGCGCGGAGCCTGTCGTGATTCTCAATGATGCCGTTGTGAACAATGGCGATGTCGCCCTTCATGTCCGTGTGGGGATGCGCGTTCAGGTCGGAGGGCTCGCCGTGGGTGGCCCAGCGGGTGTGCCCGATGCCCAGCATGCCATCAAGCGGCGAAGCCTTCAGCTTGTCCTCCAGGTTGCTCAGCCGGCCCTTGGCCTTCATCAGATGGATAACGCCCTCGTCCATCACCGCTACACCGGCGCTGTCATAACCCCGGTATTCCAGCCGGGAAAGCCCCTCCAGCAGGATGGGCTGCGCCTGTTCATGACCGATATACCCTACAATGCCGCACATGGCTGATTCCTCCTGAATAAAACGTATCATAACGTATTATATCCATATCCGGATAAAATGCAACCCCTTCCGAAGATTTTTTCGGTACGAAGAGCAGCAGCGGGTCGATGGCCTGTCCATCCCGGGTGACGCGCAGGTGCAGATGGGGCTGCAGATCCGTCTCGTCCACCATGCCGTTCCCGGCAAAGCCGATGGTCTGCCCGGCCTTAACGGGATCGCCTGCCCTAATGGCGGCGAGCAGCGACATGCCGGCATAGGTGGCCTTGACCCCGCCGCCATGGTCAAGGCTTACCCACGCGCCCTGCACGCCCTCCTCCCCGCAGGCAAGCACCACGCCGTCAGCCATGGCATATACCAGGCCGCCGGTCTCCGCTGCCAGATCCACCGCGTCATGGAGCCGCCATACGCCCGTGACGGCGGACTGCTGCAGGCGCGAGGCGTCAAAGCTGCGCAGCACGGATATTCTGTCCAGGGGCGCGCGCCAGATCACGGGCGCAGGGGTGGGGGAAGGCGTGGGCGTGGTCACGTCCGTAAGCGACTGCTGCTGCAGCTGCGCAGCGGACTGCGCCTGATCCACCGGCGGCGTGGGCGCAGGCAGGGCTGTCTCCATCCGCCCCGACCATACGGCGGAAAAAACGATCACCGCGACGCACACAGTCATGATGATGGGGAAGCCCTGCTTTTCCACGAACCGCTGATACCCCTGGGAAAAACGCTGCCAGCGCTGCCTGAAATCCATAAGGACACCTCCCTGTCGGATCAGTTTGACCCGGGAGCGTCCTCCTCATGCAGCAGGGGCATCAGGGACAGCTGCGTGCCTGGATAGTAATGGGCCAGTATCTCCCCGTACTTGCTTCCCGCAGCCGCCATGGCCTGCGCGCCCGCCTGACTCATGCCCACGCCATGGCCGTAGCCGCGGGTGTGAAAAGTGATGGTATCCCCCTCCGCGTCCCAGGTGACCAGCGTGCTGCGCAGCCCAAGGGCCTTGCGGAAGGCTTGTCCCGTCACCGTTTGCGTACCCACCAGGATGGTGGCGATTCGCCCTGACGATGTGCTGCTCTGCAGCCGAAGCTGGCCCGGCAGGCCGTCCGCCGTCACGCCGCAGCCGGGAAAGGCAGTTTCCAGCAGCGCGGCGGCTTCCTCCCGGGCAAAGACGGTGTCGGCGGAGAAGCAGGAGGCGTGCTCCTCGCCGGGGCTTTCCACGCTGGTCAGATAGGGGAGCGACTCGGAGAAAACCGCCTGCGCGTCCTCGGTCACGCCGCCGGAGCTGGCGTGGTACAGCACCTGAATGGGCAGACCGTCATAGGTGATTATCTGCCCCGCTGTGGCGAGGACGGCGCTCTCCACCCGGCTTGTGCAGGCGGAATATTCACCCGCCCATTTCGCCTGCCGCTCCGCTGCGGTCAGGTAACCCTGACAGCAGGCGGAATCCGTGCAGATGTCGCAGTCCGGCCGGGACGCGCAGCCGTTGCCCCCCAGGCTCCGGCAGCTGTAGACCGCCCGTGTGCGCGCGGCGACGGCCTGGCACTTGAGCGCCTCGGGGGCGTAAGCGGCGGGCATTTCCGCAGCGACAACGCCCTGCACATAATCCTCCAGGGGAATGCGGCGGACAGCCTGCGCCTTTGCGTCCCAGACGTTCAGGGTCAGCTCCACCCGGCGCGTTTCCGCCTCAGCCTGGCTGATAACGCCCGCGGACGGGCTGTGCCAGAGCAGGAGAATCTGCCGCATCCGCCCGGGCAGCTGCAGGGCCATCCGGCGCAGCTGCAGGGGCACGCCCGCCCACTGGGATACCGTCAGCGGCGCGCCGCACAGCGTCCACAGGCAGGCCAGAAGCAGCAGCAGCCTGCACACATGCAGGGAAGGGAAACGCTTTCTCATGCCCATCACCTCGCTTCAGGGCATGGATATGCCGGCAGACGCTTCCATATGCCCATGCGAAATGGCAGCAGCAGGCATGAAAACTGTGCCGAAAGTGGTAAAATTGGTCATGTTACGAAAAATTTATGACAAAATTCCGTTTAATGCTTGACGCGAACCCCGAAATGTGTTTACAATAGGTACTGTAAAACAGAGAGATAATATCCATATTTATCTGCCATGGTCTATGAACGTCAAAGAAAGAAGGGGCCAACGATGCGTTATGTAGCTCCCACTGCCGAGGTGCGCGAAAGTTTCCATCAGGGCACCAACCGGCGCGCCTATGAGATGCTCGGCGCCCATCCCGTGGAGCAGGACGGCAAGCTGGTATGGCACTTTGCCGTCTGGGCACCCAACGCCCGGCAGGTCTATCTGACCGGCGAATTCTGCCGGTGGGACAAAACGGCTTATCCCATGAAGAAGCAGTTCGACGGCACGTGGGAGCTTCGCCTTCCCGCGGAAACCTTCGACGTGGCTTCCGACCCGGAGCGGTACAATTATCCCGACGCGCCGGAGATGATCAAGGCCTACAAGTACGTCGTCCACGGCGCGGACGGCAGCATGGTGGAGAAGGCCGACCCCTACGGCTTCGCCATGCAGAACCGGCCCGGCACCGCCTCCTTCGTCTATGACATGGAGGGGTACGCCTGGAAGGACGATGCCTGGCTGAAGAAGCGCGCGGCCTGGGATCCCTACCACAGCCCGGTGAACATCTACGAGCTGCACCTGGGCTCCTGGCGCCGGCATGAGGACGGCACCATGCTCACCTATGGCGAGATTGCCGACCAGCTGATTCCCTACGTGCTGGAGATGGGCTACACCCATATCGAGCTGCTGCCGGTGATGGAGCATCCCCTCGACATGTCCTGGGGCTACCAGGTGTCCGGCTACTATGCGGCCACGGCCCGCTTCGGCAAGCCCAAGGACCTGATGGCCCTCATCGACCGCTGCCATCAGGCGGGCATCGGCGTGATTCTGGACTGGGTGCCCGCCCACTTCCCCCGGGACAGCTTCTGCCTGCGGCGCTTCGACGGCACCGCCTGCTACGAGCATCCCGATCCCCGCAGGGGCGACATGCCCCAGTGGGGCACGCACCTGTTCGACTTCGCCCGGGGCGAGGTGCGCAGCTTCCTTCTGTCCAACGCCTGCTTCTGGCTGGACTGGTACCATGCCGACGGCATCCGCGTGGACGCGGTGTCCTCCATGCTGTACTATGACTTCTGCCGCGACCAGGGCCAGTGGCTGCCCAACCAGTACGGCGGCCATGAGAACCTGGACGCCATCAGCTTCCTGCGCAAGCTCAACGAGGTGGTCTACCGCGACTTCCCCGGCGTGATGATGATCGCCGAGGAATCCAGCGCCTTCCCCATGGTGACCAAGCCTGCCTACATGGGCGGCCTGGGCTTCGGGTTCAAGTGGAATATGGGCTGGATGAACGACATCCTTTCCTACGTGGAGAAGGATCCCGTGTACCGCAAGTATCACCATAACAAGCTGACCTTCTCGCTGATGTACGCCTTCTCGGAGAACTACATCCTGCCCTTCTCCCACGACGAGGTGG
>JBJEUJ010000387.1:0-26566 GCA_051883775.1 Aristaeellaceae bacterium | reverse complement strand
CGCACATGTTCTGGATGACCATGGCGTAGGTCTTGCCGTAGCTGGAGTGGAAGGTGGCGGACATGTCGTACTCGGTGAACAGCGCGTTGAAGTTCAGCGCGAACACCGCCAGGACGCTGGGCAGCACAATGGGCAGCTTCACCTTCAGGAAGGTACGCAGGCCGCTGGCGCCCAGGTTTCTGGCCGCCTCCTCCAGCTCCTCGTCAATGGCGTAGTAGGCTGCTTTGATCATGCGCAGGGCGAAGGGCAGCTTCACCACCGTGTACGCCATGACAATCAGGAAGCGTACGTTCTCCCGGTAGTAGAGGTTGTTGTTGAACACATACCACACCGAGTCGCTGTTGAAGAAGGTGCGGTAGGAGTAGCAGATCAGGATGGTGGGCAGCAGCCAGGGGAACAGCAGGCTGTACTCCAGGACGGTGGCCCGCTTTTTGCCCTTGTTGCGGAAGATGTAGTTGACCGCCACCACCACAATCACGCAGGCCAGCGCCGCCGCAATGGCCGACAGCACGAAGCTCAGCCGGATGCCGCCCACCGTGTCCGCATTGGCGAACAGGCCGGAAATGGAGCCCGGTCGGGTCTTGAGCTTGCCGCGGGTGGTCATGAACTCATAGTCCTGCTGCCCGAAGAAGTTGATCAGCGTCCAGTTCTGCACGTCCAGCGTCTTGGAGCGGATGGCCGGGTAATTCTGGAACGCAAAGAGGACGATCATCACCACAGGGGTCATGTAGATGATGAACAGCACGTAGGCGTAAATGTGCGCCAGCATATTGGCCACGGGGTTGTTGATCTTCTGCTTGACCAGCTTGGCCTTGGTTTTGCTGACGGACAGGTAGTGCCCCTTGCGCTCATAGGCTGTGAGGATGTTCAGCAGAACGATGGTGAAGATGGCCAGGATAATGGATAGCAGCGCCGCGCGGGCCTGGGGGAAGGCCTCGTCCGCCACGGAGGAGCCTGCCAGGCGCACGATCTCCGGGTTGATGGAGTCATAGCCCAGCAGCGTGGGTGCGGACATGGCGCAAAGACCCGTGATGAAGGTCATGACCGTCAGGGAGAACAGCGTGGGAATCAGCGTGGGAAAAACCACCTTCAGCAGCACCTTGAAGGGCTTGGCGCCCATGTTCCGGGCGGCTTCCACGGTGTTGTAGTCAATGCCGCGGATGGCGTTGCGCAGGAACAGCGCATGGTTGCTGGTGCAGGCGAAGGTCATGGTGAACAACACCGCCTTGAAGCCTGAGAACCAGTTCTTGTCCATATTGGGGAAGATGTTCGCAAGCCAGGTGGTGAGGATACCGTCGGAATCGTACAGGAACAGATAGCCCGTCACCAGCGCCACACCGGAGTAAATCAGGGTGGTCATGTAGCCCAGGCGAAGAATCTTCGCGCCCTTGATGTCAAAGTACTCCGTCAGCAGCACAATGGAGATGCCCACCACATTCACCGTGACCACCAGGCACAGCGCCAGCTTCAGCGAGTTCCACACGAAGCGGGGCATGTTGCCCGCGAAGAAGAATCGGATCACCGCGAAGGGGTCGATATTGCCGCTGGCGTCCCGGGTGGTGAAGATCTGCGCCAGGGTGTTCAGGCAGGGCAGCAGCATGAACCCGAAGAACAGGTACACGAAGAACGCCGTACCAAAGGCTTTGGTCAGCATTTGCGGCTTGAGCCAGGCCGGTCTGGATGATTTCTGCATATGCCGTCCTCCCCGCTCACTGCGCGTCGTAGGACATCACGTCGGCGCGGCTCAGGCCCAGGGTCACATGGTCGCCCTCAGCGTAGAGATGCTCGCCGTCGTTCTTCTCCACCGCCTTGATCACCGCGTCTCCCACCTGTACATAGTACTTGATGTACAATCCGTAATACTCATAGCCCGTCACCACGCCCTGCAGCTGCTTCTCACCCTCCAGGGCAGGCTGATTGACCCGCACCCGCTCCAGGCGGATGAAGTGCTGCTGCTTTTCCGGCAGGCCCAGCTTCGCGGCAACCTCGCCCGTCAGAGGGTTGATGTCGCCAATGAAGTTGCACACGAAGGGCGTGGCGGAGTGGTTGTACACCTCATTGGGCGTACCGATTTGTTCGATGCTGCCCTTGTTGAACACGGCAATGCGGTCGGACAGGGTCAGGGCTTCCTCCTGATCGTGGGTGACATAAATGGTAGTGATGCCGAAGTCACGCTGCATCTTTTTCAGCTCGTTGCGCAGCTGCACGCGGAGCTTCGCGTCCAGGTTGGACAGTGGCTCGTCCATGCAGATGATGGCCGGGCCGGTCACCAGCGCACGGGCGATGGCCACGCGCTGCTGCTGGCCGCCGGAAAGCTGACTGACGGCCTTCTTCAGCTGCTCGTCGGACAGGTCAACCTTCCGGGCGATCTCCCGAACCTTCCGGTCAACCTCCTGCTTTTTCAGCTTCTTGACCTTCAGGCCAAAGGCAATGTTGTCATACACCGTCATCGTGGGAAACAGGGCGTAGCTCTGAAACACAATGCCGATGTTGCGGTTTTCGATGGGGACATGGGTAATATCCTTGCCGTCCACGTTCACCGTGCCCTGCACCGGCTCGATAAAGCCGGTGATGGTACGCAGCGTGGTTGTTTTGCCGCAGCCCGACGGGCCCAGGAAGGTGAAGAACTCCCCCTCCCTGACCTCCACGTTGATGCCGTGCAGCGCCTCAAAGTCGTCAAACTTGACCACAATATCCTTCAGCTCAATCATGGGCTATAAAGCTCCCTTCCATCTGTGCCTGCCGCTCCGCGCATGCCGCTGGGCCTTGCCCGCGTTAACGCCCGGCAAATAAAGGGCAAGGCGAGCCCGTGATGCAGGCTCGCCTTGCCGGTAGGTTCAAGGATACATTACTGGGCGGCAGCCTGGGTCAGCACGGACCAGTCCAGGTTGTCCCAATCAGGCTCGGTGGGAGCGGCGTTGTTGTCCGCCCAGTAGAAGCCCAGGTTGGTCATGATGTTGGTCCACTCAGCGGAATGCGCCGCCACATACTCGGCGTAGTTCAGCTCGGTGCCTTCCACCTTGGTCAGCGCGCAGTTCTTCAGGGTGTAGATGGCGGGGGTCTCGTCATAGATCATGGCGGCGGCAGCGGTGTTGCAGGGGAAGGAGTCAAACTCATCCGCCCAGTCAGCCTGCACCTCAGCAGAGCCGAACCACTCGGCGAAAGCCTTCACAACCTCGGTTTCCTCCTCGGTGCGGCCAGCGCGGTCCAGGATGCCCAGGTACTCGGCGATGTAGTAGGTGCCGTCCTCAATCTCCACCAGAGCCCAGTTTTCAGGCTCCAGGGTGCCCACCAGAGGATTGGCGGAGCCGGAGGCAGCGTCGTCCACCTTGCCGTACAGGGAAGAGGAATAGAAGGTGGAAACCTGCACGTCGCCACGGTTCAGGGGATCAAAGCCATAGCTGTCGCCGGTGAAGATGCCGTTCTGGCAATACTGCCACAGGGTCTTCCAGCCCTCCACGGAGATGCCGCCGGCGGGAGAGGCGGGATCCACGAAGGAGTACAGCATGGCGGAGTTGATGTTGCTGTTGGTGGTGCCGCCGACCTTGCCCTGGCGATACCACTTGTAGCCGCAGTTCACGATGTCCGCCCAGTGCTGGAAGGACAGCGCTTCACCGTTGGTGCCCAGGTCGTCCGTGCGGTAGAGCATCAGAATGTTCTGGATGACCAGGCCGTAGGCCTTGCCGGGATAAACATACTGGCCAACCTCGTCAGCCCAGGAGGGAGTCCAGTCCATGATGGACAGGTTCTCATAGGTGCCGTTCACCAGCTGAGACCAGCGGGTCTCGTTCAGGCCGAAAATGATGTCGCCGTCCTTGTTCTCATTGGCGGCCTGAATGGCGGCCACGTCGCCGGACAGGACGGAGTTGTCGTCCAGGGAGATGTTGAAGCCGGCTTCCTTGGCAGCGTTGATCAGCCAGGTGGTGCGCTCGGTGGAGTTGGAGTTGGAATAGATACGGATGGTGTAGTCGCTCTCAGCGCTGGCTGCACCCACCAGGGTCAGCATCATGGTCAGCGCCAGGATCAGGGCAAGCAGCTTTTTCATACGGGCATACCTCCTCTTGATGAAACAGGATATTTGGTGTGAAACGGGTGATCCCATGCCCCTATTATACACGTCCCGGCTGAACAAAGCAACCATGAATTTTACATTTCTTTCACCTGGATTTTACATTACCCTCCCGCATCCGTCATTTTCACCGTTTTTCCCTGGGCATGCGCATCCAGGTGTGAAGGCCCGCGCGCTTCCCGCCTCAGTATTTTCCCATGCAAAAAGCGCCCTGCATACATCTGCAGAGCGCTGTAGGTGTGATAGCTTATGCCCAGGTCAGGGCGCTGGTCAGGAAGGTGACGCCCTCCCGGGCCACAGTCAGCAGCCCGCCCTCGGTATGCCCGCGGCGGACGGAGCCGTCCTCCATGTGCAGGACGCACTCGCCGGGGCGTACGCTGGTCATGAAGGGCACATGCCCCGCCATGACCGCCAGGTCGCCCTCCGCGCCGCGAACCGTGATGCGCGCCACGTTCCCCTCGAAGATCTTCCCGTCCGGCGAGGATATGTTCAGCTGGAAGGTGTTCATTGCTGCACCTTCTTCGCCTTGGCCACAACGTCGTCAATGGTACCGGCGAACAGGAATGCGGACTCGGGCAGGTTGTCATGCTTGCCCTCGATAATCTCGCGGAAGCCGCGGATCGTCTCGCTGACAGGCACGTACACGCCGGGGAAGCCGGTAAACTTCTCCGACACGTAGAAGGGCTGGGACAGGAAGCGCTGAATCTTGCGGGCACGGCCCACCAGCAGCTTGTCCTCGTCGGACAGTTCATCCATACCCATGATGGCGATGATGTCCATCAGCTCGTTGTAGCGCTGCAGGATACGCTGCACCTCGCGGGCGATGCGGTAGTGCTCCTCGCCCACCACCTCAGGGGACAGAATACGGCTGGTGGATTCCAGGGGATCCACGGCCGGGTAAATGCCCTGGGAGGCAATGGCACGGGACAGAACCGTCGTCGCGTCCAGGTGGGAGAAGGTCGTGGCGGGAGCCGGGTCGGTCAGGTCGTCCGCAGGGACGTACACCGCCTGCACGGAGGTGATGGAGCCCTTGCGGGTGGAGGTGATGCGCTCCTGCAGGGCGCCCATTTCCGTGGCCAGGGTGGGCTGGTAGCCCACGGCGGAGGGCATGCGGCCCAGCAGCGCGGACACCTCGGAGCCAGCCTGGGTGAAACGGAAAATGTTGTCGATGAACAAAAGCACGTCCTGGCCTTCCTCATCGCGGAAGTACTCGGCCATGGTCAGGCCGGACAGGCCCACGCGCATACGCGCTCCCGGAGGCTCGTTCATCTGGCCGTAGACCAGGGCGGTGTTGGCCAGCACGCCGGATTCCTTCATCTCATTGTAAAGGTCGTTGCCCTCGCGGGTGCGCTCGCCCACGCCCGTGAACACGGACAGGCCGTTGTGCTGCTTGGCGATGTTGTTGATCAGCTCCATGATCAGCACGGTCTTGCCCACGCCGGCGCCGCCGAACAGGCCGATCTTGCCGCCCTTGGAATAGGGGCAGATCAGGTCGATGACCTTGATGCCGGTTTCCAGGATCTCCGTGGAGGTGGACAGCTCGTCATAGGCCGGGGCGGGACGGTGGATGTCCCAGCGCTCGCCCTCAACCTCGGGGCCGTTGTCCACCACGTCGCCCAGGACGTTGAAGATGCGGCCCAGGGTCTGACGGCCAACGGGCACGCTGATGGCCGCGCCGGTGTCGGTGACCTCGGAATCACGCTGCAGGCCGTCGGTGGAGGCCATGGCAATGCAGCGCACCGTGTTGTCGCCGATGTGCTGGGCCACCTCGCAGGTCAGTTTGCGCTGGCCGATCATGACCGTCAGCGCGTTGTGAATCGGCGGCAGATTGCCGTCGTCAAAACGGACGTCCACCACAGGTCCCATAACCTGCGAGACAGCGCCCGTATGCTTCTCTGCCAAAAGGAATACCCCCTTTGCTAATCCGTGGCGCAGGGTCTCCCCTGCTCAGGCAGCCGCCTTACGCGCCGCTGCCCGCCACAATTTCCGTGATTTCCTGGGTAATGGCGCCCTGACGGGCCCGGTTGTACTGCAGCTGCAGGTTGTCGATCATGGTCTGGGCGTTCTTCCCGGCGGAGTCCATGGCCATGCGGCGGGCAGCCACTTCGCAGGCGAAGCTCTCCCGGATGCAGCGCATCAGCACGCCCGCCAGATAGTCCGGCACGGCGGTGTTCAGGATGCTCTGCTCGTCCGGCTCGAACACCACGCCCACGCTGCCGGTCTTTTCCGTCCGCTCCAGGGGCAAAAGCCATGTCACCTGGGCCTCCTGGGTCATCATGCTCACGTATTTGGTGGACACAATGCCCAGCCGGTCGAAGTCGCCGTTCAGATACTCCCGGCACAGCTGCCGGGCCATCTCGCTGGCCTGGGCGCCGCTGAAGCGCTCCGAGGACAGGAACTCCCCGTGGTAGCGGTCGCAGGCGCGCTTGCCGATGGGAATGACCTTGTCCTTTTGCATGCCGTCGGTCAGGCGGAACACGTTGGCGTTGTAGCCGCCCGCCAGGCCACGGTCGCCCGCGATGACAATCAGCCGTACATGCTTGCCCTCCGTGGGCTGCATATAGGGGCTGTGGGCGCACTCGGGACAGGCGGTCAGCAGGTCGATCACGCTGCCGAAGGAGGCGGCGTACTGCCTGCCGCTGCCCATGCTCTCGTTGGCGCGGCGCATCTTGGAGGAGGCCACCAGGCCCATGGCCCGGGTCAGATGCAGGGTGGAATCAACGCTGCGGATGCGGCTTTTCAGGGCTTTGGTATTGGCTCCCATGCCTGTCACCTCCGCATCGACGCAAGCGCCTCTTCCAGGGTCTTCACATCCTCGTCGCTGTACAGGCCATGCTCAAAGTGGGTCAGCAGGCTTTCGTACTCAGCCTCCAGCTTCTCGTACAGCCGCTCCTCCCACTCCTGCACCTTGTTCACGGGCACATCGTTGAGGAAGCCGTGAATCACCGCGTACACGATGGCCACCTGGCAGCCCACGCGCACGGGCGCGTTCTTCTTCTGCTTCAGCACCTCGACGATGCGCTCGCCCATGGCCAGGCGGGCCTTGGTGTCCGCATCCAGGTCGGAACCGAACTGGGAGAAGGACTTCAGCTCCAGGTACTGGGCGTAGAGCAGCTTCAATTCGCCCGCGACCTTCTTCATGGCCTTCAGCTGGGCGCTGCCGCCCACGCGGCTGACGGAAATGCCGGGGTTGATGGCGGGCATGATGCCGGAGTGGAACAGCTCCGTCTCCAGGAAGATCTGGCCGTCGGTGATGGAAATGACGTTGGTGGGAATGTAGGCGGACACGTCGCCTGCCTGGGTCTCAATGATGGGCAGGGCAGTGATGGAGCCGCCGCCGAATTCCTTGCTGACGCAGGCCGCGCGCTCCAGCAGGCGGGAGTGCAGGTAGAACACGTCGCCCGGGAAGGCCTCGCGTCCCGGAGGACGGCGGATCAGCAGGGACAGGGCGCGGTAGGCCACGGCATGCTTGCTCAGGTCGTCGTAGACGATCAGCACATCCTGGCCCTTCTCGCGGAAGTATTCCGCCATGGCGCAGCCGGCATAGGGCGCGATGTACTGCAGCGGCGCGCTCTCGGCGGCGGAGGCGGACACGATGATGGTGTAGGGCATGGCCCCGGCGCGCTCCAGCTCGTTGGCGATCTGCACCACGCTGGTACGCTTCTGGCCGATGGCCACGTAAATGCAGATGACGCCCTGGCCGCGCTGGTTGATGATCGCGTCGATGGCGATGGCGGTCTTGCCGGTCTGGCGGTCGCCGATGATCAGCTCACGCTGGCCGCGGCCGATGGGGATCATGGCGTCGATGGCCTTGATGCCCGTCTGCAGGGGCACGTTGACGCTCTGGCGCTCAATGATGCCGGGGGCCTCGGACTCAATGGGGCGGGTCTCCGTGGTGGCGATGTCGCCCTTGCCGTCGATGGGCTGACCCAGGGCGTTCACCACGCGGCCCAGCATCGCCTCGCCCACGGGGACGGACAGGGCCCTGCCGGTGCGGTACACGGTGGAACCCTCGCTGATGGAATCCTTATCGGACAGGATGGCGACGGAGACCGTTTCCTCCTCCAGGTTCTGGGCCATGCCGAAGCTGCCGTCCTCAAAGCGGAGCAGCTCGTTGGCCATGCAGGAGCGCAAGCCGTACACCCGGGCGATGCCGTCGCCCACGGTGATGACGGTGCCGGTCTCAGCCATCTCAATGCGGGACTTGTAATTCCGGATTTGCTCTTTGAGGATGCTGCTGATTTCCTCCGGTTTGTTGCTCATCTGTTCATCACTTCCTTGATTTCATGCAGCCGGTGCTTCAGGCTGCCGTCGATGACCCTGCCGTCCACCTGAACCACCAGGCCGCCCAGCAGGCTGGGATCAATGGCGCACTCCAGGCGGATGGTCCGGCCCAGGCGCTTCTCCAGCTTCTCCTTCAGTTCCGTCTTTTCCCGTTCGGTCAGCGCAACCGCGCTGCGCACGTAGGCCGTGGACAGCTTGCGGGCGGAGTCGTGCAGCTCCTCAAAGGCCTTGACGCACTCGGGCAGACGGCGAATCTGCCCATGGCTGCACAATACCTTCAGGAAGCTCATCACATACTCGGGCAGCTCGCCAAAGGCCTTGTCCAGCACCGCCAGCCGCTCCTCCTTGGGAATGCTGGGGGACGCAAGAAGATCCATGGCCTCAGGCATGGCCTTCAATGCATCCTGCACGGTGTGGAGGGCCTCCAGGGTCGCATCCTCGCTGTGCGTGTCCATCGCCAGGGAAAACAGGGCGTCAGCATAGGCTTTGCTCGTGTCGGTCATTGCTCGTCACCCATTTCCTGCAGGAAGGAGTCGATCAGCTCCCGATGGTCGCCGGTGTTCATCTCCCGGCCCAGGAGCTTCTCGGTCAGCGCAGCGGACACGTCGGTAATCTCCCGGCGGATCGTGGCCTGCGCCTTTTTCTTTTCCATGGCAGCCTCAATCTGGCCCTGGCGGACAATGGCTTCGGCCTTGTCCCGGGCGTCGGCCACGATGCGCTCGCTGCGGCGGTTGGCGTTGGCGGTGGCCTCATGGATCAGGCTGTCCGCCTCGGCGTTGGCGCCGGCCAGCTTCTCAGCGTACAGGTCGCGGCTGGCCATGGCGGACTTCTCCGCCTCCTCCGCCGCCCGGTACTGCTGGTCGATGGCCTCCTGACGGCTGGCGATGGTTTTCTTCACCGGCTTGTAGAGGAACTTCTTCAGCAGGCAGTACAGAATGGCCAGGTTGGCCAGGGAAATCAGGATTTGCCAGAGATTAATGGAAATGACTTCCAAAGATTGCATTTCCGTCACCTACTTTATTGGCCGATGGCGCGCATCAGCACACCCACCAGGGTATTGGGCGCAACGAAGATCAGCAGGATGGCGATAACCAGGGCGTAGATACCGGTGGTCTCGGCAATGGCGCAGCCCATGATCATGGTCGAGGTGACGGAGCCCTTGCTCTCAGGCTGACGGCCGATGGCCTCGCAGGCCTTGGCCACAGCGTTGCCTTCGCCGATGCCAGGGCCGATACCGGCGATCATGGCGCAGCCAGCGCCCAGTGCACAGCAGCCGAGAATGATACCGATAGCCAGTTCCAACATGATGATGTACCTCCAATCATTTTATCGGGAATGGTTTGCAACCTTGGTTCCATGAACTGCCGGGCCTGCGTCAGCGGGCCATGGCAGCCTTTTCCTTCCTGCGGGCTTCCCTTGAGGCAAGCTCCTCGCTGGGATAGCCGCCGGAAATGTACAGCATGGTCAGCATGGCGAAGATGAACGCCTGAATGCAGCCGCTGAACACATCGAAGTATGCGCTGAGGATGGCGGGGATACCGATCTGCAGGAAGGGAATCTCCCCCAGGAAGCCCGGCAGCCAGCCCAGCAGCGCCGCGGACGCGCTCTGCAGCGCCCAGGCCACCAGCGCGGAAATAACCGAGCCGGACAGCACGTTGCCGAAGTGACGGAACGACATGGACACGGGCGTGGCCACCTCGCTGATGATGTTCATCGGCAGCATGACGGGAATCGGCTCCGCAAAGCCCTTCAGGTAGTACCCTACGCCGGCCTTGAGCTTGTTCTTGGTGATCAGGATGAACACCAGGATACCCCAGCCCGCCACCACGTTCAGGTCGGAGGTCGGGGGATACACGCCCAGCAGCGACATCAGGCTGGAGAAGGCGGACAGCGCCAGAATGGCGCCCACGAAGGGCGAATAGGAAAAGTGGAACACCGGGTCCATGTTCTCGCCCACCAGGCCGTCCAGCTTCTCCACAATCCATTCGGCCGCCATCTGCCGCACGCCGCCCTTGCCCTCACGGATGCCGTGGGTCAGGAACAGGCACGCGCCCAGGATGGTGATCATCACCAGCCAGGTGTTGACCTGGGACTCGGTGATGGGCAGATCCATCAGCGGCATGGGAATGGTAAAGTAGACCAGCGCGCCCGTGATGCTGATGCCCTCCGATTCAGGTGTGGTGAGGATGTTCAGCACCATGGCAACGACCAGCGGCAGGATCATCATGGCAATGAGCAGGCCGTCGATCACGCGGAAACGAAGACGCTTATCCTTCATACCAGTTCACCTCCTTTCAACAGGAGTCATCCGTGCCCGTCCAGGCACGGACTCGCTTATGATTTGTGCTTTTCCGTCAGTCCCCGGATCATCACGCCGATGCGCGGGAACAAAAGGGGAATGAGCGTAGCCACCAGGTCAAAGCAGGACAGCGCGCCGCCCAGCACGCAGCCCACCAGCAGCGTGAGCATGCGCAGCTGCTGGGAGAGCTTCATCTGCTTTTTGGCATCCTCCTCGCTCTTGCCCAGCGCCTTCTGGATGGTCAGCCCCATCAGGAAGAAGTTCCCGATGGCCAGGATCGCGCCCAGCAGGTTACCCAGCAGCACGGGCAGCGTCCATGCGCCCAGCACAAGATAGACCGCCTCCATCGCCAGGCTGCCGATCAGCACAAATCCTGCAATGAAGCCCGTCTCCCTGCGAACCGTGGGGTCAACCTTGTTCAGCACGTTCCTGCAACCTCCTGCCGGCACAAAGCCGCTTTTGCTCATACTGTTTTATTATACCCGTCCTTCCGGTTTCCCGCAAGGGCCATTTGTCTCATTTTGTCCAAAATTCACCACGGGACAGGCCGGATTTTCCCCCCTTTCCGGCTCAATCCTCCCCCGGCTGCCTTTCCACCATGTCCATCAGCGCCGCCATGTCATGGCACAGGGGCGTGAAGGCGCTGGTGTCCGGCGGCGCAAGCAGGAACGCCCGTGCATAGGCCACGGCAGCCGTGATGCCTGCGAGCATGCCTCTCTCATCCAGGTCGAACTGGGGCGTATGATGATTCGCGCCGGAACCGGCTTCCTCGCTGCGGATGCCCACAAAGCTGAACACGCTGGGATACATGGCCGCCAGGTAGCTGAAGCTCTCCGAGGCCATCCAGGGCTGGCAGGTGAACACGCTCTCCCCGCCCAGCTGCTCCCCCGCCGCCTGCCGGAACAGTGTCTGGCAGGCCGGTTCGCCCGCCAGGGGCAGCAGGAACATGGGACGCGTCAGCGTGGCCCGGCAGCCGCATGCTTCCGCCGTGCACAGGGCCGCGCGCTGGAACGCCTGCCAGAAGGCGCCGCCGCTCTCCGTGTCCGCCATGCGGATGGTGCCCTCGCAGGTCAGACGGTCGGGAATCACGTTGTGGCTGTCCCCGGCATGCAGGGAGCATACCGACCAGGTCAGGCTGGTATTGGGGCGGACGCGGGTCATGCGCAGGGTCTGCCAGGCGGCGTAGATCAGATGGAAGCAGTCGATGGGGCTGCTGGCCAGGTCGGGCCGGGAGCCATGGCCGCTTTGGCCCTCCACCGTCAGGCGAAAGCGCATCTGGCCGCACATAGCCATGCCGTCGCACAGACCGATGCGGCCCGTAGGGATGTCCCAGCGCACATGGCAGGCATAGCACCCGTCGATGGACAGGCTGCTCTCATGCAGGTAGCGGCACAGACGCTTGATGTTGCCGCCGCCCTCCTCCCCTTCCTCAAACATCAGCACCATGCGCCCCGGCAGCTCCTCCTCCATGTCCCTCAGCAGCCGCGCCTCCGCCAGCAGCATGGCGGTGTGCGCGTCATGACCGCAGGCATGCATCAGCCCGGGCTTCAGGGATACGCAGGTGCGCTTGCCCCTCAGGTTGCAGGGATCCTCCTGGATCCGCAGCGCGTCCATGTCCGCCCGCAGCAAAAGCGTCCTGCCCGGCCTCCCGCCCTCGATGAAGCCCAGCACACCGCCGCCCTCCACCCGCAGATGGCGGACGCCCATGCCGTCCAGCTCCGCTTCGATCAGCGCCATGGTGTTCAGCTGCTCCTCCGGCGCAGCCTCCGGATAGGCATGCAGACGGCGGCGCAGCGCCACCGCATAGGGATATTGTTCCTCCGCCAGCTTCAGGATGTTCATCCGTGCGCCATCCCTTCCATTGTTCCTTCATGCATTTTGCTTCATGCGTCGCCCCTCCGGAGCTGCAGGCGCTGCGCTCCGGCGCGTCATCCGTCCCATTGTACCACAGCACGATCCTTCCACGCAACCTGTTCCGCGCTGCCGCTTGCCCGGCAATGACCCCGGTGCTATAATGGGGAACGGATGATTTTTCCCCTGCGAAAGGTTGGCGCGCCATGAAGCTCAAGCCCACGTTTTATCTCACCTTCCTGATGCTGATTGTCCTGCCGCTGATGCTGGCCGCAGGCGGCATCACCCTGTACCTGCGCGACAGTATGATGACCAACGCCCACACCCAGGTGGACGAGCTGCACGCCAGCGTCTCCACCATGCTGCGGGACGAGGTGCGCGAGGCTTCCCTGGGGCTGGCGTACTTCCTGCTGGGCAACGACGGTGAGGTCTGCACCCTGGCTGCCACTTCGCCCGCGGACAGCGTGGAGCGCTTTGACCGGGCCCAGCGCATGCAGGACATCTTCAGCTATTACGCCTTCCAGGCGGATAATGTGCTGGCCATGCACCTGTACCTGAAGGACGGTACGGTATACGATCTGCTGACAGGGCTGGCCGTACCCCTGACCACCGTGCAGCAGACGGCCTGCTGGCAGGCGGCGAAGGCAAAGCCCGGCAGCGTGCATATCGGCAGCGCGCCTGCGGACATGCTGCGCTACGGCATCCGCTCCCACGGGGAGATTCTGCTCATGGCCGCCATGACCGTGGAGGATAGCCCCATTCCCACCCAGTTGGACATGGCCTGCCTGTACTTCTCCACCGACGCCGAGGCGCTGATCGCCCAGTACAATCAGGAGGTCGGTCAGGCGTCCCGCACCTTTCTGATGGACGGGGAGACCCTCCTGGCCGGCGACGCCGCCTATGCTCAGGACGCTCTGGAATGCCTGCGCTCCGGCGGGCAAGCCCCGGGCAGCTTCGACTGGTGCGCCCGGACCGTCATCCCCAACACCAGCCTGACCATCATCACCCTGGTGGATCAGAGCAGGCTCATGGCTCCGCTGAACCGCACGCTGGCCATCTGCGTGATGATTCTTGCGCTGCTGCTGGGCTCCTATGCATTGTGGTCCATCCTGTACCTTCGGCAGATTCTTCAGCCCCTGCAGGATCTGAGCCGGGGCATGTCCCGCTGGGCGGAGGGGGACTTCTCCTGCCGCCTGACGCCCCGGGGTCACCGGGAGCTGAAACGTCTTATCCAGCAGTACAACGACACCAGCCAGCGCACCGCCGGGCTCATCCGGGAAAACGCCGAGCGGGAGAAGGAGGCCTACCGGGAGGAGCTCAAGGCCCTGCAGTATGAGATCAACCCCCATTTTCTGCTCAACACGGTCAATACCATCCGCCTGATGGCCTCCATGGCGAAATTCACCGCCATCAGCGATATGGCCGCGTCGCTGATGGAGATATTGCGCACCATCCTGCGCAACCCGGGCGAGCGCTATACCCTCGCCCATGAGTACCGGCTGCTCCAGGCCTACGCGGACATCATGGAGGTGCGCCATGCCGGGAGCTTCACCGTCTCCTACGACCTCAGGGAGGACACCCTGGACTGCCGCATCCCAAAGCTGCTCCTGCAGCCCCTGGTGGAGAACGCCCTGCAGCACGCCTTCCCCGAGGCGGACGGCCTGGGCGAGGTGCGCATCGCGTCCCGCCTGGAGGGGGAAACCCTGCGCCTGACGGTGACGGACAACGGCGCCGGCATGGATGAGGAGCAGCTGCGCAAGTGCATGGAGCTTGGCGGGGACGAAAAGTCCATCGGCCTTCCCAATGTGCGCAGGCGCATTGAGCTGATGTGCGGGCAGCAGGGCGGCATGGAGGTCAGCAGCGCGCCCGGCAGGGGTACACGCGTCACGCTGAGCATACCGGCAAGGCATCTGACCGGGCAGGAGGATACATAATGTACAGCATACTCTTGGCGGACGATGAGATCGTCATGCGCACCGCCCTGGAAACCATGGTGGACTGGGAGGCAGAGGGGTTCCGGCTGCAGGGCTGCTGCGCCAACGGCCGCGCAGCGCTGGAGATCATGAAGGAGATGCCCATCGACCTGGTGCTGACGGACATGAAGATGCCCGTATGCGATGGTCTGGGGCTGATCGACGGCATCCGCGAAATGGGGCAGGAGCCGGTGATTCTGGTATTGAGCGCCTATGACGATTTCCCGCTGGTGAAGCAGGCCTTCCGCAAGGGCGCCACGGACTACATCCTCAAGCAGGAGCTGTCCCCGGAGAAGCTGACGGAGCTGCTCCGTGAAGCCAGGAGGCTGCTGGACGCCCAGCGCCGGCCTGCTTCCCTGCCCGTCCGCCCCGCCGCACCCGACGTCAGCAGCCTGATGCGGGACGTGATGGCCGGGAGCGCGTCGCCGGAGGTGCTGCCCGGGCTGGAACAGGGCTATGTGCTGGCATGCTTCTTCGTGGACGACCTGTACCGGGAAATGTCCCGGCTGGGCAGCGACATCCAATCCACCCTCATTGACCCCATGACCACCCTGCTGCGGCAGCTGCCATTGTTCCGCCCCTGCGACGGCTTCTATTCCTTCGACGCGTCCCGGCACTTCATGCTTTATTCCCTGGCCCCGGAAAACCGCTCCCGCAAAACCGCCCTGAGCATGTTCGCCGCGCTGAAGAAGGCCTGGAAGACCTACCTGAACATCGACTGCACGGTGGGCGTGGCCTATGGCGAAGGAGGCGCGGAGGGCTTCCAGCGCGCCATGGAGCAGGCGGAAATCAACACCACCCTGCGCTATGTGCTGGGGCCGGGCGGCGTCTATGACGAGAGCTTCTATGACCGGTTCGATCCGGTGACGGCGCTGCGGGAGGGGCAGAACCGCCTGCCGCTGATCCGGGCGGCCATCGAGGCGGATCAGGCCCGAGTGGAGAACGAGCAGGCCCTCATCGCCCGGGAGCTGCAGTCCCTTCCGCTGGAGAAGGCCCGGCAGCGGGCGCTGTTCTACCTGTTCAACCTGTACTACGAGATGGGCTGCATCGACGTGCAGATCGCCTACAAGCTGGGCCTGGAGCATCAGCTGTACCAGCGGCTCGGCGCCATGGAGAATCACCGGGAAATCATGATTTTCCTCGTGTCGGTGGTGCGCAAGCTCCTGGACTATGTCGCCGCCAATTACGCCGGGCAGCAGCATGACCCCATGGTGCAGGTCAGGCAGTTCATCAACGCCAACTACCACCGTTCCGACCTGTCCCTGGCAGAAGCCTCGGCCATCAGCGGCTACAACGAGAAATACTTCTGCACGCTGTTCAAGCGTCGCTTTGGTCTGTCCTTCACCGATTACCTGAACAAGGTGCGCATCAGCGCCGCCCGGGAGCTGCTGGAAACCACCAGCCAGCGGATCTATCTCATCAGCGACGCGGTGGGCTACCGCTCCATGGAGCATTTCATGCGCCTGTTCAAGCGGGAAACGGGACTCACCCCCAAGGCCTACCGTCTCCAGCGTCAGGGCGTTTCCCCGGAGGATGAGGCGGAGGACTAAACGCGGCTGCGGCCATTCTTTGAAAAGGAGAGAACTGCCTGCGGGCCCTCCGACACCTCCCGAGGCTTTCTTGACGTGCTGAAAGCGTCTGCGGCCATGCACGACCGCAGACTTTTTCTTTTTTTGGAAGTATCCGGCATTTGCGCTGACGGCTGGTCAGCTTACCGGCAAAATATGCAACCATTCGTCAGAAAAACGAACTTTTTATCATTTTGTTCCCGTTTCATTTGTGTTATGCTGGCATCGTTGCCTTGACCTGATTCCCAATTCATCAGAAACAGGAGGAGACATTCACCATGAAGAAGCTGATCGCGCTGCTGCTGTGCCTGGCCATGCTGTCCGGCCTGACCGCCGCCCTGGCGGAGGTGGACCCCAGCATCAAGGCCACCCTGACCTTCGCCACCTGGGACAACGAGGCCATGCTGCTCTTTGACGAGCTGGACATCGAGGGCCGTTTCCAGGAGCTGTACCCCAATGTGTCCATCGAGATTGAGGAGTTCAAGGACGACGACGAGTACTTCAAGTCCATGAAGATCCGCGCCGCCGCCAACGAGCTGCCCGACATTCTGTACCTGCAGACCCGTTATTTCCCCGTGTTCAAGGAGTACATGACCGACCTGAGCAGCCTGGAGGCCACCAGGAACAACACCATGGCCGAGAGCTACGCGGTGGACGGCGTGGTGCTGGGCATCCCGGAGAAGTGCTCCGAGGACTATGTGTTCTACTGGGCTGACATGTTCGAGGCCGCGGGCGTCAGCGTGCCCAAGACCTGGGAGGACTACGTCGCTGCCTGCGAGACCCTGCAGGCCTACTATGGCGCGCAGGATCCCAACTTTGCCGCGGTGGCCGTTGGCGCCAAGGACAGCTGGCCCCTGTACCCCTTCATGGAGTATGCGCCCGCCAGCTTCTCCGGCGTGGGCACCCAGTGGGACGTGATGGCCGCCATGGACGCGCCCTTCGCTGAGGGCACCGCCACCCGCGCCGCCTACACCAGGGTGTACGACCTGTTCAGCCGCGGCGTGCTGGGCGCGGATCCTCTGGGCATCGGCTATGACCAGGCCCTGTCCCTGTTCCTGAACCACAGCGCCGCCATGATGGCCGACAACTCCATGGGTCTGGCCAAGATCAAGAACAGCGGCGTGGATCTGACCAACCTCAAGACCTTCTACATGCCCTACACCACCGAGGACGGCTCCTTCAACCATATCCGTCAGGGCGACTTCTTCATGGGCGTGCCCAGCACCTCCGCCAATGTGGAGCTGGCCCAGGCCTTTGTGGAGTGGTACTTCGACGCCTGGTATCCCGAGTACATCAGCCGTCTGGCCAGCGACAGCACCATGAAGACCGTGGCCAAGGCCAAGGATCCCTACATGACCTATGCTGACGAGGAGCAGCCTGAGCTGACCGTGGTGGGCTACATCGGCGGCGGCGACGACTACACCGCCATCGTCTCCGAGTGCAAGTTCGACTACAACAAGCTGGGCGCGCAGATGCTGATGGAGGGCTTCGACCTGGACAAGACCTTCGACGAGCTGGACGCCGCCTGGACCGACGCCCGCACCAAGCTTGGCCTGAACTGAAGACACATATCGGAGACAGGAGCTTATGAGATCGATCAGTCATAACAGGAACGTGTTCATCGTCGTCAGCCTGCTGATTCCGGTGATCCTGCTGTTCATGTTTGTGGTCTACCCCTCGGTGGATCTGATCGCCATGAGCCTGACCGATTGGAATGGCGTTTCCCCACACCGGTCCTTCATCGGTGTGGGGAATTATGTTGATATGTTCACCAGGTCTCCGGACCTGTGGATGTCTCTGCGTAACAACCTGACCTATCTGATCGTGCACATGGTGATGATCCCCATCGAGCTGTGCCTGGCCGCCATGCTCAACACCCGCTTCCGCGGCAGCAACTTCGTCAAGACCATCGTTTTCCTGCCCTACATTCTCAACAGCGTGGGCATGTCCTACGCCTTCTCCTACTTCTTCTCCCCTGTCAACGGCGGCTTCAACCAGATGCTGATCAGCCTGGGGCTGCAGGGCTGGATCCGCAAGTGGCTCAGCGACCCCGCCATCGTCAATTATGTGCTGTCCTTCGTGTCGGTGTGGCGGTTCATGGGGTATCACATTGTGCTCTTCGCCACGGGATTGCGCAGCATCTCCACCGATGTGATGGAGGCTTCCCGCATCGACGGCGCCAACGCTCTTCAGCAGCTGGTGTACGTGCAGCTGCCCTCCATGCGCCTGGTCATCAGCTTCGTGCTGTTCGACTGCATCCGCGGCACCCTGCAGCTGTTCGACATTCCCTTCATCATGACCAACGGCGGCCCGGGCTACGCCTCGTCCACCTTCACCCTCTACACCATCGAGACCGCCTTCAACTACAACAACTTCGGCATGGCCGCCACCATGGCCGTGGCCATCATGGTCATCGTCATTCTGGTCTACGCCGCGGAAAACCTGCTGATGAAGCACTGGGTCAAGGAGTGAGCGCCATGAGCAAAGAGAAACTGTCGAAGGCGCTGACCCTCGCCGCCAAGTATGTGGTCTCCCTGGCGCTTCTGTGCGTGATTCTGGGGCCGGTGCTGGTCACCTTCTTCGCCTCGGTGAAAACCCAGGCCCACATGGCCACCGTATCCCCCATCGCCCTGCCGCCCCTGGATGAAATCACCTGGGCCAACTACCAGAAGGTCTTTTCCGCCAAGCTCCTGCCCAACGCCCTGCAGAACACCGCCATCATCACCCTGGTCAGCGTGGTGCTGAACGTGATCCTGGGCTCCGTCACCGCCTATTCCCTCCAGCGCTTTGACTTCCGCTTCAAGCGCCTGGTGCTGGGCTGCTTCTACCTGGGCATGCTGGTGCCCACCTTCGTGGTGGAGATCGCCCGCTTCAAGCTGATCCAGGGGCTGGGGCTGTTCAACACCCTGGGCGCGCCCATCGTCATCTATGTGGCGTCGGATCTGATGCAGCTGTATCTGTACATGCAGTTCGTCAGCAAGATTCCCCCCGCCCTGGACGAGAGCGCGCTGATCGACGGCTGCGGCTACTTCGGCATCTTCTACAAGATCATCTTCCCCCTGCTCATGCCCGCCACCGCCACCGTCGTCATCATCAAGGTGGTCAACATCGTCAACGACATGTACATCCCCTACCTGTACATGCCAAAGACCAAGCTGAAAACCCTCACCACCTTCCTGATGAACTACGCCAGCGCCCAGCAGGGCTCCTGGCCCACCCTGGCCGCCGCCATCGTGGTGGTGCTGATTCCCCCGCTGGTGCTCTACATCCTGTTCCACCGCCAGATCACCGAAGGCCTGTCGGCCGGCGCGACCAAAGAATAAGAGGAGGAAACCATCATGGCTGAATTCATGTCCTACGATCCCTGGGCCAGCATCAAGACCCGCAACGGCTATGCCGGCGACGAAATGATCGCCATGCTGCAGAAGGCCATCCGCCGCGGCAAGGAGGACGATGCCCTTCACGCTGCCTACGAGATGTACATCACCAGCCCCCAGTTTGAGGAAAAGCTGTGGCGGCGGCTTTTGTGCATCAGCGTGGAGGACATCGGCTTCGGCGATCCCCAGGCCCCCAACCTGATCTACACCCTGTTCAGGATGCGCCAGGAATTCCCCTACAACGACGGCGACCGGCCCATGTTCTTCGTCCATGCCATCCGCTACCTGTGCCGCCAACCCAAGGAGCGTTCCTCCGACCATGTGAAGAACCTGCTCAACCACGAGTTCGCCATGGGCACCCACTTTGAGGTGCCGGACTACGCGCTGGACATGCACACCGTCCGTGGCCGTGCCATGGGTCGTGACGTGTACCACTTCCTCACCGAGGCCAGCCGCGTGGAGCCCTACTACGAGACCGAGGGCGCGGCAGAGATCTACGAGAAGTACAAGGCCCTGCTGGAGAGCGGCGCAGAGGGCGAAAAGAGCCCCAACGCCTTCGAGTTCAATTCCTGGCAGTACTGATTGACCCGCACAAAAGCGCCGGAGACACGATTGTCTCCGGCGCTTTTGATCTATCCTTACCTCCAGTACTTCCCGTCCAGCTCCCGGTACTGGATGGCCTCGGCCACGTGGCTGGTGGCAATATGCTCCTCGCCCGCCAGGTCGGCAATGGTACGGGCCACCTTCAGCACCCGGCCATAGGCCCGCATGCTCATGCCCATGCGCTCCACCGCCATGTGAAGCACCTGGGTGGCCTCGGGGGTCAGGGCGCAGTAACGCTTGGTCAGCCGCGCGTCCAGCTGGGCGTTGCAGTGGATGCCCTCGCCCCGGTAGCGCTGCTGCTGGATTTCCCGCGCTCTGCGCACCCGCTCCCCCACCACCGCCGAGGATTCCGCGGGTGCGCCCGCATTGATTTCCTTCACCGGCACGGCATCTACCTCAATCTGGATGTCGATGCGATCCAGCAGCGGCCCGGACACCCGGTCCAGATACCGGCGGATCTCATGCTGGCTGCAGCGGCACTGGCGCTGCTTGCTGCCGTAGAAGCCGCAGGGGCAGGGGTTCATGCTGGCCACCAGCATGAAGCTGGACTGGTACTCCGCCTGGCTGCGAACGCGGGTCACCGACACCACGCCGTCCTCCAGGGGCTGGCGCAGGGATTCCAGGGCGTTGCGGCTGAACTCAGGCAGCTCGTCCAGGAAGAGAACGCCATTGTGGGCCAGGCTGACCTCGCCGGGGCGGGCGTTGGAGCCGCCGCCGATGAGGCTGGCCACGGACGCGCTGTGGTGGGGCGCGCAGAAGGGTCGGGTAGCCATCAGCCCCGCGCCCGGAGCCAGCTTGCCTGCGATAGAGTGGATGCGCGTGGTCTCCAGCGCTTCCTCAAAGGTCAGAGGCGGCAGAATCCCCGGCAGGCAACGGGCCAGCATGGTCTTGCCGGAGCCCGGCACGCCGATCATGAGCATGTTGTGGCCCCCGGCCGCGGCAACCTCCAGCGCGCGCCGTGCGCCCAGCTGGCCCTGCACCTGGCTGAGATCCACCGCACAGCGGCTCGATTGCAGAATCTCCTGGTAGGAGCGCTGGGCCTGGGCCGGGATGGGCTCCTTGCCCTTCAGGTGCTCCACCACCTGCCGCAGGCTTCGCGCCGGATACACGCGGATGCCCTGGATGCAGGCCACCTCCTCAGCGTTGCCCGCAGGGAGAATGATTTCCTCAATGCCCTGCTCACTGGCGCTGATGACCATGGGCAGCGCGCCCCGCACCGGCTGCAGGCTGCCGTCCAGGGACAATTCGCCCAGCAGCAGCGTGCCGGACAATTCCCGGTTGTCCAGCTGGCCCGAGGCCATCAGGATGCTCACCGCCACCGGCAGGTCGAAGGCCGGGCCTTCCTTCTTCATGTCCGCGGGCGCCAGGTTCACCGTCAGCCTCGCCACGGGCATGGCAAAGCCGCTGTTGACAATCGCCGCGCCCACCCGGTCACGGCTTTCCTTCACTGACGCGTCCGGCAATCCGATAATCTCCAGCGCCGGCAGCCCGTTGGCCGCGTACACCTCCACCTTCACCGGAAAACCGCTGACGCCGCTCAACCCATATCCCAGCGTTCTGGCCAGCATAGGGGCACCTCCCGCCATGTTCTTTGGCATGCATGATGCGATAGGATCCATGCGTATACCCGCTTCAATTCGACCCCGGGGCTGCCAATCCCTGCCTGCGCCCGGGCAAAAGAAGAGGACGCCGGGCTTTCCCGACGTCCATGACGCTTGGATTGGGTCAGAACAGCTTCTGGAACCTGGCGGTGATGGCGGAAATCACCGGCCCCATGAAGAAGCAGACAAACACCGTCACCACGCCCACCGTGCCGCCGATCAGATAGCCGATCACCGTGCTGAGCATGTCCATGCCCATGCGCAGGGGTGTGAAGCCGATCTTCTTCTGCTTCCTGGCCAGCAGCTGGGGTACGGCGTCATAGGGCGCCGCGCCCAGATCCACCACCATGTAGAAGGACACGGCCACCAGGAACAGCGCCATCACCGGCAGGAACACCGCGATCTTCACCAGCATGGTTTCCCCGCCCAGGGGATAGGTACAGCTAAACACCCAGTCAAAGAAATCCTTCGCATAGCCCACCAGCATCATATTCGCCACGGAACCGATGCCCAGGCAGGTAATATCCCGCATGGCCAGGATTGCCAGCAGCGCCACCAGATTCACCAGCACCTGGCAGGTGCCGTACTGGATGCCCGTGGAGCGGTTCAGCCCCTGGGTCATCACGGCGCAAGGATCCGATCCGAAGCTGATCTGCTGGAAGATCGACACGCAGAAGCCCATGGTCACCACGCTGAGCAGCAGCACCACCAGACGCCTTGGCATATGCGGCTTGATCAGCCACTGCCGAATCGTCATACGCTCTCCTCCGTATTCACCGTCACGCCGGAGCATGACGCAATCGCACGTATTATAGCATAATGCGCCGCAAAGTCAAGCAGCCTGCCCGGCAGAAATTCACCGGAGCAGGCTGCCCTTTTCAGCTGTGATACAGGCGGAGGAAGCGGGACATGAAGTCCAGCCAACCGTCGGGAACCGGCATGCCGCTGGCATATGGATAGTACGCCGCAAAGAACACCAGGCACACCAGCAGATACACAACCAGCGCCCCGCGCCCTATCCGCGGGAAGCGGCTGCTCACCCAGTGGAACAGCAGCATGGTACCCAGGATCAGGAAGGGAATGCTGGCAAAGTAATGGTAGATGTAGGTGCCGCGGGGCACCAGCACCCAGGGCAGGAACTGCGCCAGCAATCCGATGAGCACAAAGGCCGGCGCGATGCTCCAGCTGTCCGAGGTCTCATGCACCAGCCGGTCGGAGCCCTCCAGCACGTAGCAGTGCCGCCGCATCCACACCGCCAGCGTCGCCGCAATGCCCGCAAGGCCAGTCAGCCATACCGCCGGGTTGCCGAAGCAGAAGATGGACAGGCTGATGCCCTCGGGCAGGAACTGCGCCATGGCATAGTACATGGGGCGCTTGATCAGCGGCCACTCGTACCAGGGGGAATAGAAGGGATGATCCATGCCCAGCCCCGGGGTGGAATGATAGTTGAACATACCCTCCTGGGCGCCCAGCACCAGGCGGATGAAGTCCATCACGCCGTCCTTGCGGGCGTAGGCGAAGTACGGGATGTAGGACAGAAGGTAAATGACCACCGGCACCGCCACGAAGAACAGCACGCACCACAGGCACAGCGTCAGGATGCGCTTCCACGCCTCCCTGTCCCGGCGGCGGAGCATGGCTTCCTGCTCCTTGGTGAAGCTGCCGCCCTCCGCCAGCAACGCGGCGCTCTGGGCGGACAGGCGCAGATGCCGCGCGCAGGTCCAGAAGTACAGCACCGCCAGGCCCACGCCCGCATACACGCCGATCCACTTGCTGGCTATGCCGCAGCCCATGAACAGCCCGGACAGCGCCAGATCCGGCAGGAGCTTCCTCACCGGGGTCATGACGATGTCCCGCTGCATGAAGCGCGCCATGAACAGGTAGCTCAGGATAATGAACAGCACCGGGAAGCTGTCGATGGTGGCAATACGGGTCTGGGTCAGATGCATGCAATCGAGGGCCAGCGCCGTCATGGCGAGGAAGGCCATGTCCGTGCGCTTGGTCAGCTGCTTGCCCAGCACATACAGGGCCGGGAGCATCAGGATGCCCGCCACCGCACCCGCGATGCGCCAGCCGAAGGGCGTCATGCCGAAGATGGCGATGCCCACGCTCATCAGGAGCTTGCCCAGGGGCGGATGGGAGGTTTCGTAGGGGGCCGTGCCGCGCAGATGCTCCAGGGCTGTGCGGGCATGGTAGATCTCGTCAAAATAGGTGCTGTTGTACCAGCTGGGCTCGTCCTTCTTCTCCGCATCGCCGTACAGGCCGGGCACGCCTTCGATGGTGTCCTGCTCGTCCAGCAGATGCTCCGGGTCTGACAGCAGGGGCGACTCCTCGTTGGCGTTGATGCGATCCACGACGGTGGCGTCGATATGCCGCCCCTCCGCATCGCGGAAGATCACCTCGTTGAGGATCAGGCCGATCTGCTGGGCGGTGATACGCACATACCGTCCGCTGAAGCGTTCCACCTGCGCCGTGGAATTGGCGGAGGAATAGCTGCGGGAGCCGTCCGAAGCCTCGTAGCAGGGCGTCAGGTACTTCCAGCGGTAGCACTGGCCCTGGCTCATCTCCGCCCAGTATTCGCCCGACCAGGCCTGCCGGTCGTCGCTGGTGGCGATGGAGAAGTCGCTGTACACCACCTCGCAGTAGTACAGCATGGCCACATCATCATAGTGCCGGCCCAGGTCGATGATGACCGCCTCGTTGCTGGCCGTGGACTTCCAGGCACTTTGCGGCGCCTTCATGCTGCCCAGGTTCCACAGGGCCACCACGCTGTAGATCAGCGTCACCGTCAGCACCAGCACAGTGTCCCGCACACGCCAGTGCAGGGAGCTGTCGGGCTTGAAGTTCAGGGGAGTGCAGGGCGGCTGCTGATGGCGCGGCAGGGGCAGCCGGGTTTGCCCGGCGTTTTCACCCAGGCGGGGCTGGCTGTCCTCCACGCACACACGGTAGCAGGTCCATACCGCCAGAGGCACGCACAGCACGTTCACCGCGGAGAGCAGCATGTTCAGCCAGTAGGTGTCGCTGTTCAGGTGCCCCATGGAGGAGCCCAGGCGCACGGAATTGTCCAGCACAATGCCCTCGTTGACAAACATGGTGCAGCTCATCACCGCCAGCAGCAGCAGGATCCGCCGGTCGCGGTGGATGGCATAGGCCATGCCCAGCAGCAGCAGCGCCGGGAACAGATACCGCTCGTGCATCTTGATGCCCAGCACGTACAAAAGGATGAACAGCACGCCGCCGCACAGGGGCAGCGTATCAAGCCGCCCGGAGCGGATGAACATGGGCAGCACCAGGGCAAAGGCCAGAGCCATGGCCGTGGCGCCCAGCACCGTCCAGCTCACATTCAGGAAGATCATGGCGGCAAAGGCCAGGGCGAAGGCCGCCGTCAGCACAGGCTCCAGCCAGCACAACTTCTTTCCCCGCTGCCGCCATACCAGCACCCCGCACCAGAGTGCGCAGGCCGCAGCAAGGCACGCGGGCGCCACACGGCCGCAGGCGTTGGCAATGGGCGCCCAGTTGGCGTCCAGCAGGTAGTACAGGTTGGCGGTGTTCACCGTGGCGTAGGGGTAGGAGGCCAGGGTGTTGGCGTACAGCTCGATCAGCCAGGCGGCGGATTCCTGCCGGATGCTGAAGGGAATGACAATCACCGCTGCCGTCACCGCCGACCAGAGCACGCCCATAAGGATGCCCTTGCGGTCCTCCCGGTGGCGCACCCAGGCCATCAGGATCGCCGCCAGACCCAGGAAGCCCAGCATCAGCGCCTGGGGCTTGATCAGCGCGCACAGCACGTACACCGGCAGCGCCGCCGCCCATTTGCGCCGCATGGCCAGCCAGGCCACCAGCATCAGCCCCAGGGCCAGCACGCTGTCCATCTGGCACCAGGCCGCGCTGTTGATGATAATCGCCGGATTGAAGGCGATCAGCAGCCCCACAAGGCCCGCCTGGTTCCGGCTGAGCCTGCGCTCCCGGGCAAAGCAGTACATAAGCACAGCCGCGGCCAGGTCGCAGAGCATGGGCACCGTCTTGTACACCAGCACCTGGGCCCATCGCTGGGTAAACATACGCGACACCAGGCCGTTCAGCCCCAGCACGTACAGGTACGCCGGGGTGTAATCGCAGAAGCGGTCAGGCTGATAGAAGTTCAGAGGGCCGTCGGTGGCCATCATGCTGCCCCAGGCCAGGAAGCAGTTCACATCCACCTGGTAGCCCTCCACCACCGTGCAGATGAGCCGCACCGCCAGCGCCGCCGCCAGGCCGATCACGAAGAAGGCGGGCAGCCCCTTCTTTTCTGTCAGCTCCCGCTCATCCCGCTGCAGGGGCCGCGCCATGGCAATGGTCATGACCGCATACACGGCCGAAAGCGCCAGCAGCCAGGGCCAGAAGGGCTGCGCTTCTCCGTCGTCCTCGTCGTCCGCCACGGTCATGGGCGTCTCCGGCTTGAACCACAGGGTCGCCACGCCGTCGCCGGGGACAGCGTCCACCTCCCGAAGGGACAGGTCGTCAAAGGCAGCCTTGCCCTGGCTCTCGCCGCTGTAGCCGCCCACGCGGGCAAAGACCGTCACATTGTACTGATCCTCGCCCGTCTCGCCGTAGAGCTCCACGTACTGCCATCCGCCCTGGGTTTCGTACACGCTCTCGCTGAACACGTATACGCCCTCGACGGACAGATTCGCGCCCCGTCCGCTGTCCAGGATGCCATCGGCGCGGATCCAGCCGGACAGGCAGTACAGCGTCTCCGGCTTCACCGACACGCTCTGGGCAAAGCGGGCGTCATTCATGCCGATGTTGTTGACCACGGCGGCATGCTCACCGGAGCGGGCGTCCTCATCCATGGCATAGAGGGTGTAGCCCTCCCGGAGCACATAGGCGTCGGTATACCAGCCGTCGGGCAGGCCGTCCTCATCCAGATATTCAAAGCTGCCGTTGTACAAAAGATTGTCC
>JBJEUJ010000386.1:0-5266 GCA_051883775.1 Aristaeellaceae bacterium | reverse complement strand
GGCACACCTGGGAGGATCAGGCTGTGCCGGTGGAAAACACGCTGCTCTTTGCCGCCGCGCTGCACCGCTGCGGCGTGCAGGGCGAGGTGCACGTCTATCCCCATGGCCGCCACGGCGGGGGCCTGTGCGACGAAAGCACCGACCTGAACGGCACCCACCTGGTTCCCGAGGCCGTGGGCTGGCCCCTGGACGCAGCCCGCTTCCTGCGGGATGTGCTGTAAGACCTTACCGACCGGCAAAGGGCGATGCGGATCATTTGTCCGCACCGCCCTTTTGTCTGTTCAGCCCCACCGGGCTGCAAGCGCACCCAAAAGGGCGGCACGGATCATGCTCCGCGCCGCCCCTGGCGTTGATCGTTCTTACACTTCCCGTCCCCAGAAGATGCCGTCATAGCGGTTGGTCAGGGGATCGCTGGACTTGCACATGCGGATGCTCACGGTGCCATCCTTCTCGTAGATGAACAGCTCCGCGCCGCAGGGGGAATCCCCCACCACATGGCAGCGCACATGCAGCGCGCCATCCTCCGTCAGCCCGGCGCTGGTCAGCGTGGGCACGTCCGTTCCGGGCCAGCAGCCAGCCTTGTTCTGCCCCAGCACATCCCAGCGGAAGGCATGCTCACCGTCCGCCCAGACCAGGCGCACCGCGCTTTCCTCCAGCACCACGCGCTTCAGCTGAGCGTCGTTGTCCTCCGGGATGTAGGTGCGGCTGACGTGGGGAATCGCGCCGCCCACATGGGGCACGCTGACCATCCGCAGGTTGGCCAGCTTGCGCCGGAGCTTCTCGTCGCTGCCGGGAATTTCCACCTCGTCCGTGCGCTCCAGGATCTCCTCCCGGAAGGCGTCGTGCAACCGCTGCACCCCATAGGGATCCAGCCGCGTGTCGGCAATAGAGCACAGCAGCACCCGCTTCTCCGGGCAGCACAGGGCCATCTGGCCGCCCATGCCGTACATGGCCCAGCCATAGCGGGTGATCCACATCTGATACCCGTAGCCGTAGCCCTCCTCGGGGAACTTGGGCGCGTCGTTGCCGATCTGCTTCGCGGTGGCCGCCGCCAGATAGTCCGCCGGGATCAGCCCGCGGCCCCCGTCCATCACCAGCTGGGCCACCTTGCCCAGGTCCCGCAGGGACATCATCAGCCCCGAGCCGCCCGTGGGCACGCCGGAGGGATCCGTCAGCCATTTCTTCGGGTCATCCGCGCCGATTGGGCTGAAGATCCGCTCCTGAAGGAAGTCCAGCAGCCCCTTGCCCGACAGCCGCTCCACCAGCGCCGCCAGCACCTGGGAGCAGGAGGTGTCATAATTGAACATGGTGCCCGGCTCGTGGGTGGGCTTCACGGTGAAGAAGGTGCTGTCCCAGTTGTTGTCGATACCCTCGCGATAGGTGGTTTTCCTGTGGCAGGTGGCCATGCGCAGCATGTCCCGGATGGTCAGGCGCATCAGGCGCGGGTCGGGATTGCGGGGCAGCTTGTCGGCAAAATAGGTCACAATCCTGTCATCCAGCGACAGCTTTCCGTCGCCCATCAGCAGGCCGATGGCCAGGCCCGTCATGGTTTTGCTGACGGAATACATGCGGTGCATCTCGCCCTTGCGGAAGGGCGCGTAGTAGCCCTCCGCCCGGACGCTGCCGCCCACCCGCAGCTCAAAGCCATGCAGGCAGACGTTTTCCCGTTCCAGCCGGTCCAGCATGCTCAGGATCGACGCGGAAGATACCATGGTCATGCTTCATCCTCCTCCGCATAATGCAGGTCGGTCAGGTCCGCGGTGCAGCCGACGGCGTACACGCCCGCCATGGCGCCGGTGAAGCGCTTGCCCAGGCGCACGCCCTCGTCCGCCAGATACGTCACGTCATGGAGCGTCAGCACGTCCTCTCCGTCCACGGACAGGATGCGCGTCAGCCCATCCGCCCGGATGGCCAGGTGAAGCCGCTGCCCCGGCTGCGCCGCCAGCGCCGTTTCATGGCGGCGGGTCTCCAGGCCGATGCGCTCCACAGCTTCAATTTTCCCCTCCCGCACCCCCAGGGTCAGGAAGGAGTTCTCGTCATAGTAACAGGTGACGCCCGCCTCGCCCGTTTCCGGCACGGTCAGCGTCGCCTCAAACCGGCAGCGGAAGGCCGTCTGCCGCTGTAGCAGCAGGCTCCGGCAGCGGGTGTCCGTCATGGGATATCGGCTGCCGCGAATCGTCACACCGCCCTCATGCCAGCGGAACTGCCCGTCCTCCGGCGGGCGGGGGGATACCCAGTCCACCCGGGTATCAGCCACCGGCGTGGGCGGCAGGGGCATCCGGTTCTGCGTGCTGACGCCGCGTCCGCCGTTGAGCAGCGGCCAACCGTCCGCCGTCCAGGTGAAGGGATCGAGCGCCGTCTCCCGCCCCAGGATCGTCCACTGGCCATCCAGCGCACGTCCGCACAGGTACACGAAGTACCACCGCCCGTCCGGCGTGGAAACCGGCTTGGCATGGCCGCAGCGCTGGATCAGCGCCCGCTCGTCCGTCTGGCGGATGACTGGGTTGTAGGGGCTGGGCTGGTACACGCCGTGGAGCGTCCGGGACCGGGACACCGTCTCCCGGTGGCCCATGCCCGTGCCGCCCTCCGCCTCAAAGAGGTAATACCAGCCATCCCGCTTGAGCAGGTGCGGGCCCTCCGACGCGCGGCGGTGGCTGCCGTAGTACAGAAGCGTGGCCTCGGACAGCCGCTTCGTCGCCGTTTCGTCAATCTCGAAGATCCTCGCGCCCCGGTTCAGCAGCATGTAGTGCCGCCCGTCATCGTCATGGAAGAGGCTGGGGTCGATGCCGTCCTCCTCGAAGAACACCGGCTCGGAGTAGGGGCCCTCGGGCCTGTCCGAGGTAACCACCATCTGCCTGCGGCGGACGGGGCCGTCGTCGTTCAGGCGCAGGGTGGCGCAGATGTAGTACCGGCCGTTGCTGCAGGAAATGTCCGGCGCCCAGTAGCCCCGGCCGCCCTCCAGGCCCTCCAGGTGCGCCCAGGCAGGGTTGGTAATGGCATGGCCGATCACCTCCCAGTGGATCAGATCCCGGCTGTGGCTGATGGGAATGCAGGGGAAGAAGATGAATGTGGAGTTCACCATGTAGTAATCCTCGCCCACGCGGAGGATGGAGGGGTCGGGGAAGAAGCCCCGCCGGATGGGGTTGTGGTAGCTTTCCTGCCAGGGGAAGCCCACCGCCTGCGCAAAGTAGTCCTCCAGCGCCCCATGGCCCATGCGGTGGGCCAGGTCGAAGGGCGTGACCAGATCGTCATCGCCCCGCAGGGGATTCATGCCGCCCCGCTCCACCAGGTAGCGGCACTTCTCCACGCTGCCGGACATGGCGGCGTAGTGGAGCAGATCCCGGCCCTGTGCGTCCGTGGCGTTCAGGTTCACCCGCAGCCCGTATTCCACCAGGTAGCGCAGCATATCGCCGCCGCCCTCCCGGGCCGCCAGGAAGGCCAGGGGAACGCCGTCCTCCCCCACCCAGTCGATGAGCGTCGCATCCAGGGGCAGCGCATGCCGCAGGGTATCCAGGTCATCCCGCAGGATGGCCTGCCGCAATTCCGCACCGGTCATGGCCGAACCTCCAGGGGCTGCACGTCAAAGGCGCCAAAGTCCGCATAGCCGCCCTGATCCGCTCCGCCGCCCATGGGCATGGCGAACAGCGTCAGCCGCACGCCCACCCAGGTGTGCCGCGCCGGGGCGAAGGGCTCGCCGATGGGCTCGAAGTGCTCCCCGTCCTGGCTCCAGGCAAAGACCGTCCTGGCCTCGGCATAGCCCGTGGGGGTCAGCGTCATGCGGAGGGTGATTTTCTCCTGGGTGAGGGGCAGCTCCGCCAGCACCGTCTCGTGATGGTCATTGCCCTCGCTGACCGCATAGGCCAGCTGCAGGCCGGAGGCCGTGCGCCGCACCGCCGCAAAGGCGTACTGGCCGCCCACCAGCGCCAGGCCCGCTTCATCGCCCGCCTGCAGGCCGGAGGCGTCCATGGTCACCGTGGCGGTGAAGGCCGGGCAGCACAGCTTCTGCGTCAGCGCCTGGGGGCACTGCCACAGCCGGTCGCCGCCCTCGGGCAGCTGCCGGGCAAACAGCCGCAGCCGTCCGTCCCCCACCTGGTAGAAGTCCTCCCGCTGGTTGCCCATGAACTGCCACTGCAGCCCCAGACCCTGCCGGAAATCATCGCTGGCCTGCTCGGACACCCGGGGGCATTCGGGAGCGCTGGGCTTGCGCCACTGCTGCACGGGAATGCCGCAGTCCGCCGCGTTGGCCCGCAGGGACGCCTCGCCCGCGTCCTCGCCGGCGTTGATGCTCTCCGGCGGCACGGGGGTGGGATCCTCCATGCCCATGCGGGGCCAGCCATCCTCGCCCCAGGTCATGGGCTGCAGATGGGTGATGCGCCCGTACAGCCCGCGGCTCTGGAAATGCAGGAACCAGTCCTCGCCATCGGGGGTATCCACCCACGCGCCCTGGTGAGGGCCGTTGGTGATGCTGGAGCCCTGCTTGAGCACCACGCGATCCTCATAGGGGCCCATGATGCTGCGGCTGCGCATGACCACCTGCCAGCCCGTGGCCACGCCGCCCGCCGGGGCAAACAGGTAATACCAGCCGTCCCGCTTGTAGACCTTGGGGCCCTCCAGGGTGGGGTGATCCTTCGTGCCGTCGAAGAGCAGGTGATCGTCGCCGATGGCATGGGTGCCGTCCGGGCTCATAGGGAAGATGCCCAGCCAGCTCTTGAAGCCGATGCGGCTCTTGGCATAGCCATGCACCACCCAGGCCCGGCCGTCATCGTCCCAGAAGGGGCAGGAGTCGATCAGGCCCTTGCCCGCCAGCACCAGCACGGGCTTCTCCCACTCGCCCAGGGGATCCTCCGTGCGCACCATGTAGATGCCCTCGTCCGGCATGCCGAAGTAGATGTAGAACTTCCCGTCATGGTAGCGGATGGCCGGAGCCCACACGCCCTGGGCGTGCCGGGGCGCGCCGTCGTAGCCGTCGGGGACGGTTTTCATCGCATAGTTCACCAGCTGCCAGTTCACCAGGTCCCGGCTGATCAGGATGGGCAGCGCGGGGGTGTAGTTGAAGGTGGAGGCCGTCATGTAATAGGTGTCGCCCACGCGGATGGCGTCCGGGTCGGAATAGTCGCAGAAAATGACCGGGTTGCGGTAGGTACCGTCGCCGTTGTCAGCAAACCACAGCTTGTCCATTACAGTTCAACCTCCTGTGCGGCAGAATTGGCTATGCCGAAGTTGGCAGTCTCCTGCTGCCACTGGTCGTAGCCCTCGGTGAGCAGCG
>JBJEUJ010000385.1:3730-5362 GCA_051883775.1 Aristaeellaceae bacterium | reverse complement strand
TCGGGCACCTCGGTGAGGATGGTGGTGCCGCCCTGGGCCACCAGCAGGTCGGAGAACCCGCCGATGACGGGGTTGGCCGTGATGCCGCTGAAGCCGTCGGAGCCGCCGCACTTCAGGCCCACCACCAGCTTGGAGGCGGGGCAGGGCACGCGCTTCTCCTCGCGCATGTTGTCCGCCAGCTCCCTGAGCAGGGCCATGGCGGCCTCATGCTCGTCCTCCACCTGCTGGCATACCAGGAAGCGCACGCGATCCTTGTCGTAATCGCCCATGTGCTCCTCGATGATGGCCGCGCTGCTGTTTTCGCAGCCCAGGCCCACAATCAGCACGCCGCCCACATTGGGATGGGTGGCCAGGTTGGCCAGGACGGTGCGGGTGTTTTCCTGGTCGTCGCCCATCTGGGAGCAGCCGTAGGGATGGGGGAAGGCGTACACGCACTCCACGCCGCCGCCCACCAGGGACTGGGCGTCCTTCTCAAGGGCCTTGGCGATGTCGTTGACGCAGCCCACCGTGGGCAGGATCCACAGCTCGTTGCGGATGCCCACCCGGCCATCCTTGCGGGGATAGCCCATGAAGGTGGCAGGCTCCTTCGCCTCCACCTTGGGGAAGGTGGGGTGGTATTCATACTCCAGCTCGCCGGAGAGCAGGGTGTGCAGGTTCTGCACGTGGACATGCCCGCCCTTGCGGATGTCCTCCTTGGCGTAGCCGATGGGGAAGCCGTACTTGATGACCTTGCCCTGGGCGGGGATGTCCTCCAGGGCTACCTTGTGTCCGGCGGGGACGGCGTCCACCGTGGTCAGGGTCACGCCGTCCACCGTGATGGTCACGCCCTGGTCAATGGCGGACAGGGCCACGGCCACGTTGTCCTTGGGGGTGATGCGGAGAAGCTCAGCCATGGGAAACAGGCCTCCTTCAAATACAAGAATATCCGCCGCGGGCGACGGAAGCCGTCCGCGGCGGCGGAAGGAACGGATTTTACGCGCCGAACCTCTCGGTCATGACGGTGCGCATGCCGCGCTTGAGGATGTCCTCCAGGGACGCGGACACGGACTCGATCAGGCCGGGCACCTTGCACAGGTCGGGGCCGAAGAAGCTCTCGTTGGACAGGAAGGCACGGGCCTGGTCGGCGGGCGCCTGGTCGGAGGTGGTGGCGAAGAACTCCAGCACCGCCGCGTCATCCTGCAGGGTGTAGGGCTGGCCGTCGCGGGTGCACGCCAGCTTGCCCTCGACCACCTTGCCGCCCCGGTACAGGCTCATCAGGCTGGCCAGGGAGAAGGTCAGGCGCTCGGGCAGCTTGCCGGTGCGCTCCACGTATGTAAGCAGGCTGGGCATGCAGCGGGCGCGCCACTTGCTGACGGAGTTGAGGCAGATGGACAGCAGAGCGTGCTTGATGAAGGGGTTCATGAAGCGGCCGGTCACCGCCTCGGCGAAGGCCATCAGGTCGTCCTTGGGCAGGTCGAGGGTGGGGATGACCTCGTCGTAGAGGGTCTTCTGCATGAAGTTCAGGATCATGGGATCCTTCATGGCGTCCAGCACGATGTCGTAGCCGCACTGGAAGGCAGCGGGCACGAAGGAGGTGTGCGCGCCGTTGAGGATGCGCACCTTGCGCTGCTTGTAGGGCTTCTGGTTGTCGGT
>JBJEUJ010000385.1:0-3630 GCA_051883775.1 Aristaeellaceae bacterium | reverse complement strand
GCGCGCCGTTGAGGATGCGCACCTTGCGCTGCTTGTAGGGCTTCTGGTTGTCGGTATAGATCACCGGCAGGCCGCACTGGGGCAGGGGCAGCTCCTGGCTGATGTCCTTGCCGGACTCGATGACCCACAATCCGAAGGGCTCGGCGGTGACCAGGATGCGGTCCTCGTAGCCCAGCTTCTCCCAGATGGCCTGATCCTCGCCCCGGGGATAGCCGGTGACGATGCGGTCCACCAGGGTGGAGGTGAACACGCAGGCCTCCTCCAGCCACTGCTCGAACTTCTCGCCCAGGTTCCAGATCTTCGCCAGGGCCTTGACGCACTTCTTGAGCATGATGCCGTTGTCGTCAATCAGCTCCACGGGCAGGATGATCAGACCCTTGTCGGCGGCGTAGTTGAAGTGCTCGGCGCGCTCGTAGAGCAGCTTGGTCAGCTTGCCGGGGTAGGTAGCGGGCGGGCAGAGCTCCAGCTTGTCGCTTTCGTCCAGGACGATGCCGGCCTCGGTGGTGTTGGAGACGATGAAGCGCAGGCTGTCCAGCTTGGCGTAGGCGGCGTAGCGGTCATAGTCGGCATAGGCGTCCACCGCGTCGGCCACGGAGGTGATCACGCGGGTCTGCTCCACGGCCTCGCCGTCCACCAGACCCCGCAGCATCACGGTGTAGCGGTAGTCCTGCTCCTTGAAGGCGGGGAAGAGGGTGCCGATATTGATGGGCTTCACCAGGGCGATGGAGCCGTTGAAATCGGTCTTTTCGTTGGCAATGTCAATGAAGTAGTCCACAAAGGCACGCAGGAAGTTGCCCTCGCCGAACTGCAGCACCTTCACGGGGCGCTGGGGCGCGGGAGCCATGGATGCGGTCAGGCGTTCCATCAGAAGATCCCTCCATCAGTTGTCAGATTTCATGCCGGGGTGATGCGGCGCATGAAAATAATTACATTGTTCCTCCTAAGATTCTACTCCACTTTTGCTGTTTCGTCAATCCGTTTTCCTCAGGAGGAAAAATTTATTTGTCGGCTTTGTCCGCCCCTGCGCCAAATCCTGATATTCAAAGGAAAACTGTTGCAAATCGCTGGGAAAGCGTGTATAATTTTTACGGATGAACCTTGTGTAAATGCTTACAATTCATCCGTGGGAAGGGATAACAGCCTGTGAATATTTACGACATTTCCAGACGGGCGGGCGTGTCCATCGCCACGGTGTCGCGGGTGCTCAACAACAGCCCCCACGTCAGCGAAACCACGCGCAGGAAAGTCATGGCGGTGATTGAAGGGTGCGGTTATGTGCCCAACGCCTTTGCCCGCGGCCTTGGCCTGAACAGCATGCAGACCATCGGCTTATTGTGCCCCAATGCGTCCGACCCTTATCTGGCCCAGGCGCTGGCGAACCTGGAGCGGTCCTTCCGCGCCCATGGGTATGACTGCCTGCTCTCCTGCACGGGGATGGAGCTGTCCGCCCGCATCCAGGGGGTGGAGCTGCTCAAAACCCGCCATGTGGACGGCATGGTGCTGATGGGCTCCTCCTTCATTGAGGAGGACGACCGCAACAACGACTGCATCCGCGAGGCGGCCGCCGCCATGCCCATCATTCTGCTCAACGGCTCCTTCGCCTGCGAGAACGTCTACTGCGTCCTGTGCGACGACCGGCGCGCCGCCTGCGAGGCCACGCAGTCCCTCATCGACAGCGGGAGACGGCGGATTCTCTACCTCTACCACAGCCGGAACCACTCCGGACGGGGCAAGCTGGCCGGATACCTGGACGGCCTGGCCAGCCGGGGCATTGCCCGGGACGAGAAGCTCATCAGCTATTACGGGGAGGACAAGTCCGGCATCCATCAGGTGCGGGATCACCTCCTGGCGCTGGAGCGCTCCGGCCTGGACTTTGACGCGGTGCTCACCAGCGAGGACGTGCTGGCCGTGGGCGCCATGAAGTACGCCCGGGCCGCGGGCCGCAGCGTGCCGGAGGACCTGAGCGTCATCGGCTACAACAACAGCGCCTACTGCCTGTGCTGCGAGCCGGAGCTGACCAGCGTGGACAACAAGCTCTCCGCCATCTGCGAGCATATTGTGGCCACGATGATGGGCGTGCTGGAGGGCCGCGAAATGCCGCAGAAGACCGTCTTTACCGGCGAGCTCATCCGCCGGGGCACCACCCTGTAGCCCCCGTTCCGCGTTCTTTTCGCGGACGAGTGGATAAATAACTGTTGATCAGCAAAGGAGAGATACCCCATGCAGAAATTCATGGACAAGGACTTCCTGCTCAACACCGAAACCGCCCGCGTGCTCTATCATGAGTATGCCGCCAAGTGCCCCATCATCGACTACCACTGCCATATCAGCCCCAAGCAGATCTGGGACGACCTGCGCTATGAGAACATCACCCAGGTGTGGCTGGGCGGCGACCATTACAAGTGGCGCCTGATGCGCTGCGCGGGCGTGGAGGAGAAGTACATCACCGGCGACGCCAGCGACTACGAGAAGTTCTGCAAGTGGGCCGAGGTGGTCGGCAAGGGCATCGGCAACCCCCTGTTCCACTGGTCTCACCTGGAGCTGCAGCGCTTCTTCGGCTATGAGGGCGCGCTGTCCGCCAAGACCGCCGACGAGGTGTGGAACCTGGCCAACGCCAAGCTGCAGTCCGCGGGCTACTCCGTGCGCGGCCTGATCGAAATGAGCAACGTGGAGACCATCTGCACCACCGACGATCCCATCGACAACCTGGAGTATCACCAGAAGCTGCTGGCCGACAAGACCTTCAAGACCAACGTGTGGCCCGCCTGGCGTCCCGACAAGGCCGTGAACATCGAAAAGCCCGAGTTCATGGACTACATCGGCAAGCTGGCCGCCGCCGCCGGGATGGAGATCAAGTCCTTCGCCGACGTGAAGGAAGCCCTGGCCAAGCGGATGGAGTTCTTCCATGCCAACAACTGCTGCCTGTCCGACCACGGCCTGAACTACGTGGTGTTTGAGCCCGCCACGGACGCTGAGGTGGAGGCCATCTTCGCCCGCAAGGCCGCCGGCGAGGCCCTGACCGACAAGGAGGTCGCCCAGTACAAGACCGCCTGCATGCTGTTCTTCGCCGCCCAGTACAAGAAGCTGGACTGGACCATGCAGCTGCACTACGGCTGCCGCCGGGACAACAACCTGACCATGTACAAAAAGCTGGGCCCGGACACCGGCTTTGACACCATCAACAACTACGCGCCCGTGGATCAGATGGCGGCGTTCCTGGGGGCCTGCGAGGCCGAGGGCAACCTGCCCCGCACGGTGCTCTACTCCCTGAACCCCGCCGACAACCAGGCCATCGACACCCTGTGCGGCTGCTTCCAGTCCTCCGAGGCTGTCAGCAAGATCCAGCACGGCTCCGCCTGGTGGTTCAACGATCACTTCCAGGGCATGACCGATCAGCTGACCTCCCTGGCCAACCTGGGCTACCTGGCGGGCTTCGTGGGCATGCTGACCGACAGCCGCTCCTTCCTGTCCTATCCCCGGCACGAGTACTTCCGCCGGATCCTGTGCCGCCTGCTGGGTGAATGGGTGGAGGACGGCCGCTTCCCGCAGGATTATGATATCCTGGGCGAAATCGTCCGCGGCGTGAGCTACGAGAACGCCAAGAAGTACTTCCACTTCGCGCAGAAGTAA
>JBJEUJ010000384.1:0-5421 GCA_051883775.1 Aristaeellaceae bacterium | reverse complement strand
GACGGGGGACGAGGCCCTCAGCGAGGAGCTGACCCAGGAAACCTTCTACCAGGCCCTGAAGGGCTGGAAGAGCTTCCGGGGCCAGTGCGCGGTAGCCACCTGGCTATGCGGCATCGCCAAGCGGCAGTACTTCACCTGGTGCCGCAAGCCCAGGGCTATCCCCATGGAGGAAATCGCCGGGGACAGCGCGGACTTCACCGAGGAGCTGATGGACAGGGAAAAACGCCTGCAGGCCCACGCCCTGCTCCACGACCTGCCCGAGCCCTACAAGGAGGTGGTGACGCTGCGCACCTTCGGCGATCTGTCCCATGAGGAGATCGGCACACTGTTCGGCAAGACCGCGTCCTGGGCGCGGGTGACCTATTACCGTGGACGGCAGATGCTCGTCCATATGATGAAGGAGGCCATGCATGATGAAGTATAACTGCGAAATCGTCCGCGACCTGATGCCCCTGTGCGTGGACGGCGCCGCCAGCGAGCCCTCCCGGCAGATGGTAGTGGATCATGTGCTGGAGTGCCGGGACTGCATGCAGGTGTACCAGGAAATGCGCACGGAGGTGCCCAAGGAGCCCCCTGCGGCCAGGGACGCCGCGCCCTTCCGCAGCACGGTCAGGCGTCTGCGCCGCAGGCGGAACAAGCGCCGGACGCTGCTGGTGCTGGCGGGAATCATCCTGGGGCTGGCGCTGGTGCTGGGCGGGCTGTATGTACTGGACTGTGCGACCGGCGTGTACAACCACCTTTCCGACGTGGGTGATTACAGCTACAGCCTGCAGAGGCTCCCCAGCGGACAGATTCTCTGCACCATGACCAACCTCTCCGGCAAGGCGCAGACCCCCTTCTATGCCTATGACAGCGATACGCACACCCTGTCCATGTACGCGCTGCACCCGCTGATCGCACCAGCAGGCGCGGTGACAAGGACGGACTTCCTTGTCAGCGAACTGTACTGGGACGAGGAGCTTGGACTGATGTACCGCACCTGGAATACTTACGGCTATGTGGATTCCCCTGTGCTGGAAATCCGCCAGGGCTCCCTGAGCCAACAGCAGAGCGGTCTGTACCTCACGCTGTACGCCCTGGGCCAGGACATTCCCCTGGCATCCAGCGAGACGGTTCCCGCTGGTTATATCCAGCCGAACCTGGAGAGCGGCAGCCTGCTGCCCTTCATGACCCCCACGCCCGTGATGACTGTCCCGCCGACCCTGTCGCCGCGGGAAACCATGATGGCTTCCCCCACGCCCCAACCCACTGCCATACCTTAAGCCACCGGCGGCACATCCACCAGAATCACGTCGTCGCCAATCTTGCAGATGCTCTCCCAGGGGATCACCACGCCGTTGCGCTCCCCCCGCAAAAGACACGCCAGGCTGAACTCCCCCGGCACCACCAGCGCCGTCACCCTTCCCTCCACCGCGCAGAACTCGATGTCAATCACCTTGCCCAGGCACTGGCCGTCCCGGGTGTTGATCACGTCCTTCTGCCGCAGCTCGCTCAGGCTCATGGCCCTCACCCGCCTTTCGGGACAGGTTATGCACTTGAGGCTGAGTTGATGAAGGCATGGTAGAATTTCCTGTCATTTCCGGCAGGAAACGATCTGATCCTTGCGGAATACTTCCGCAGGGCAGGTATAGCCTGCAAGGGAAAAAAAAGGAGGTTGTGGCCATGCGCCTGGAATGGAAGAGCTGCATGCGGGCAGGCGTGACGGTGGTGGTGGTCTACCTGGTGCTGCGCTACTGGGAATTGCTGACCGCTGCGGTGGTGAACATGATCGGCGCGGCAGGCCCGCTGCTGCTGGGCTGCGCGGTGGCCTATGTGGTCAATATCCTGATGTGCTTTTACGAGCGGAACATCCTCCCCTACAGCAAGAAGCCCATCATCGACCGGGTGCGCAGGCCTGCGTGCATGCTCCTGGCCTATGTGACGGTGGTGCTGGCGCTGTTCTTCCTGGTGCGGATGATTCTGCCCGAGCTGATCAACGCGCTGGTGATGATTGTGGAGCAGCTGCCCGGCGCATTATCGAAGGGCTATGCATGGATCCTGGAGAAGCTGGCGGAGGCCGGCTATCTGGACGAGCTGCAGGCATATCTCCCCTCCTCCACCATTGACTGGCAGAGCACCGTCACCAAGGCGGTGAACCTGGTCATCAGCGGCGTGGGGAGCGTGCTGGGCGCGACGGTATCGGTGGTATCCACCACGGTGGGCCAGGTGATCACGCTGTTCCTGGGGCTGGTGTTCTCGGCGTACCTGCTGCTGAGCAAGGAGAAGCTGAGCAGCCAGTTCCAGCGGCTGATGCGGGGCTACCTGGGCGAAAAGACCACTCGGAAGATCCTCTACTTCATCCGCACACTGGATAAGTCCTTCCACAGCTACATCGTGGGCCAGTGCACGGAGGCGCTGATCCTGGGCTCCCTGTGCATCCTGGGGATGCTGCTGTTCCGCTTCCCCTACGCGGTGATGATCGGTACCCTGGTGGGCTTCACCGCGCTGATTCCCATTGCGGGCGCGTACATCGGCGCGGTGGTGGGTGCGTTCATGATCTTCACCGTGTCGCCCCTCAAGGCGCTGCTGTTCATCGTGTTCCTGGTGATCCTCCAGCAGCTGGAGGGCAACCTGATCTTCCCCAGGGTGGTGGGCCAGTCCATCGGCCTGCCGGGCATGTGGGTGCTGGCCGCGGTGACGGTGGGCGGCGGCGTGGCCGGAATCCCCGGCATGCTCATTGGCGTGCCGCTGACGGCCACCATCTATCGTCTGCTCAAGAGCGACATCAACAGCCGCACGGACATGCTGCTGCCCCTGCGCTCCATCCCCGCCATGCGGGATGATGATCGGCCCCCTGCGGACACGCCGCCCAAGGCCTGATTCCCCGCCCTGACCGCCCCTGGCGGCCAGGGCTTTTGTACGAAAGGAGCAGCCCCATGGAGAAGGTTTTCACCGACCTGACGGCCCTGGACGCATACCTGGCGCGGGTGCAGGCAAGGCGGGACGCCTGCGTGGCCTTCCGGCTGGAGGCGGATTTGTCCCTGGCACAGCTGCACCGGGCGCTGGATATGCTCCTGCCCATGGTGCAGCGGCACACCCGGCACGTCCGCCGGGACAGGCGCGGGTATGAGGTCACGGCCAAGCTGGGCTACCGGACGGGGGTGCGGCTGGCGGACGCCTGGCGCGCGGGCGACCTGTCCCGGCTGACCGCAAGGGAGCGGGACACCCTGGCCTGCGCGGAGGACATGCTCCGGCAGATTCCCCGCAGCTGTCCGGCGGATGTGCTGGCCCTGCGGCTGGCCGGCAGCCTGGCTGCCCGGGTGTGCTATTTCTGCCCGGAACCCGGTAGGCCAGGCTATGCAGGCGCGGTGGACGCATCCGGTGCGCTTGTGCAGGGCCGGGCCAACTGCCAGGGCGTCAGCGACGGCATGTACCTGCTGGGAACCATGGCAGGGCTGGACATGGGCTATCAGGCGGGCTGGAACCGCCACGGCCCGCACCTGTGGAACACCGTGCGCGTTGGCGGCGCATGGTACGCCCTGGACGTGACCTCCGCCCTGCAGGACCCCGGCAGCGTCGCCCTGCTGGATGCATGCGCCTGCCACGACCGCGGCCTGGGCTGGGAGGCCTGGGCGGAAGCCGTCCCCCTCGGCATCACACGCGGTATTTTGGCCTCCGGGTGAAAAAATGCAAAAAGCCCCTACACAAGCACAAGAAAATATGGTATACTGAATTGGCGTTTGGGATAACCTGTTCAACGACTATCATCAGATAGGAGGAACCAATTCGATGCAATACACCAAGGAAGTTGAAGAAATGGTCTGCGTCGCCAAGGGCCCCAATCATGGCCCCGCGCCCATCCCCGAGGAGGGCAAGTGGATCCAGGCCAAGGAGATCAAGGACATCTCCGGTCTGACCCACGGCATTGGCTGGTGCGCGCCCCAGCAGGGCACCTGCAAGCTGACCCTGAATGTGAAGCAGGGCGTGATCCAGGAGGCGCTGGTGGAGACCATCGGCTGCTCCGGCATGACCCACTCCGCCGCCATGGCCAGCGAGATTCTGCCCGGCAAGACCATCCTGGAGGCGCTGAACACCGACCTGGTGTGCGACGCCATCAATACCGCCATGCGCGAGCTGTTCCTGCAGATCGTCTATGGCCGCACCCAGTCCGCCTTCTCTGACGACGGCCTGCGCATCGGCGCCGGTCTGGAGGACCTGGGCAAGGGCCTGCGCTCCCAGGTGGGCACCATGTACGGCACCCTTTCGAAGGGCACCCGTTACCTGGAGATGGCCGAGGGCTATGTGCTGAAGATGGCCCTGGACAAGGACAACCAGGTCTGCGGCTACCAGTTCCTGTCCCTGGGCAAGATGATGGACGCCATCAAGAAGGGCATGAGCCCCAACGAGGCCTACGAGAAGAACATCGGCACCTACGGCCGCTTCAAGGCTGAGGACGGCGCCGTGGCCTGGATCGACCCGCGCAAGCAGTAATTGAAGGAGGTATGTGAACAATGGCTCTGTTTGAGAACTACGAAGGCCGCATGCCTCAGCTGCAGCCCGTTCTGGAAAAGTACGGCTTCGCCAACTGGGAAGAGCTGAAGGCTTACAACAACAGCAAGGGCGTGGACGCCTACGCCATCGTCGAGGGCATTCAGCCCATCTGCTTCGAGAACGCCAAGTGGGCCTATGAGCTGGGCGCGGCCATCGCGCTGAAGAAGGGCGTCAAGACCGCCGCCGAGGCTGCCACCTGTATCGGCGAGGGCCTGCAGGCCTTCTGCATCCCCGGCTCCGTGGCTGACCAGCGTCAGGTTGGTCTGGGCCATGGCAACCTGGGCGCCATGCTGCTGGACGAGAAGACCGAGTGCTTCGCCTTCCTGGCCGGCCACGAGTCCTTCGCCGCCGCCGAGGGTGCCATCGGCATCGCCCGCAACGCCAACAAGGTGCGCAAGAACCCCCTGCGCGTTATCCTCAACGGCCTGGGCAAGGACGCCGCCATGATCATCTCCCGCATCAACGGCTTCACCTATGTGCAGACCAAGTATGATTATCTGTCTGCCGACGTGAAGGAAGATCATGCGCTGACCATCGTCAACGAGACCAAGTACTCCGACGGCGAGCGCTCCAAGGTTCGCTGCTACGGCGCGGACGACGTGCGCGAGGGCGTGGCCATCATGTGGCATGAGGGCGTGGGCGTGTCCATCACCGGCAACTCCACCAACCCCACTCGCTTCCAGCACCCCGTGGCCGGCACCTACAAGAAGGAAATGATCGAGGCCGGCAAGAAGTACTTCTCCGTGGCCTCCGGCGGCGGCACCGGCCGTACCCTGCATCCCGACAACATGGCTGCCGGTCCCGCCTCCTACGGCATGACCGACACCCTGGGCCGCATGCACTCCGACGCTCAGTTCGCCGGCTCCTCCTCCGTGCCTGCGCACGTGGAGA
>JBJEUJ010000383.1:0-5435 GCA_051883775.1 Aristaeellaceae bacterium | reverse complement strand
GCGGCCTCGGTGGTCATGTCCAGGCCGGAGATCACATCGGTCTTGAGCAGCTGCGTCCCCACCTCGTAGATGGACAGGTCCGCCCGCTCGTACATGCACTGGGTCACCACAATGACCCGCACGCCCCGGGCCCGGAGCATGCGCAGCTTCTCCACCAGGTTGCGGCGGATGTAGTGCAGCCCGCCCAGCCCGAAGGCCTCAATCACCAGCCCCCTGTACCCCGCCTGGGCCACGAAGTCCAGCACGTCCGGCTGGGTGCCGGGCACCAGCTTGAGCAGGAACACCCGGCTGTCCACCTGGGGGCGCAGGCGGTAGGGCTCCTCCGTGCGCATGGGGCGCAGGAAATGCACGCCCTCCGCGTCCACCATGCCCGCCAGGGACTTGTTCACGCTGTCGAAGGCGTCGAAGGACATGGTGCGGGTCTTCACCGCCCGGGTGCCCAGGATCAGCTTGCGGTTGAAGCACACGTAGGTGCCCGCCACCCCCTGCGCCGCTGCCTCGATGGCGCAGGACAGGTTCGTCTCCGCGTCGGACAGGGGCGCGCCCAGGGGCAGCTGGCTGCCGGTGAGGATCACGGGCTTCTCCTGCCCCTGGAGCATGTAGGACAGGGCGGCGGCGGTATAGCCCATGGTATCGGTGCCGTGGGTGATGACCACGCCGTCGCACGCCCGCATGGCCTCGTCCGCAGCAGCCGCCAGGACGGACCATTCCTCCGGCTGAATGTTGCTGGAATCCAGGGAGAACACGTCCCGGCAGACCATCTCCGCCTCGCTGTGGGGCACGCCCTCCAGCAGCTCCCCGGCGTGAAGGGCGGGGGTCAGTCCGTCGGGGGTATGGCGGCAGGCGATGGTGCCGCCGGTGGCAAGCAGGGCAATGCGCTTCATGGGAATCAAAGCCTCCCGGGTGGTAGTATGCGCGATGAGTATAGCACACTTCCCCCGCGATTGCAAAGCCCGCGCCCGTTGACAACAGGCGGGCAGATGGGGTATAATACTGCGGTATCTATGGCCATCCTGCACCTTGCATCCGCCGAGAGGGCGGCAGGGTGCTTCTTTGACATTCACCCCTGAAAGGAGCTGACCCATCCCCATGGCTGAGGAAAAGCGCAATATCATGACAGAAGAGGGCATGCGGAAGCTGCAGGAGCAGCTGGACTACCTCATCGGTACCCGCCGCAACGAGATTGCCCATCAGATTGAGGTGGCCCGCGGCTTCGGCGACCTGTCCGAAAACGCCGAGTACACCGAGGCCAAGAACGATCAGGCCAAGCTGGAGGAGGAAATCACCCGCCTGCAGAAGGCCATCAACACCGCCGTCGTGGTGGCGGACAGCGAAATCACCACCGACAAGGTGTCCGTGGGCACCACGGTGACCATCCAGGATATGGACGAGGGGGACACCTTCACCTACGCCATCGTGGGCGCGGAGGAGGCCGATCCCTATGCGGACAAGATCTCCAACGAGAGCCCCGTGGGCGCGGGCCTGCTGGGCGCGGGCATCGGCGAGGTGCGGGAGATCGAGATCCCCATGGGCACCGTACACTACAAGGTGGTCGACATCCGCCGCTGAGGCTTGGCCGACGCTGAAATCTGACGAAGTACAGGAGCTGTTCCCACATGGCTGATTATCCCGTTACGCCCCTCACCCCCGAGCTGTCCGAGCAGGAGATCATCCGCCGGCAGAAGCTGCAGGCCCTGATCGACGAGGGCAGGAATCCCTATGAGATCACCCGCTACAACGTGACCCATCACAGCCGGGAGATCATTGACAACTTCGAGGCCATGGAGGGCGTCGAGGTGTCCCTGGCCGGCCGCATGACCTCCCGCCGCGTCATGGGCAAGGCTTCCTTCGCCCATCTGCTGGACGGGCAGGGCGACATCCAGATCTACGTCACCCGGGACGACCTGGGCGTGGACGAGTACGCCGCCTTCAAGAAGTATGACATCGGCGACATTCTGGGCGTCACCGGCGTGGCCTTCCGCACCAAGACGGGGGAAATTTCCATCCACGTCAAGACCATGACCCTTTTGTGCAAGTCCCTCAAGGTGCTGCCGGAGAAGTTCCACGGCCTGGTGGATACCGACCTGCGCTACCGCCAGCGGTATGTGGACTGCATCGTGAACCCCGAGGTGCGCGACACCTTCCGCAAGCGCAGCGCCATCATCGCCGCCGTGCGCGAGTTCCTGGACGGCCGGGGCTACCTGGAGGTGGACACCCCCGTGCTGCACACCCTGGAAATCGGCGCGTCGGCCCGGCCCTTCCGCACCCATCACAACGCCCTTGACCTGCCCATGTTCCTGCGCATTGAGACGGAATTGTACTTGAAGCGCCTGATCGTCGGCGGCTTCGAGCGGGTGTACGAGGTGGGCCGCATCTTCCGCAACGAGGGCATGGACGCCACCCACAACCCGGAGTTCACCAGCGTGGAGACCTACCAGGCCTACGCGGACTACAAGGAAATCATGGAGATGGTGGAGCAGCTCTACGAGTTTGTGGCCCTGAAGGCCCTGGGCACCACCGACGTGACCTACCAGGGTCAGGTGATCCACCTGAAGGCCCCCTGGAAGCGCATCACCATGGCCGACGCGGTGAAGGAAGCCTGCGGCGAGGACTGGAAGGCCTGGGCCTCGGACGAGGAGGCCCGCGCTGTGTGCGAGAGGCGCGGCGTGCATGTGGAAAAGACCGCCCGCAAGGGCGACTGCCTGGCCGCGCTCTTTGATGAGTATGTGGAATCCAGCCTGGTGCAGCCCACCTTCATCATGGACTACCCGGTGGAGATCTCTCCCCTGGCCAAGCGCAAGCCCGAGGATCCCACCCTGACCGAGCGCTTCGAGTTCTTCATCACCGGGCACGAGATGGGCAACGCCTTCTCCGAGCTGAACGACCCCATCGACCAGCGCCGCCGCTTTGAGGAGCAGGTGGCTGTCCGCGCGGCCCAGGGCATCAAGGCTGAGGTGGACGAGGACTTCGTCAACGCCCTTGAGTACGGCATGCCCCCCACCGGCGGCCTGGGCTTCGGCCTGGACCGTATGGTCATGCTGCTCACCGACAGCCCCACCATCCGCGACGTGCTGCTCTTCCCCACCATGAAGCCCATCGGCAAATAATGCTCCATCCCAGGAGGCGCGGGCCTGCCCGGTTCATGCCTCCTGTTCTTTATATCCTGCCAATGGTTCACATTTGGATTATTTTCCGGCTTTCCGCCGGTATGCAGAAAGGATCCTGCCCATGAAAACACCGGTCACCAAAGATAGCCTGCGCAATCACCTGAACTATTCCTGGTGGAAGTACCTGCTGCTGATCTGTCTGGCCGCCTTCGGCTGGAACCTGATCTACACCATGACTGCCTACCGGCCCCCGGAGGAAAAGAAGGTCAATATCATCGTCGCCTGCATGGGCGAGCAGGAGCAGCTCAACGCTTACATGGAGGACATCCGCGTCAATGAAATGAGCGACATGGAGGAAATGACCTCCCTGTTCATGTACCTGGACGAGATGTACGGCGAGATGCAGCTGAGCACCTACATCGCCGCCGGCGAGGGCGACCTGTACATCCTGGCCAAGGATCAGTTCCAGTCCTACGCGGCCAACGGCGCCTTCCTCCCCCTGGAGGAGATGGAGGGCTTCACCGAGCTGTGCGAGGCATATGGCATCGACACGGACAAGGGCTGGCGCATCAACACCGATGTGCGGGAGCGCCACCTCTACGGCATTCCCCTCAGCAGCCTGCCCGGGCTAAAGGCTTACCTGTACACCAATGAGGAGTATTACCTTTCCTTCGTGTGCAACGGCGGCAATGACGAGAACACCTACAAGTTCCTGCAGATTCTCCTCAGGGACATGCACACCGCGCCCGAACCCGCGGCGGAGCCTGCCGCCGAAAACGAGCCTGCCCCGACCGATGCAGCCGAGCCTGCATCCGGGGGCAACTGAGAAAGGAGCGCGGCCCATGCTGCATCATATTCTTGTCAAGTGGAAGGAGAAGCCCATCGATCCCGCCGCCCTGAACGGGGAGATTGAGGCGCTCTTCCGCCAGGCCCTGGTTCTTCCCGGCGTGCACGGGGTGGAGGTCATCCCCAACGTGGTGGATCGCCCCAACCGCTACGATCTGCTGATCCGCCTGACCATGGACGAAGCTGCCCTGCCCGTTTATGACGCCAGCGAGGCCCATCACCGCTGGAAGGAGCTCTACGGCCCGCTGATCGCGCAGAAGGCCATCTTCGACTGCGAATAACACCGTTTCCCGGAGGGCGGAGCTGAGCTTCCGCCCTTTTCTGTGCGTATCTGCCGTTCGCTTGTGAACATTTTCGCGGTTTTTTCCTCCGCCATGCAACGAAATCACCTTCTTCTTCGTCTAATAGGTGAGGTGAGACCATGGCAGAGATTTTGATTATGGAACCCGACGTCCGGCTGAGCAGCAAAATGAGCGACGTGCTGACCCGGGCGGGACATCATTGCACCAGCGCCAAGACCGTTAGCGATGGTCTTGCCTGCGTCCATGAGGGGAAGCGTCTGCTGACCATTCTCAATGCCCGCCTGCCCTGGACGGACAGCTTTTCCTTCCTGCGCACGCTGGAGGAAAAGGGATGGCCGCTACTCTTTATGACGTCGGATTCGTCCAACAGCGACCATCTGCGCGCCATGTATCAGGGGGCCTGCGACGTGCTGGCCAGCCCCTTCGACGCGCGGGGCCTTGTAGGCGCGGTCAACGCCCTGATGCAGACCAGCGAGCGTCTGCTGACCCTGGGCGGGCTTTGCCTGGACGTGCAGCGCAAGGAGGCCACCCTGGACGGTCAGCCCCTGTCCCTCACGGCCCAGGAGTTTGCCCTGCTGCAGGCCCTGATGCAGTCCCCCGACGCGGCCCTGACCCGGGAGCAGCTGCTCCGCACGGCCTGGGGCTACCAGGGCGTGGGCGAAACCCGCACGGTGGACGTGCATGTGCAGCGGCTCCGGCGGAAGCTGGGCGCCACCTGCATTGAGACGGTGTACAAGCTGGGCTACCGGCTGCGCATGGCCTGAGCGCCTGCCCGCCCTTCCCTTGCAATCATCTGAAAACTGCCGCCGGATCATCCGACGGCAGCTGTTTTTATGTGAACACCGCTGGCATCACGCGGGCACATGGTCTTTGCATTGACAGATACCGCGCTTTCTGCCCCCTCCGCACCCGCCAGCAGGGGCCTTCCGCAAGGACGCAAAAATCGCCGTCGGACGCTCCGGCGGCAACTTTTTTATACTTTTTTTCTCTTTCGATGGCTCTATATTACCACATTTTGGCCCAAAAGTCAAGTCTTGTACTTTGCGCCTGTTTCCTGTAAGTAATATGCGGAGGTGAATGAAACCATGGAAAACCAAAGCATGACGGCCCTCATCAGCGCCTTTGCCCGGGCATGGCACGCCGGGCACGCCCCTGTCCCCGTGTACCGCGACACCCTGGC
>JBJEUJ010000382.1:0-27503 GCA_051883775.1 Aristaeellaceae bacterium | reverse complement strand
ATGCACTCCGACGCTCAGTTCGCCGGCTCCTCCTCCGTGCCTGCGCACGTGGAGATGATGGGCCTGATCGGCATGGGCAACAACCCCATGGTCGGCGCGACCGTGGCTGTGGCCGTGGCCGTGGAAGAGGCTCAGAAGTAAGGCTTCCCCCGTTTTTCCGGAACCTCCTCAGCAATGGGGAGGTTCCTTTTTGCTTGCAGTGCACTTTCGCAGCGCGCAGGACATATTCACAAGGAATATGCCCTGTCCATGTTGAATACTGCCAGACAGAAGCAGCCTGTGTGGAAGCAGGCGGCACAGGCATACCCGAGAGGAGCATGATTCGCATGGAGCAACATACGCTGGCGTTTGCACCGGTTCCGGCGGCCAATACGCCCGTCTCCATCGGCGCACAGGCCAATGGCGATGAGATCGGCGCGACGGCCCATCACCTGATACGCAACGGCAGGCCCTGGTTCCCCGTGATGGGCGAATTCCACTATTCCCGCTACCCGGCTCAGGAATGGCCGCTGGAGCTGCGCAAGATGAAGGCCCTGGGCGTGCAGATCGTGGCGACGTATGTATTCTGGATTCATCACGAGGAGGAGCAGGGCCACTGGCGCACGGACGGCAGCCTGAACCTGCGCCGCTTCCTGATGGACTGCCAGGAGGCAGGGCTGGAGGTGCTGCTGCGCATCGGCCCCTGGGCCCACGGCGAATGCCGCAACGGCGGCTTCCCGGACTGGCTGCAGCACGATCCTTCCATCCAGCCCCGCACGGACGATCCCCGGTACCTGGCCCTCGTCCGGGGGCTGTTCGCCAACATCTACCGCAGCGCGGAGGGCCTGATGTACAAGGATGGCGGGCCGGTCATCGGCGTGCAGCTGGAGAATGAATACGGTCACTGCGGCGGCGAGAGCGGCGGCAGCGGCCTTGTCCACATGATGACGCTCAAGCGTCTGGCGGTGGAGGCCGGGTTCCGGGTGCCGCTGTACACGGCCACGGGCTGGGGCGGCGGCAATGTGGTGGATGGCGAGATGCTCCCTGTGATGGGCGGCTATGCCGACGCGCCCTGGGATCACAGCCTGTCTCCCCTGCCCGCCAGCCCCAACTTCCTGCTGCAGCACGCGCCCAACGATCCCCTGATCGCCAGCGACTGGCAGCATGGCGGCGAGCGCTTCACCTACCGCGTGGCGGACTGGCCCTACCTCACCGCAGAGCTGGGCGGGGGCGTGCAGTGCACCTTCCACCGCAGGCCCCTCATCAGCGCGCAGGACACCCTGGCCCTGGCCCTGTGCCGCCTGGCCACCGGCGCGAACCTGCTGGGGTACTACATGTTTCACGGCGGGACGAACCCCGTTGGCGTCCATTCCACCCTTCAGGAAAGCACCGCCACCGGCTCCTGGACGGACGTGCCTGTGCGCACCTATGATTTCCAGGCACCCCTGGGGGAAGCCGGTGCGCTCCACGACAGCGCCTATGCGCTGAAGAACCTGCACCTGCTCATCGCCGACCGGGGCGAGAGCCTGGCCGGCTCCATGTGCTACTATCCCGCGGATCAGGTGACCGACGCGGAAAACCTGACCGACCTGCGCTGGTGCGTCCGCTTCAACGCCGGCACCCGGGAGGGCTTCCTGTTCATCAGCAACCACCAGCGGCTGCGGGTGATGGCCGACCACCGGGACGTGGTGTTCACCATCCACGCGGGGGACGATACCTTCACCCTGCCGCCCATGGACATCCCCGGCGGCTTCTGTGGAGTGATTCCCTTCAACCTGCGGGTCGGCGCGCGCCGTCTGCTGACCACCAACGCCCAGCTGCTCTGCACGGTGCAGGGCAAGCCGGTTCTGTACACCCAGCCCGGGCAGGAGCCCGTCCTCCGCTGGGACGGCCCCGCGCCTGAGGTAATCCTGCTGACCGCCGGGCAGGCCCGTCACGCCTGGCGGGCAGGGGATCGGCTGATTCTCAGCCCGGCCTGCATCCTCCCCGACGGCGAAAACCTGCTGGCCCTGTCGGACAAGCCGGAGGTCACGGCAGAGGTGCTCCCCGGACACGCTCGGCTCTGCGCCAGAACGGAGGAGGCGCGCGTTTCCGCCGGGCTGGAGGAAATCAGCCGCAGCGGCGACTGCGCGGTGTACCGGGTGCAGCTCGGGGACGTCCCGGCGGGGCGGGTGGATGACGTGCTGCTGAGCCTCGACTTCACCGGCGATCATGCGGACGTGTACCTGGACGGCGCGCTCATTGCCGACTGGTACACCACCGGCCAGCCCTGGCTGCTGGCGCTGAAGCGGCACGGCTATCCCCGGGCCCTGGAGGTTCGCGTGTATCCCGTGACCAGGCCCACCTACTTTGAGATTCCCGTGCCCCAGGGCATGTCGCTCAACCACGTGTCCGCCAGCGCCCGGTATCTGCTGCCCCTGAGGGCGCAGGCGTGACCCATCTTCATCATGACAGGAGGTATTTCCATGTCCTGCTATCTGTTTGTCCATTTCACCGGCGAGGGCGAGCCCGACGGTGAGCAGATTTACTTCTCCGTCAGCCAGGACGGCCTGCGCTGGCAGGATCTGAACCAGGGGAAGCCTGTGCTGCGCTCTCCCCTGGGGGATCTGGGCGTGCGCGATCCCTTCCTGGTGCGTCACCCGCAGACCGGCCGGTTCTACCTGATGGCGACGGATCTGTGCATGTACCGCCGCAAGGACTGGCACGAGGCGGAGCATCACGGCAGCCGCGCGCTGATCGTGTGGGAATCCGACAACCTGACGGACTGGTCGGAGCCCCGCCGGATGGAGGTAGGCGCGCCGGAGGCCGGGTGCGTCTGGGCGCCCGAGGCCATCTGGGACACGGAGGCGGGCGCATTCCTGGTGTTCTTTGCCTCCATGACCCGCCTGAACGGGGAGGAGCAGCCCAAGCAGCGCATTTACGCCGTGCATACCCGAGACTTCGTGGACTTCACCCCGGCTCAGGTGTATGCCCAGGCGGAGAATCACCTGATCGACACCACCATCGTGGCGGATCAGGGCTGGTACTACCGCTTCACCAAGGACGAGACCACCAAGAAGATCCTGATGGAGCGCATGCGCAGCCTGCATGACCGGGCGGAGGCCGTGCCCTGCGAAACCCTGGCAAACCTGCCCGGCGTGGAGGGCCCGGAGTGCTATCAGCTGCCGGACGGCCGCTGGTGCCTGATTGTGGATCAGTTCAGCAAGGGGCTGGGGTATCTGCCCCTGGTGACCGACACCCTGGCCTCTGCGGACTTCCGCATCCTGGCCCCCGATGAATATGACTTTGGCCGCACGCGGAAGCGTCACGGCGGGGTCATCGCCATCGACCCTGCACAGTATGAGCAGCTGCTGTCCCGCTTTGCCTGATACCGCTGCCCCCACATACGCACAGCCCCGCCGGAGCATCCACCGGCGGGGCTTTTCCATGCAAAAAACGCAGCGCACAGGGCCGTCCGGAGCCACTGTGCGCCGCAGGGATATGCTTTTTTACAGGCAGCGGGCTTTCAGCGCCGCCACCCGACAGGCCCGCATGTAGGCCTGGGTCAGGTATTCCTCCGGGGCCATGCGCCCGTAGGCGTCGTTTTCGTGGCGGCCGCGCTTGCTGACGTTGTTCAGCTCGAAGGTCAGCACCCCCCGGTACCCGTGCCGGTTCAGCCGGCGGGCAATCCCCTGCCAGTCCGCGACGCCGTCGAAGGGCAGCAGGTGCAGATCGTCCCGGGGGGTGATTGCCCCGTGGTAGTCGCTGACGCCCAGGTTGTCGTTCAGGTGGGTACAGATGAGTCGCTCGCCGTAGAGGGCCAGCATGTCCCGGCCATGGTTGTAGCACAATTCATGCCCGCTGTCCCAGCAGAAGCCCACGGCGTCGCTGCCCCGGAAGGCGTCCATCAGCGCGGCCAGGTATGCCTCGCCCTCCGTGTTCTCCAGGGCGATGCGCACGCCCAGCCGTTCCGCTTCCTCCACCAGGGCACGGAAATTGCGCACGCCCTGGTCGGTGGGGCTGTGCCGTTCCATGCCGATGATGGCGTGGGCCACCATCACCGGTACGCCGTTGTCCGCGCAGTCCCGCAGGCAGGCGAGCAGCTCCGCCAGAACATCCCCGGTTTCCCCGTCAGGCTCCCACAGCTTGTGCATCCTCCCGAAGGGGGCATGGACGCTGGTCATCAGCATGCCCTCGCGCCCGGCGATGGCGCAGAGTTGATGCAGGTTCATCCCCCTGCGCCAGTCCACGAAGCAGGCCTCAAAGCCGATGCGCCGCAGGAGGGGGATCTGCTCCTCCAGGGGCAAACCATAGGTATCGCTCAGTCCCAGGCCCAGCAGGGTGCCGTGCATGCAGTCATTCCTCCTCTGCTCAGCCCTTCAGCGAGCCCATCATGATGCCCCGCTCGAAGAAGCGCTGCACCGTGGGATAGATGATCAGCAGCGGCACCGCAGACACCACGATGATGGCGTACTTCAGCGATGCGTACAGAAGGATCACCCGCACGTCGTCCACGCCGCCCTGCTCCTCCATGTCGCCCATCTGGGACAAAACCAGGATCTGCCTCAGGAACACCTGCAGGGGGTAGTAGTTCTTGTCCCTAAGGAACATCATCGCGTCGAAGTAGGCGTTCCAGTGCCCCACCATGTAGTACAGGATCAGCACCACCATGATGGGCTTGCTCAGTGGCAGGACGATGCGCATCATGGTGTTGAAGGAGGAGGAACCGTCGATCTCCGCCGCCTCCCGCAGCGCGCCGGGCACGGAGTTGATGAAGTAGTTGCGCATAATCAGCATGTTGGACACGTTGATGGCGCCGGGAATGATGACGGACAGGGGCGAGTTGAGCAGCCCCAGGTCCTTGATGTTGAGGTACTTGGGGATCATGCCGCCGGAGAAAAACATGGTGAAGGTTATGAAGAAGGTCAGCGCATTGCGGCCCTTGATGTCCGGCAGGGACAGGGGGTAGGCCGCCATGATGGTCATGATCATGTTGAACAGCGTGCCGCCCAGGGCATAGCAGATGGTATTGCGGTAGCCGATCATAATATCGTTGCTGGCAAAGACCCTGCGGTAGGCGTCGAAGGTCAGGTCAACGGGCCAGAGCCAGACCTTGCCGGACAGAATATGCTCGGGCGAGGACAGCGACGCGCTGACCGCGTAAATCAGCGGATACAGCGTGACGATGCAGATCAGCGCCGTGAGGAAATACACGCCCCACTGGAACAGGCGGTCGCCCCTGCTTTCCCTTGTTTTCATGCTTCTCATCTCCTTACCACAGGCTCGTCTCGGTGACCTTGCGGGAAATGGCGTTGACGATCAGGAGCATCGTCAGGTTGATCACCGCGTTGAACAGGTCAATGGCCGTGGCGTAGTCGTATCGCATATCAATCAGGCCGATCTTGTAGGAATAGGTGGAGATGACCTCCGACACGCCCAGGTTCAGGTCGGTCTGCATGGCGTAGACCTTCTCGTGGCCCACGCCCAGGATGCTGCCGCAGCGCAGGATCAGCATGATGACAATGGTGGGCAGGATGCTGGGCAGCGTAATATAAATCAGCTGCTGCCAGCGGCTTGCGCCATCGACCCTCGCTGCCTCGTAGAGGGTGGTTTCGATGGCGGAAATGGCGGAAATGAAGATGATGGCGTTCCAGCCGGAGTTCTTCCAGATGTCGGAGAGGATGTACATCATGCGGAAGTACTTGCCGCTGCCCATCAGGTACAGGCCATCCTGGGTGACGCCCAGGGCAATGAGAATCTTGTTGACAATGCCGGTGGAGGGCGAGCAGATGGCGATCATCATGCCCACCATGACGATGGTGGAGATGAAATGGGGCGCATAGGTAATGGTGCGGACCAGTTTCTTGCCGCGGTCGGTGCGCAGCTCGTTGAACAAAAGCGCCAGGAAAATCGGGAACGGGAAGCAGCACAGCAGCGACAGGCCGCTGAGCACCGCGGTGTTCACCAGCGTGGTCTTGAAGTTGTAGCTGCTGAAGAAGCGCATGAAGTGCTTCAGGCCCACCCACTCGCTGGCCCAGATGCCCTTGCGCAGCTTGTAATCCTTGAAGGCGATCTGGACGAAGAGCATGGGCTTGTACTTGAACACCAGGAAATAAGCGATGACCGGAACCAGCATCAGATACATCGGCCAGTATTTCCGCAGCGATTTCAGCCAGGATCGTTTCCACGCGGTCATATCTATCACTCCCATTTTTCAGCCAGGCCGGGTATCGTTGCCGTCTGATCCCTTGGATGACAACCGGGGAAGACCCTTGCGGATCTTCCCCGGCTCAGGTTCAGTATGCGGGATGCCTGTCGGATGAATCAGTACGCGCCGCCCTCGCCGTAGGTACGCGTCAGGGCCTGACGGTACACGTCCAGCAGCTGATCAGCGCCCATGTCGTTGATGCGCTTGACGAAGCTGTTCCACCACTCGTCGGTCAGCTCAACCTCGCCGGCGATGATCTGCGCGGTGGAGTTGTCGATGTAGGTCTCCAGGTCGGTACCCAGGGTGCCGATGATTTCGCTCTCCTCGGTGGTCCAGTTGAAGTTGGGCCAGATCACATCGGTGGCGTACTCCATCAGGGAATTGGCCACGGTACGCGGGATGGGATCATACTCGGCGCCGAACAGGTTGTCGTAGAAGGCAGTGGGCACCTTGCCGTTGGGCCACAGGCCGAACTGGGCGCGGAAGGCGTTGTCGTTCATGGAGTCGGTGCGGGTGGACAGAGCGGCGTCGGTGTAGTAGGGCTGGCCGTCCTCCTTGTACTCCCAGTCCTGACCCTCAACGCCCACCAGGATCAGCTGCGAGCCTTCCTCGGTGTAGAAGTAGTCCGCCCAGCGCAGGGCCAGACCGATCTTCTCCTCGGGGCAGCTGTCGGTGATGCAGAAGTTGCCGGTGGAATGCACGTTGCCGCGGACCTCGGAGGGCATCTGGTAGCCGTCGGGTCCCTTCATGGGCCAGTTCACGCCATACCAGTCGGGAACGAACTCGGCGGGCACAGCGGAGGTGGTGGTGGAGAAGAAGCAGCTCAGCTGCTGGTTGCCAGCCTGGGCGGTGGCATTGTCGAAGCCGGTGGTGTAGATTTCCTGGTACAGCAGCTTGTCAGCGTACAGCCGGTGCATGTACTCCAGGAACTTGCGGAAGTTCTCGTGGGTGGCGTAGACGCGCAGCTCGTTGGTGTCGGGGTCCACGTCCACCAGACCGGCGTGAGCGCCGCGGTTGCGCAGGCCGAAGGAGCCCAGGAAGTAGTTGCGGATGTTGCTGGAGGTGCCGATCAGCGGGATCTCGTCCGCCTCGCCGTTGCCGTTCCAGTCGCTGTCACGGATGGCCAGCAGCACGTCGTAGAGCTCCTCGGTGGTGGTGGGGGTCTCCATGCCCACAGCCGCCATGGCCTTGGCGTTTAGCCACATCTTGGTGGGTACGCGCATGACGGGGGCCAGGATCACCTGCGGCAGGCCGTAGATATGGCCGTCGGGGGTGGTGATGGTGCCCTCCAGGGCGGGGTTGGCCTTCATCAGGGCGTAGAAGTTGGGGGCGTACTCCTCCAGGTAGGGCAGCAGGTCGATCAGAATGCCTTCCTCGCCCCAGGAGTTCAGCTTGGCGTTGCTCAGGCCGGCCTTCATGATGATGTCAGGCATGTCGGTGCCATCGGCGATGCGGGCGGCCAGGGTGGTGTCGAACACGCTGGAGTCGATGTTCTCCCACTCGATGGTAACGCCGGTCATCTCGGCATACTTGATCATGCCGCTGACCTTGCCGTAATCCTCATCGGGATAGGACGTGGTGTTGCGGGCCAGGATCTTCAGCGTTGTCGGCTCGTCCACCAGGGGGAAGGCGCTCTCCGCCATGGCCGTACATGCGCAGGCCATGATCAGCGCCATTGCCAGAGCCAGGATCCGGGTGATCTTCATGTTGAATCCTCCTTTTTTTTTTTCATCGGCTTGCCCGCCGATAAAATTCGTTCCGTGGTGATGATATGCGCCCTTTGCTGTTTTCATTATACCGTTCCCATTCCGGCAAATCAATTTCCATTCGGGACATAACGATGCGCGATTCGGACACATATTTCCCATCAAGGACATTTCTGTAAAGTCTTAGGGGATTTTGTGCAAGCCCGCCAGGGATGTCCTGGCTGGATATACTTTTGTCTGTTCAAGCCATTGTAAGGGTTTTGAAAAATCCGTAGAATAAAGAAGGAATATGCGTATCGTTCTCATTTTTATACCCTCGGCCTGAATACCAGCGTCCATGAAAGGAGGGGGAGCCATGTATGAGCAGATCTTTGGCCGCAGCAATCTGTCCGTCCTCAACCGCACCCTGGCCAACGCGCATCTGGACTTCCAGCTGGACGATATTACCATCCACATCATCTGGCTGAGCTACAGCCACTATACCCGCCCGCCCCAGAAGCAGGAGGTCGTCCGTTCCGCGCCGCACCGTCATTCCTTCTTCGAGATGCACCTGTTTCTGCGCGGCAGCGCCGTGTACCAGGCGCGGGAGGCAGAGCATACCGTTCAGGAGGGCGAGCTGCTGTTCCTGGGCAAGGAGGTGCCGCACCAGTATCTGGACGGCACGCAGGAATGGGACAAGATTTCCCTGGCCTTTGACATCACCAGCCGCAGCTCCACCGCCGCGGCCCGGGCGCAGAAGGTCCTGACCTTCAGCGACGTGCTGGTGACCCGCTACGATCCCGCCATCCTGACCAGCTTCAACGACATCCTCAGCGAGGCCGACGCCCAGGAGACCTGCTACCTGGAGGCCATCAAGGCCAAGCTGGTGACCATCATCGTCGCCCTGGTGCGCCTGTTGGCCCGCAACCAGCCGCAGACCGCCGCCGACAAGCCGCCCTCCATCGACACGCGCATTGCCGAGATCGACGCCTATGTCCAGAGCCACATGCAGGAGCTGGTCACCCTGGCGGACATCGCCCGGCACATCCACATCAGCACCAAGCAGATCAACCGGATATTGCAGCGGGATTTCAGCCTCTCCGGCCGGGACTACATCGACCGCATCAAGTGCGAGCAGGCCAAGGATCTGCTCCTGCACACCGACATGCCCCTGGAGGAAATCGCCACAGCCATCGGCTATGCCAACGTGTTCAGCTTCAACAAGTTCTTCCGCCGGGTGGAGGGACTGCCGCCGGGCCTGTTCCGCCGCTCCCATTATTCCTACTGACCAGCCCTACCGCACAAGGAGGAAACATACCATGAAGAGAGTTTCTCCCGGAGTCTACCCCACCATGATTACCCCCTACACCGTCGATCGCCAGCTTGACCTGGACGCCGTGGACCGTCTGGTGGAGTTCTACGTCGCCCGGGGATGCCAGGGGATTTTCGCCGTCTGCCTGTCCAGCGAGATGTTCACCCTCAGCGAGGATGAGCGGGTGGCCCTGGCCGCCCGGGTGGTGAAGGCAGCCCGGGGCAGGCTGTGCGTGGTGGCCTCCGGCCATGTGTCCGAGGGAATGGAGGATCAGCTGCGGGAGCTGCGGCGCATGGCGGACACCGGCGTGGACAATGTGGTGCTGGTGGCCAACCGCCTCGCCCGTCCCGATGATCCGGACGAGGTGCTGCTTGGCAACCTGGAGCACATCCTGGCGGCGCTGCCGGAGGTCACCTTCGGCATGTACGAGTGCCCCGCGCCCTACAGGCGTCCCCTGACGGACAAGGTGCTGACCTTCCTGGCGGAATCGGGGCGGTTCTCCTTCATCAAGGACACCTGCTGCGACGCGGAGGTGCTGGCCCACCGCGCAGCGCTGCTGTCCGGCCGCGCCCAGCTGTTCAACGCCAACGCCGCCACGGTGCTTTCCTCCCTGCGCGCAGGCGGGGCGGGCTTCAGCGGCATCATGGGGAATTTCCACCCGGACCTGTATGTGCGTCTGTTCTCCATCTGGCAGGAGCAGCCGGAGAAGGCGGAGGCGCTCCAGGCTGTGCTGAGCGTACTGTCCGGCGAGGAGCGCAGCTACTACCCGGTCAGCTGCAAGTACCACATGAACCTTCTGGGCGTGCCCATGGAGCTGACCAGCCGCACCCGGGATGCGGCCGGCATGCAGAAAACCGACAGGCTGGAGATGGAGGATCTGCTCCGGGTGGAGCAGCTCGTCCGGGAACAGTTCTGCCCCTGAGGCGAAGGAGGGTTATCCATGCTCTTTGACGGCGTGCTGATCGCCAGCGATTTTGACGGCACCCTGGCCTCCCCCGCCGGGCAGATCACCCCGCGCGTCCGGGACGCCATCCGCTATTTCATCGACAACGGCGGCTATTTCACCGTGTGCACCGGGCGGGTGTATCTGGGCTTCCACCGCTACAGCCCGGAGATCATCAACGCCCCGGTGCTGCTGGCCAACGGCGGCATGGCCTACGACTATGCGCAGAAGAAGATTGCCGTCTGCCACGGCATCGGCCCGGAATCCTGGCACGCGGTGCGGTGGATCCGGGATCACCTGCCCGCCCTGTCCATTGAGATGTACCCCTTCGACCGGGCCTGCGCCATCAACATGACCGAAAAAAGCCACCACCACTTCACCAGCCAGGACATTCCCTTTGAGCGGGTGGAGGATCCTGCCCAGGCGGGGGACTGCTGGGCGAAGATGATGCTCCTGGGCCCCCGGGAGGACATTCTTCAGGCGGAGGCCTGGCTGAAGGAGAACGCCCCCACCCTGACCACCCTGACCACCGACGGGGACTACCTGGAGGTGCTGGCCCGGGGCGTGAACAAGGGCAGCGCGCTGCTGGAGCTGGCGGATTACCTGGGCGTGAAGCACGATGACGCCTACGCCGTGGGCGACGGCTGCAACGACCTGGAGATGCTGCGCGCCGCAGCCCTGGCCTTTGTGCCGGAGAACGGCGACCCCCAGCCCAAGGCCTGCGCAGACTACATTGTCCCCTCCAACGCGGAGGACGCGGTGGCCCATGTGATCGACATTCTCGCCGGAATCTACCGGCAGCGGCGGGGGCTGTGACGCTTTCCCGCAAGGATGAGCAATACAAGGAGGAAAAGCCATGCGCTATGAAGAAAACAGGGTCAGCGACCTGGTGATTGCCTACATCGGCGGCGGCTCCCGGGGATGGGCCTGGGGCCTGATGAACGACCTGGCCACGGATCCCCACATGGAGGGCGAGGTGCGCCTGTACGACATCAACCGGGAAGCCGCGGAAATGAACATGATCATCGGCAACCGGACGGCCGCCCACCCCGACGCGGTCAGCCACTGGCGCTACACCGTGTCCGGCAGCCTGCGCGAGGCCCTCACCGGCGCGGACTTTGTAGTGATTTCCATCCTGCCCGCCACCTTTGACGAGATGCAGTCCGACGTGCATGCGCCGGAGAAGCTGGGCGTGTACCAGTCCGTGGGCGACACCACCGGCCCCGGCGGCTTCATGCGGGCCATGCGCACCATCCCCATGTTTGTGGAGATCGCCGAGGCCATCCGGGACTATGCGCCCCATGCCTGGGTCATCAACTACACCAACCCCATGACCCTGTGCGTGGCCACCCTCTACGACGTGTTCCCGGGGATCAAGGCCTTCGGCTGCTGCCATGAGGTCTTTGGCACGCAGAAGCTGCTCAGCGCCATGCTGGAGGACATGGAGGGCGTCCCCGACGTGCCCCGGCAGGACATCCGCGTCAACGTGCAGGGCATCAACCACTTCACCTGGTTCACCTCGGCCACCTGGCAGGGGCAGGATCTGTTCCCGCTCTACCGGGCCTTCTGCGAGAAGTACCATGCCACGGGCTTCCTCAAGGGCAAGGACGACAACTGGATGAACGACTCCTTCGCCACCTCCCACCGGGTCAAGTTCGACCTGTTCCTCAAGTACGGCAAGATTGCCGCGGCGGGCGACCGGCACCTGGCGGAATTCATGCCCCCCTGGTACCTGCGGGACCCGGAGACGGTGCGCTCCTGGGGCTTCGGGCTGACGACGGTCACCTGGCGCAAATGGCAGCTGGGGCAGAAGCTGGCGCGGCGCGCCCGGGTGCTCTCCGGGGAGGAGGAGCTGCCCCTTCGGCAGAGCGGCGAGGAGGGTCACCTGATGATGCAGGCGCTGCTGGGCCTGGGGGACATGACCACCAACGTGAACATCCCCAACCGGGGGCAGATCCCCAACCTGCCCCTGGGCGCCATTGTGGAAACCAACGCCCTGTTCCGCAAGGACAGCATCGCCCCCGTATACGCCGGGGAGATGGATCCGGACATTCTGGCGCTGACCATGCGTCACGTCATCAACCAGCGCAATACCCTGCGCGTGGCCCGCACCTGCGACTGGCAGCTGGGCGTCACCACCTTCCTGGACGATCCGCTGATGAGCCGGGTCAACTACCGGGACGGCGCAGCGCTGTTTGAGGAAATGCTGGCGGCGCAGCGTACCTATCTGCCCGAGGCCTGGTGGACGAACCGGCCCGATCATATCTATTGAAGCCGGACATTCCTCCGGCTTCCAGGAGGGATGCTCCCATGAATCAGCCCTTCACCCGGGTTCAGCGCCGCGTGGTGCTTGCCTGCACGCTGGCCTATGTGGTGGCCTACTGCAACCGTTTCAACCTTTCCGCCGCCCTGGAGCAGCTCCGCGCCGCCCTGTCCGTCACCCCCGCCCAGGCCGGCCTGATCCAGACCTGCTTCGCGGTCACCTACGCCGTGGGACAGCTGGTCAACGGCATGGTGGTGGATCGGGTGAAGCCCGTGCGCCACATGGTGACAGGCGTGTTCATCGCCTGCGCATGCAATATCCTGATGGGTGCGGTGGCGGTCTATCCCGCGCTGCTGATCCTCAGCCTGCTCAACGGCGCGGGCCAGTCCATGCTCTGGACGCCCATCGTCCGGCTGCTGGCGCGCTTCTTCCCGGAGGAGAGGCAGCGCCGAAGGGCCAACATGATCTTCTCCTTCGCGGTGGTGTTCGGGCACCTGGCGGCCTGGGCGGCCTCCGGCGTGCTGGCCTCGGCGGTGGGGTGGCGGCTGTCCTTCCTGGCTCCGGGCCTGCTGGGGCTGCCCTGCGTGGCGGTCATCTGCGCCCTGGTGAAGGACTCCGGCGAGGCTGCCTCCGCCCGGGCTGCCGCCGCGCCGGCCCCCTGGCGGGCCGCCTGGCCCATCTTCGCCCGGACGGGGCTGCTGATGGTGTTCCTGGCCAGCATCCTGTATGGCTTCGTGCGGGACTGCATCGTCACCTGGGTGCCCACGCTGCTCAGCACGGAGGGCGGGGGCAGCGCGCTGTCCTCCACGGCCCTGTCGCTGATCATCCCGCTGCTCAACGCCGCGGGCATCGCCCTGGGCTATGTGCTCAGGGAGCGTGAGAACCAGAGCAACCGCCGCGTCACCGCGCTGATGATGGCCTGCGCCGGGCTTTGCTGCGTGCCGCTGCTGCTGACAGGCGGCGCGCTGCCCATGGCGCTGCTCATGGGCGCGTCCTGCGCGTGCATGTACGGGCTCAACCCCATCCTGACCGCGCTGATCCCCCTGGAATACGAGCGGGTCGGGTGCATCGCCCTGGCCGCCGGGCTGATGGACGGCTTCATCTACGTGGGCTCCTCCCTGGCCGGGGTGACCGGCGGGGCCATCTACGGCGCGCTGGGCGCAAGGCCCATGTACCTGTGCTGGATCGTGGCGTCCCTGGCGGCGGCGGCGCTGTTCCGCTTCTCCGGCCGGAAGCGCTTCACCGCGCCCCTCGAAACCCCCGACAGCCTTCCCCGCTGACGCTCCCTCCTCTCCTGCCACGAATGAGGTGATTGCATGGCCCTTCCTGACGGCTTCGACCCGGCGCGCGCCCTGCTGCCGGGGCTTCCCCCCTACGAGGGCGGCCGCATGTCGGACACCCTGTACAACGCAGGCTACGGCCTGCATTACCTGGACGCGCAGGGCGTGGAGCTTGACCGGGGCTTCCGCGGGAGTCCCTATGTTATGCTTCAGCGGCTGCAGCGTTTCGCGCTGTCCGGCTACGAAGTGACCAGCATACCCGACAGGCCCTCCGCCGCCATCGCCGACGGCCGCCTGCGCATCGACGCATGGCTGCAGGACGGGCGGCTGCACAGCCGCGTTGTCCGCACGGACGGTCTTCCCCAGGATCCGCCCTGCTGGGTACGCACGGTCACGGACACCACCCCTGCCGCCTTCGACCGCTACACGGCCCTGCTGAACCGCATGGGCTATGGCTGCGAGTGGTCCCGCACGCTGGACGGCAACCGCTACGTTTCCCTGACCGGTCAGGGCCGCCGCCTGTACGGCGCGCTGTACCCATTCCGGGGACTGGCCCGCTGGCTGGACGACCCGGTCAGCGATCCGCTCACGGACTTCTGTACCCCCGGCGGGGAGCAGGAATTCCTGCTGTGCCAGTACGGGCTGCATCATAACCTCATGCGCGACGGCACGACGGCGGACTGCGGGATGCTCTATTTTCTCCGGCTGAAGGACAGCTCCCTGTTCGTCATCGACGGGGGCGAGTTCGAGCAGGCCACGGACGCGGCAGTGGCCGACGCGCTTGCGCTGATGCGCCGCCTCACCGCTACGGCGGAGGGCCAGCGGATTCCCATTGCGGCCTGGTTCTGCACCCACGCCCATGAGGATCACACCGACTTCTTTGCCAAGCTCATGCGCTTCCATCATGATGATATGGATGTGCAGCGGATCATCTTCAACTTTCCCACCATGGATCGCTACACCTATCCCCTGGCCATCCATCCGGCCATGGACCGGCTGATCCGCTACTACCCCCATGCCCGCTACCTGAAGGTTCATACGGGGCAGCGCTTTGAGCTGGGCGGCGTAGCGTTCGACATTCTGCAGACCCATGAGGATGCTACCGGCCCCCAGGGCGAGGAACAGCTGGGGGACTTCAACGACACCTCCACCGTGCTCAAGGCCACGGCGGACGGCGCGTCCTTCCTGTGCACGGGCGATATATCCTACCGCGCCGAGGGCCCGCTGCTTGCCCGCTTCAGCCCGGACACCCTCCGCTGCGGCGCAGTGCAGTCGGCCCACCACATGATCAATCAGCTGGATCATCTCTACGGCGCGACCGCACCGGCGTTTGTCCTGGTACCCCAGTCCCACATGGCTGCCGAGGACGACAACATCCGCTACCGCACGCTGCGGTCGATCCTGCCGGAGGAGAAGCTCCTCTTCACCTCCGCCGGCACGCATATCCTGGCCGCCTCGGAGGGCCGCTGGCTGCTGCGGGAGATACTCCCCTCCGTACAGGCGCCCTTCGACGGCTCCTTCCTCTGATGCAGGAACGCTGCCTCCCGCCCGCCGGGCAGGGCAGCTCCTCCTCCGGGCCCTTCCCTGCCATGGAAGGGCCTTTTCTTCATAATCATAGCGCCGCACAGGTTTCTTGCCTGTGCGGCGTGCTGCTATGCCCAGTGCGGCCAGGCAGCGCTCGTTCCATGATCGGGAACCCGCCCGGCCCGGAAGCTACCATTTCTGCATGCAAAAAGCCGGGCCTGTGGAGCCCGGCGGCAGTGATTTCCATGGCATGCGCCTCATCAGGGCTGGGGTAGATCGGGCATCAGGACGGCGAGGCGCTGCTGCGCGTACTCGCTGGGGGTCATGCCCGTTTTCTGCTTGAACACCCGGGAGAAGTAGTATTCATTGTCAAAGCCGCAGTTGTTCGCCACCTCCTTGATGATGGTGGAGGGGCTGCCCATCAGCGTCTTGGCCTTGACGATGCGCGCATCCAGCAGATCCTGCTTGGGGGTCACGCCGAAGAAGCGCTTGTAGAGGGCGATGAACTGGTTGACGCTGAGGAATACGCTGGCGGCCATTTTCTCCCCCGTCCAGGGCTTTTCCGGCGCGCTGTAAATCTCCTTGCGCAGCTTCTCAAAGAGCTTGCGCTGGCGCTGATCCGCCGCGTCGTCGTGGCTGTCAAAGGGAATGATGCTCCGGCCGATCTGGATGAGGATCACGTGCATCAGGGCGGAGATCATCTCATCCGCGTTGGCGTGGACGGTGGAATACTCGTACACCATCTCCTGCATGGTGTCCAGGAAGGGCGAATCCTCCGGCAGGCGGAACAGCTCCGCCTGGGGAATGCCGCAGCGCACCAGCATGGTGTCCATGGCCGGCCGGTTGTCCACGGAGAAATGCACCCAGGTATTGACAAAGAAATCCGCACCGCTGGCGCAGTACAGGTACCGCGGATACCCCGGCGGATACAGCGCGCAGGTGCCCGCCGGTACATCCACGAGCCTGTCGCCCCGGTTCATGCGCTGGGGCGTAACGGCATAGATAAGGCTCCAGCAGTCAAAGCCATTGGGCAGCTCATGGCAGAATTCCTTGCCGTGATAGCTGTCCACCCCGCACTGATACACCTTGAACAGCATGGTTCCTTCCTCCGTTTTGTCATGGCGCGCAGCGTTTCGTTCCATTGTGAAATAGTATAGCACCGGCTGTGATAAATTTCAACATCAAAAACAAAAAAGGTACGTTCAGAGCGGCTTTTCATGGCATGATGCGGGAAATTTACTTCCATATCCGACATACGATCATGATTTTTTGTCAAAAAGAGATCAATCGCTGTGAAATAATTGTGGGTTTCCTGTGACTTTTTACATTGTGAATCGGTGAAAAAGCAGGCACAATAGACCCAGAAGGAATCCTCCGTTGGGCTGTGGATTCCAAGATCAATGACACTAAGGAGGCCTCTTGTATGAAAAAGCTACTGGCAACCCTTCTGGCCCTGTGCATGGCCCTGGCGGCATGCTCCGCGCTGGCGGAAGTGACCTACCCCGTGGAAACGTCCACCACCCTGACCATCTGGAAGCAGCTGGACGGCGATACGGCCAACGGCGGCTACACCACCTCCATGGACACCCCCGGCTTCAAGGCCTGGTGCGAGAAGTCCGGCATCCAGGTGGAGCTGAAGGAATTCGCTGACGCCACCTCCCTGGTGCTGGCCCTCAACGGCGCCACCACCCTGCCCGACATGTTCATGCTCAACGCCGGCGCCAACTACAACGGCGGCGTGGCGGGCCTGATCGCCGACGGCATGGTGCAGGAGGTGGAGCCTGACATGCTGGCGCAGTACGCCCCCGACTACTGGGCCTACATCAACAAGCCCATCTACATGAGCGAGATCACCCAGCTGGACGGCAAGATGTACTACCTGGCCGGCCACATCTTCGAGGAGAAGTCCCCCTACCGCTACTGGCGCGGCCTGTTCTACCGTCAGGACATCCTGGACGCCATCGGCCGCGACGTGCCCCAGACCATCGACGAGTTCTATGACACCCTGGTGGCCATGAAGCAGTACGGCGTGGAGACCCCCTTCGTGTTCCAGGGCAAGCTGGACCTGCGCGAGTGCCTGAAGAACGGCGAGCTGACCTCCGCCTTCGGGCTGGTGAACGCCGCTGAGTACCAGGCTGACGGCCAGTGGCACTACGGCGCCTACGAGCCGGAGTACAAGGACGTGCTGGCCTTCATGAAGAAGCTCTACGACGAGGGCCTGATCTCCGTTGACTACCTGTCCATGGAGGAAGCCACCTCCCGCGCCATGTTCTGCACCGGCCAGGCCGGCGTCATGTACGGCAACAACTCCCGTCTGAACACCTACCTGTCCTCCCTGGAGGAGGGCGGCTCCATGGTGGGCGGCTACGTCATTCACGGCGCGGATCAGGATCACGCCATGTTCTCCTACGCCGATCCCATGACCACCAACGACGACGTGACCTACATCAGCGCCGACTGCAAGAACGTCGAGCTGTGCATGGAGTTCTACAACTTCCTCTACACCGAAGAGGGCAACATGATCCGCAACTACGGCATCCTGGGCGAGTCCTACACCATCGGTGAGAACGGCAAGCCCCAGTATACCGACCTGGTGCTCCACAACCCCAACGGCTACTCCATGGACGGCGTGGCCCGCACCCACGGCCTGATCAACTGGCCCGGCATCCATGCCAACGACCAGCTGGCCATGCGTCACCCCGAGGATACCCAGATTGTCGCCTACGAGCGCTGGTCCAACACCGACCATGACGAGCATGTGGTCATCCACACCGCCGTGCTGGACGAGTACCTGGACGAGTACACCGACCTGTGGACCGACATCAACCTGTACATCGACGAGTGCCGCGCCAAGTTCATCTCCGGCGAGATGTCCATCGAGAACGACTTCGACGCCTACATCGCCACCCTGAAGTCCATGGGCATGGACCGCATCTGCGAGATCAAGCAGATTACCCTGGACGCTCATAACGCCGCCCTGGCCGAGTAATTCAGTCCCTCCTCCGGCGTGCAGGGCTGCGGCTCTGCACGCCGGTTCTTATGATTGCGAAGGAGCGTTTGCCATGCAAGCAAGACGGAACACCCTCGGCCGGCGGATCAGCAAGGATCTGCGCAGCTTTGGCGGTGCATACCTCCTGGCGCTGCCCGTCATCATCTATTACATTCTCTTCCACTACAAGCCCCTCCTGGGCGCGGTCATCGCCTTCAAGGATTTCAAGCCCCGCCTGGGCATCTGGGGCAGCAAGTGGGTGGGGCTGAAATACTTTGAGTCCTTCTTCAACTCCTACTACTTCGGGCGGCTGATCCGCAATACCCTGACCATCTCCGTCAGCGGATTGCTGTTCACCTTCCCCTGCGCCATCATCTTCGCCCTGATGATCAACGAGGTGCGCAGCCGCGCCTTCAAGCGCACCGTGCAGACCATCTCCTACATGCCCCATTTCATCTCCCTGGTGGTCGTCTGCTCCATGATTACCCTGTTCGTGGACAAGGACGGCTTCATCGTGCAGCTGATCAACCTCTTCCACGGAAACGTCAACCAGAACCTGCTGAACATTCCCTCGGCCTTTGTGCCCATCTACATCCTCTCCGACATCTGGCAGGAGACCGGCTGGAACTGCATTATCTACCTGGCAGCCCTGGGCGCCATTGACCCGGAGCTGTACGAGGCCGCCCGCATCGACGGCGCCAACCGCTGGCAGCAGACCCTGCATGTGACATTGCCGGGCATCGCCCGCACCATCATGCTGCTGCTGATCCTGCGCGTGGGCTCCATGATGAGCGTGGGCCACGAGAAGATCATCCTGCTCTACAACGATTACACCATGGAAACGGCGGACGTCATCTCCAGCTACGTTTACCGCCGCGGCCTGATCAACGCGGAATATTCCTTCTCCACGGCGGTGGGCCTGTTCAACTCCGCCATCAACTTCGCCCTGGTGGTGCTGGCCAACTTCATCAGCAACAAGGCCAGCGGCTACGGCATCTGGTAAGGAGGCGCGCGATATGACAACGCTGAAGCAAAGCGCACGGCCCTCCCGGAGCCGCCTGCGCCAGGAGGGTGTGGGCTACACCGTCTTTACGGTGGTCAACACCATCCTGCTGATCCTGATCTGCATCATCACCATCTACCCCATGTACTACGTGGTCATCGCCTCCATCTCCGAGGCGGACGTGCTGGGACGCAACTTCGGCCTGCTGCTTGTCCCCGTGGGCAAGATCAATACCTACAGCTATCAGCTGGTGTTCCGCAACTCCCTGGTGCTCTCCGGCTTTGCCAACACGTTCTTCATCCTGATTGCCGGCCTGTGCTTCAACATGGTGTTGACCTGCCTGGGCGCGTACTTCCTGGCGCTGAAGGGCTCCATGCTCTCCCGGCCCATCGCCATGCTGATCCTGTTCACCATGTACTTCTCCGGCGGCATCGTGCCCGAGTACCTGAACATCCAGGGCATGGGCCTGATGGACTCCCTCTGGGCGCTGATCATCCCCGTGTCCATCAACACCTACAACCTGCTGATCATGCGCTCGGCCTTCTCCTCGGTGCCGGACTCCCTGGTGGAAGCCGCCAAGCTGGACGGCGCGTCCCACTTCCGGATCCTGACGCAGGTGTTCCTGCCCCTGAGCGGCGCGACGCTGGCGGTCATGGTGCTGTACTACGCCGTGGGCCACTGGAACGCCTGGTTCCGCGCCTCGCTGTACATTCACGATACCCACAAGTATCCCCTGCAGCTGGTGCTGCGGCAGATTCTGCTGCTGAACCAGAACTCCGAGCTGGCGGCCACCTCGGACGCGGGCGAGCTGGCGAAGTACGCCGACTCCATCAAGTACGCGCTGATCGTCATCTCCTGCGCGCCGATCCTGGTGCTGTACCCCTTCCTGCAGCGGTTCTTCGCCAAGGGCGTGATGGTTGGCGCGCTCAAGGGCTGACACGCGATTCGAATGAAAGGAGATTATCCCCTATGTTTCGACTGTTTGACGAGCATCGTCTCCGCACCACCCGCACGCTGGATGGCGTGTGGCAAATGACCACGCTGGACAGCCCGGAGCGCGCCTTCCCCGCCATGGTACCGGGCATCTGGGAGGCCATCCCTGCGCTGGCCCAGTACCGGGGCAAGGCCCGGTATGAGCGCACCTTTGTCACCGAACAGGACGGCAACCTGCTGCTTGCCTTCGGCGGCGTGAGCCACACGGCGGACGTGCTGCTGGACGGGCATCCCCTGGGCCATCACTACGACGCCTTCACCGGCTTCCGCTTCACCGTGCCGGATGTGAAGGCCGGGCAGCACACCCTGACCGTGCTGGTGGACAACAGCTTCTCCGAGGCCTCCACCCTGCACATCCCCAACGACTACTATTCCTACGGCGGCATCACCCGTCCCGTGGGCGTGGAGGTGATCCCCGCGGCTTACCTGGACCGGATGGTCTTTGTGCCTGAGCAGACGGCGGAGGGCGCGTGGGAAGCGTCCGTCACCGTGGTGGTGAAGGCCGTGAAGGACAGCCCGGCAGGCAAGGTCGCGGTCAGCGTGGCCGGCGGCAGCGCGGAAGCCTCCGTGCCTGCGCTGCAGGCCGGTGAGGAAGCGCAGATCGCCCTGCGCATCAGCTGCGCGGACGTGCAGCCCTGGGGCGTGCTGGATCCCCACCTGTACGAGCTGACGGCGATCATGGAGGTTGATGGCGCGCCCGTGGACGACCTGATCGACCGGGTGGGCTTCCGTGTGGTGAAGGTGCAGGGCGAGGACATCCTGCTCAACGGGCAGAAGGTGTACATCAAGGGCTTCAACCGGCACGAGGACTATGGCAACCAGGGCTGCGCCGTGAGCGTCAACGCCATGATGGAGGATCTGCAGCTGATGCTGGACATGGGCGTGAACAGCGTCCGCACCTGCCACTATCCCAACGATCCCCGCTTCCTGGACCTGTGCGACGAGCTGGGCATGCTGGTGTGGGAGGAGTGCCATTCCCGCGCCATTCCCGGGGAAATCATGCGCAAGCCCCTGTTCAAGGAGCAGATTGACCAGAGCGCCCGGGAGATGGTCACCCAGCATTACAACCATCCCTGCATCTACACCTGGGGCCTGCTCAACGAGTGCGAGAGCGAGACGGAGTTCGGCCGGAGCATGTACAGCCACGTGATCGACCTGCTGCACAGTCTGGATGCCACCCGCCCCGTGACCTTCGCCTCCTGCCGCTTCTTCAAGGATGTGTGCCTGGATCTGGTGGACATCGCGTCCTTCAACATCTATCCCCTATGGTACACCACGGAGGATCCCGGCGAATACGCCGACCGGCTGATGCAGTGGATGGACGAGAACGGCGCGGCGGGCAAGCCCATCCTGTTCTCGGAGTTCGGCGCAGGCGGCATCGCCGGGTATCACGATCCCCTGTACAAGGCCAAGTGGAGCGAGGAACGCCAGGCGGAAATCCTGGACAGGCAGCTGAAGGCCCTGGGAAGCAAGGCCCGGATTTCCGGCACGTACATCTGGCAGTTTGCGGATGTGCGGGTATCGGAGGAGTGGGCGCTGCACCGGCCCAAGGCCCAGAACAACAAGGGCGTGGTGGACATGTATCGCCGTCCCAAGCTGGCCTACGCCACTGTCCGGGACAACTACACCACCCTGAAGCGGTAACCCTTCCTTCGCCGGAGCCACCGGCAAGCTCTCCGCACCCTGCGGAGAGCTTTTCTGCGTCCGTATCCTGCGGGATGCCTCCCACGGGCAGCGGTTCTTTTCCCGTTCCCGCATAGACAAAACAAGGAAATTCGTATATAATGTTACCGATTCCACCGTTTCTTTCCATGATGATGCCGGGGCTCGCTTTTCGCCCCGGCGAACAGAACGGCGTATACCGTCGTTTTCCTTCCGGAGCGCAGGGTGTGTTTGCGCTGACATGGCAGCATGCGCAAGCCCTTCCGGCCTGCATCCATAGCGATCAGCTTTCCAGCCGGGAGGCTGACCCGCCACGACCGCTCCTTCCCATTGAAGCCCTTACAGCCGCAGCGCAGCCCGGGGCCTTTGTTATCGCCCGGATGCGCCGCAATTACCCCTGCCGGAGACGTTCAACCCGCCGCCCGTATCAGAGCCAGGTGAGCGTCAGCATGGCGCGGGCGAATCCGCACGCCACCCATACCAAAGGAAAGGAACATGAGCCATGAACCGTTGCTGGAAATGCGGCCAGGAGATGCCCGTGGGCGTCACCCTGTGCCATGCCTGCGGCGCCAATCAGCAGGATCGCGCTCCCCTGCCTGCGGACTGCCGCATGGAAGCCTACGCCATGCGTACCATCTATAACCTTTACGGCTGCCATCAGGTGCTGGGGGACGCCACGTTCCTCTCCAGCGCCCTGGGCGACCGTCTGGGCGAGAAAGGTCGGGCGCTGTGCAATCAGGTGCGCATCGCCATGGCCAGCGGGCTGGGCAAGCTGTACCTGTCCCAGCTGGAGCAGCCGACGGCGCAGTTTTCCACCCAGGCGCTGAAGCTGCTGATGGGCGCAGGGCTGTCGGAGCAGGCCGCCCGCCAGCTGAAGGCCATGTTCGACGCGATGGTGGGCTTCCCGGCGGACGCACCCGCAAGGCCTGTGCCGCCTCCCCCGCCGCCCCAGCCGGCGGCTCCGCAGAGCCAGGACTGGGAAATCCTTCCGGATGCGCAGCCGTCCCAGCCGGAAAATCCCGGGAGCCAGGAACAGGCGTATGTGCCTCCCGTGCCCTCAGCGGCTTATGTTGAGCCGCAGCAGCAGCCTCCCCGGAGGAATCGCTGGTGGATCATCTGTCTGGTGCTGCTGTTGCTGCTGGCAGGCATTGGTCTGATCGCCCAGCGGGTGGCCGGTATCGGTCTTTTCCGGCCCGATCCAACCGCCGTGCCCATCATGCAGGTGGACGCTGCTCCCACCGTGACGCCCACGTTAACGTCCGAGCCGACGCCTGAGCCTGCGTCCACATCCGAGCCCATTTCTGCACCTGAGGCCATATCCGCTGTCACGCCTGAGCCTGCGTCCACATCCGAGCCCACATCCGATTCTGTACCCACACCTACGCCTACGCCCACGCCCACGCCTACACCCACGCCGACGTCCACGCCGACGCCTATGCCTACGTCCACACCTTCGCCCACGTCTACACCTTTGCCTACGTCTACACCTTCACCTACGTCAACACCTTCGCCTACGTCCACATCTTCGCCTACGCCGACGCCTACGCCCACGCCGACGCCTACGCCCACACCCACGCCCGATCTTGCTCCTTCCACGCCCAAAGCAGCTTCGGATGCCACAACCTCCCGCACCTTTGAGATCAGCGCCAGCGTCAAAGCTGACAACGGCTGCTTCACCATCACCTGGGAGGATTCCGCCAACGCCGGGCCCTATCAGCTGTCATACCGGTATGTGGATGAGTCCTCCAGCGCCAAGCAGGGGTATTTCTGGGGCGCGTACGACGAAAGCTCCTCCACCACCAGCAGCAAATCCTTTACCTTCGGCTTCCTGATCCCCGGCAGAACGTACTTGTTCACCGTGGAGGACTGCCACGGCATTGAGGCCAACCGTGTCATCACCCTGCCCACACCCGAATCCTTCGTGGACGGCAAGCTGAAGGCCAGCTCCATCAAGACATCCTACAAGTACCGCTACCTTGAATCCGGCGCGGATTACGAGGACGCCAAGAGCCTGGACAGGCTCAACGCCGCCGATATGATGGCCAACATGGACAAGTACGGCTATCGCTATGGCCTGTATTACCGGGTCGATCTCCCGCAGCTGGCCACAAGCCGTGAATTTTACACCACCATTGCCTTCTATGCGCCCAACGGCTTTACCCTGACGGATGTAGCCGGAGACATCAGCTATTCCTCCTTCAACAACGCCCCCGGCAGCTACCGCTACTGGTACTGTGCCGGCGCCAGCTTCTTCGACCTGCTGTACGAGTTGAACGGCGCCATCCCCACAGGCGCCTATACGGTGGAGCTGTACTGGGACGGCATGCTCGTCAACACCACCACCTTCAACGTTGACTGACGCCTGCCGTAAGGGCTTTGCCAGCGGCGCGCCCGTCGCAGCAGACGCAGGCTCAGGCAGCCGCCATGACCCATAGGCTGTCCGCACAACAAAAGCGTCCGTATGACCCCCGTCATACGGACGCTTTTCCTATTCCGTGACAATCACAGCGCCAGGCTGTCAAACAGCAGCTTGTCCAGCGTCAGCCGTGGACGCCAGCCTGCCCGCGCCTGCTGAAACTCGGCAGGGTATGGCGTGCCCCACGTCCAGGTAATGTCAAAGCCGCCGTCCGCCATCTGCAGCTCGTCCAGCACAGCCTTTTCCGCCCGGGCCAGCTGCCGCAGCTCCTCCGTCAGGAAGGACAGGTATGTCCCCGCGAAAAAGTCCGACGGCACGGGCACATAGGCCTTGCCGTACAGGCTGGCGTCCCGGCAGATGGCCTGACCAATCCGCAGGCTGATCAGACTGCGCAGCCGCTTCAGGTCGATCACGTCCGTGACGCCGTTTTTCTCCAGCAGCTCGCAGGCCAGCAGGTAGCACTTCAGCGCGTCGCTGCCCATGTCCTCCTGCGCCTCCAGGTGGGCCAGGCCCTCCCGCAGCATCGTCTCATCCAGCGCATCCCGCCCGCCGTAGCAGACCGCGAAGGCCGCCAGGGACATGGTGGGGTTGAAGCCGGAGATGCCGTCGCCCCTCTTTTCCCACCAGCTGGCGTGGGGATAATCCCTGTTGCTCTCCAGCGCGAAGAGCCAGCGCCGCCGTTCTCCGTCAAAGGCGTCGCGGGAGCGCAGGTAACGGACAATGTCCCGCACCATCGCCGAATCCCGCCGGAGCGCGCCCACCCGGTGCAGGGTGATGATCGCATCGTTGGTGGCGATGGGGCTGGAGGCCGGGTTCAGGAAGTCCATCTCCAGCCCATGGCCGAAGCCGCCGTCCGCATTCTGATACGCCGCCAGCGCCTCCACCACCCGCGCCCTGTCGCCCTGCTCAAAGAAGTAACGGTATACCGCCAGATCCACGGGCCTTGCATGGTTCACAATGAACGCCTTCGCCGCCGCCTGATGCATGCCTGTCCCTCCGTTTGCCTCGATGATATGCGCTATTCTATCACAGACGTATGTGGCGCGCAACCCATGGCAGCAAAGGAGCCCGACCCTTGTCCAGTCAGGCTCCCTCATGCATTATGGCAGATTCTCGAACAGATCGCCGCCCACCACATCCGGGCCGACGGTGGTATGGTACAGGCCGAAGAGGCTGTTGTCCAGCTCGCCCCCATCCCGCACCGCCCAGCCGCGATCCTGCTGGGTCATATGGCAGAGGAAGGCTTCCCGGGCCACATCCTGGCCCGTCATGCCCCCGAAGGCGGACAGCGGCTGCCACCAGTCCATCTGAATCTGATTTTCCCCGTACAGGTGGACGTACATCTTCGGCACATCCCACACGCCGTATTCGGCCACCTGCTCGGGATACTTCGTTTCATCCGCCGCCAGCTCCACCGAGGTGCGCGCCGCATAGGAGATGGCCCGATGCACGCCGTGGCCGTACTCGCCGTTGACGTCCTGGGTCACCACCACGTCCGGCTTGTACTTCCGGTACAATTCCGTGATACAGGACAGCGTCTTGTCCTTGCCCCAGGTATTCAGCACCGTATCCATATTGCTGGTGATCACATCCGTGAAGGGGCAGAACACCGGATAGGTGCGGATGCCGCAGGTCCACAGGCAGTCCAGCAGCTCATGCCGCCGGGCGTACATGCCCGCTGTGGCGCAGACCACCAGCACCGTCTTGCCCTCCTGGCCGGCGTAGGTGGGCAGCAGCCCGCCGAACCAGAGGACCTCATCGTCCGGGTGGCCGTGGAGCAGCATCAGATCCACCTTCTCCGGCGGATCCTCCCACAGCTGGAGATCCTCCGGCAGCTGGCCCGGGGTCATCACCGTGATCTCCAGAATCTTCAGCGGCGTGGTTTTGTCATCCCGGTGAACAATGCGCACCTGGGTCAGCCCGTCCAGGGGGTAATACTGGGCGTAATATTTGCCCTCCACGCTCTCCAGATCCTGCCAGCCGCCCTGGCCGTCCGGCACCTGGAAGGTGATGGCCAGGGGGAAGCGCCACCAGTGGATCATGATGCCGCCCAGGGTCTTGCCCTCCGGCGCGGTGATGGTCAGGGCGCTTTTCCCGCTTTGGTAGCTGGAATCCCAGATGGTGTTGTAGGCCTTGTCACGGATGTAATCCATTCGCCCGGAGCCATTGAGCGTGCAGTCTGCGGTTATGTCCTCTGCAGGGGGCAGGGGCTCCACATCCGTGGGCGTCGCCTCGCCCAGGGCTGCCAGGGGCAGCATGCACAGGCATACCAGCACCAGCAGCCGCAGCCTGAATCCCATGTTGAATCACATTCCTTCCTGGCGCGGCAGCTTACCGGGCGTCCTCCGCCTGGGCGGCAAAGGGACGATAAACCCGCGTCTCGAACACGTCCTTGATGACAAAATACCGTTCATGCTCCCGCCAGCCCGCGCCGGTGGACTGGTATTCCACCGTTTCCACCTTGCAGCCGGGCACAGCCGCCTTGAAGGCCTCCACCTGCTCGTCGCTCAAGCCCCGGTTGTAGGAGATCCACAGCCGCTCCAGCGCTGTATCGCTGTGCAGGGGGGTCAGGTCGGTGACGCTGTTGTGGCACAGATTCAGGTCCAGCAGGTGGGGCTTGTTGGCCAGGGGCGTCAGGTCGGTGATGCCCTGCATGAACAGCTCCACGTACTCAAGCTCGTTCAGCTCCGTCAGGGGCGTCAGGTCGGTGACGGGGTTCTTGCTGTCAATGATGATGAGGATCTTCAAATGGGGCCACTGGGTCAGGAAGGACAGGTCGCTGACGTTGTTGTGCCCCAGGTCGATGGCCTCCAGAAGCGTGCAGTACTTCAGCGGCTCCATGTCCTTGGCGGTGAAGCGGGGCTCCTGCCTGCCCTTGAGGGTGGAGAAGGCCGTAGCGTCCGTGCGGATGCGGTAGGTGCCGATGGCAACGCTCCAGTCGAAGGTGATCTGCGGGAAGTCCGCCATCAGCCCTTCCATGTCCCCCACGCTGATCTTCTGCTCAAACATGGTCACATGGGTGAGCTGCGTCAGACAGGTCAGCGCCTGACGGAGGAACGTGGTCTTGACGGTCTCCGTGGTCAGGCTGTCCAGGTCAAGCTCCGTCACATCCCCGGGCACAGTCACGCCGCCAAAGCTGACCTCCCAGGTGTAGCGCAGGTCGGGCCGGACCGCTGCCAGCTCCGCCATGTCCGCAAGCGTCAGGCCCTCCCAGTTCAGGTCAGCCACCGCGCCCTCGGGCAGGGCGGCAAGCTCCGCCTGCATACC
>JBJEUJ010000381.1:0-5455 GCA_051883775.1 Aristaeellaceae bacterium | reverse complement strand
GCGCTTTCTCTTTTCCTTTCCGCTTGTCTTTTCTGTTGCGCCTGGGCTGCCGCCCCTGCACCTGCGCAAGGAGCTTCGCCCCTTGACCCGTTCTCGCTTCGCGCTCCAGGCGAGTTGGTCGGGGTCAGTTGTATTCCTCCCGCTCCAGCTGGGCGATGGCGGCGGGGATCTTCGCGGCCTCCGCGCTGTCCAGGGGCGGCCAGGCGGGGTTCATCGCCTCCAGCGTGTCCACCAGAATCTGGCTGACCAGGTAGCGGGTGTACCACTTGTTGTCCGCGGGAATCACATACCAGGGTGCCTCCGGGGTGGCGGTGGCGTTGATGGCGTCCTCGTAGGCTCGGTCGTACTCGTCCCACTGGGCCCGTTCCTTCATGTCCGCCAGGGAGAGCTTCCAGTGCTTCTCCGTCAGCTCCATCCGGTCCAGGAAGCGCTTGCGCTGCTCCTCCTTGCTCACATGGAGGAACAGCTTGATCATCCGGTAGCCGTTCTCGTAGAGGTACTGCTCCCAGGCCCGCAGCTGGGCGTAGCGCCGCGGATAGAAATCCTCCGTCAGGCACCGCTGGGGCAGGGCGTAGCCCTTCTCCAGATGATGCACCCGGGTGACCAGCACGTCCTCGTAATGGCTGCGGTTGAAGATGCCGATCTGCCCCCGGGGCGGCACGGCCTGCATGATCCGCCACAGATAGTCGTGGGCCAGCTCCGTGCTGGTGGGGGCCTTGAAGGCATGCACCGTCAGTCCCGCCGGGTTCAGCCCGGAGAAGACCTTCTTGATCAGGCTGTCCTTGCCCGCCGCGTCCCGGGCCTGGATGGCCACGATCAGCCCTTCCCGGCCCTCGGCCATGAGCATTTCCTGCAGCTGGCAGGCACGGGCGATGTTCTCCGCCGTCCTGTCCTCCAGCTCCTGCTTGTGCTCCCGCTGGCTGCCCGCGCCGGTGGGGGCGGTTCTGATATTCAGCTTCCTGGAGCCGTCGTAGCGGCAATCCCTGACTGGCATGCGCATTTCCCCTTGCTTTGGTATCGGTTGCTTCCTCCATTATACGCTTCCGCGCCGGGCCGCGCAAGGCTTCCGGTGCGGCGTTTTTCATTCCTCCGGCGGCTTTTCCTCACTGCCCAGCTTGGGCTGCGCAAAGCGCTGGGCATGGTACAGGCTGAAGTGCCCCGACAGCATGAAGGACACCGCCGCCGCCACGCCGAACAGCGGCAGATACTCCCGCCCGAACAGCTCCACCGACAGCATCAGCGAGGCCACAGGAGCGTTGGTCACCCCGCAGAACACCCCCACCATGCCGACCGCCGCACCCACCGCCGGGGAGAAGCCCAACAGCGACGCTGCCGCGCAGCCCATGGTCGCACCCACGAAGAAGGACGGGACGATCTCGCCGCCCTTGTACCCCGAGCCCAGGGTGATGGCCGTCATCAGGATCTTCAGCAGGAACGCCGCCGGGAAGGCATGTCCCGCCAGCGCGTTCTCGATCACCGGCATGCCGCCGCCGTTATAGTCCCGGGTGCCAAGCAGGAGCGTCAGCACAATCACCGCCGCGCCGCCTGCCGCCACCCGCAGGTAGTTATTGGGGATCAGCTTTCGCAGCGTCCGGGACGCCACATGCATCGCCATGCAGAACATGATGGCCGTCAGCGCGCAGGCCACGCCCAGGCCCGCCGCCTGCACCAGCGACAGCGCGTTCACCGCCTGCAGTCCCGTGCCCAGGGCAAAGCTGTCCAGGGGCGCGCCCATGGCCCGGGCCGTCAGCTGGGCCGTCACGGCGGAGGCGATGCAGGGCAGCAGCGCCCGGTAGTTCAGCTTGCCCACCTCGATGATCTCCAGCACAAAGATGGCCGCTGTCAGGGGCGTGCCGAACAGTGCGGAAAACAGCGCCGCCATGCCGCACAGCTCGAATATCCGCCGGCTGTCGGACTTCGGGTGGGTCAGGTCGCCCACTGCCGCGCCGATGCTGCCGCCCAGCTGCAGCGCCGCGCCCTCCCGGCCGGCCGAGCCGCCCAGCAGGTGGGTGACCGTAGTGGACAGGAAGATAGCCGGGGCCATTTGCACAGGGACCCTGCCCTGGGTGCGCACGGTGGTGATGATTTCATCCGTGCCCACGGACAGCGGCAGGCGCAGCAGGCGGTACAGCCCCGCGATGCACAGTCCGCCCAGGGGCAGCAGGTACATGAGCCACCCGTTCGCCGTGCGGGTTTCCGTGGCCCATTCCACCGCCATGGCGAACAGTCCGCCCACGGCTCCGCACAAGATACCGATGAACACCGCCGTCAGCATCCACCGCACGAAGGCGATGGTATAGCGCAGCGACGTCCGCCCCTCCTGTCTGATCTTCTCCACGACCCGATTCCTCCTCAATCCGGTGATACGATCATCTTCCTGTACCCCTGGGATGCGCCAGGCATGCGGTGCTGGGCTGGCGCGCTCCAGGGGAGTTGGCTTTCCTGCCGTTTCCAACGCGGGCGAACTGCGTCGCCTGCTCGGAAACTCGCGCTTTTTCTGTTTCCTTTTTCGCTTGTATTTTCTGTTGCGCTGGGCTGCCGCCCAGACCTGCGCAGGGGCTAACGCCGCCCCTGCTACCAAAGCAAGGAGCTTCGCCCCTTGACCCGTTTGCGCTGCCGCGCTCCAGGGGGGGATTGTTTTGGCGCACAACAGGGGCGTCCCCTCTCAGGCGGACGCCCCTAATCAGTATTCCTTTTTCAGCTGCCCAGGTAGGCCTTGCGCACCGCGTCGTTGTGCAGCAGCTCCGTGGCATTGCCCTCCATGGTGATCCGGCCCGTCTCCAGCACATAGGCCCGGTCGGCAATGGACAGGGCCATCTGCGCGTTCTGCTCCACCAGCAGAATCGTGGTGCCGCTGCCGTGCAGCTCCTTGATGATCTCGAAGATCTGCTCCACCAGGATGGGCGCCAGGCCCATGGACGGCTCGTCCAGCATGAGCAGCTTGGGCTTGCTCATCAGCGCGCGGGCCATGGCCAGCATCTGCTGCTCGCCGCCGGACAGGGTGCCCGCAATCTGCTTTTCACGCTCCTTCAGCCGGGGGAAGCGCTGGAACATCTCATCCATGGACTCGGGGATTTCCTTGTCCGGGCGGGTGTAGCCGCCCATTTCCAGGTTCTCCCGCACGGTCATCTGCTGGAAGATGCGCCGTCCCTCGGGGCACAGGGCCATGCCGTGGCGGACGATCTTCGCCGTGGGCACGCTGGCCAGGTTCTGCCCCTCCAGGTACACCGCGCCGGAGCGGGGCCGAAGCAGGCCCGCGATGGTGTTCAGCGTGGTGGACTTGCCCGCGCCGTTGGCGCCGATCAGGGTCACGATCTCGTCCTGGTTCACCTCGAAGGACACGCCCTTGATGGCGTGAATGGCCCCGTAGAACACATGAATGTTGTCGATTTTCAGCAGGCTCATCCTCACGCCTCCTTCTGCTTGCCCAGGTAGGCCTCGATGACCGCCGGGTTGCGCTGAATCTCATCCGCCGTGCCCTTGGCGATGATCCGCCCGTAGTTCAGCACGCAGATGCCCTCGCAAATGCCCATGACCAGGTTCATGTCGTGCTCAATGAGCAGCACGGCGATCTGGAAGCGGTCGCGGATCTTGATGATGTTCTCCATCAGCTCCTCGGTCTCATGGGGATTCATGCCCGCGGCGGGCTCGTCCAGCAGGAGCAGCTTGGGGCTGGTAGCCAGCGCGCGGACGATCTCCAGCCGCCGCTGGGCGCCGTAGGGCAGGGAGCCTGCCTTCACGTCCGCCATGTGCTGCATGTCGAAGATGGACAAAAGCTCCATCGCCTGCTCATGCTGCTTCTTCTCCCCCTGCCAGAAGGCCGGCATGCGGAAGATACCCGACAGCATGCCGTAGCGCACCTGGTTGTGAAGGCCGATGCGCACGTTCTCCTCCACGCTCATGTTGCCGAAGAGGCGGATGTTCTGGAACGTGCGGGCGATGCCCAGCTTGTTGGCCTGGACGGTGCTCATGCCGGCGGTGTCCTTGCCATTGAGCAGGACAGTGCCGGTGGTGGGCTGGTAGACCTTGGTCAGGAGGTTAAAGACGGTGGTCTTGCCCGCACCGTTGGGGCCGATGAGGCCGCAGATCTCCGTGGGGCCGATCATCAGGTTCACGTCGTCCACGGCCTTCAGGCCGCCGAACTCAATGCCCAGGTGCCGGGTTTCCAGCACGGGACGCTTGTCCACGTCGCGCTGGGGCAGGATGGAGGTGGACGGCGCGGGCACCATGATGGTGTCCGGCTTGAATTTCTTCTGCTGGGTCATGCTGCGTCACCCTCCTTCCGGGGCTCCTCTTCCTTCTTCGCGGGGCGGATGCGGGCCATCAGGTTCATGATGATGGGGCTGTTGGTGGCCAGCATCACCAGGATCAGCACGACGGCGTACACCAGCATGCGGTAGTCGCCGAACTCGCGCAGCACCTCGGGCAGTACGGTCAGCAGCGTCGCCGCAATCACTGAGCCGCGGATGTTGCCGATGCCGCCCAGCACCACGAATACCAGCACCAGGATGGAGGTGTCGAACTTGAACTTGGTGGCCGTGAGGGAGGAGAAGTTCAGGCCATACAGCGCGCCCGCCATACCCGCCAGGGCCGCGGAGGTCACGAAGGCCATCAGCTTGTACTTGGTCACGTTGATGCCCATGCTCTCGGCGGCGATGCGGTTGTCGCGGATGGCCATGATGGCCCGGCCGGAGCGGCTGTTGATCAGGTTCAGCACCACCACCAGGGTGAACATCACCAGCACGAAGCCCATGGTGAAGGTGGCGATTTTCCCCACGCCCGTGGCGCCCGCGGGGCCGTTGAAGATCACCTTGCCGGGCAGGTTGGGGTTATTGAAGGCCACATGCAGCGCCATGCCGTCCACGGAGAAATACAGGCAGTTGAGCACATTGCGGATGATTTCGCCAAAGGCCAGCGTCACAATGGCCAGATAGTCGCCCCGCAGCCGCAATACGGGAATGCCGATCAGCACGCCCATGACGGCAGCCATCACGCCGCCGGTCACCATGGCCAGGATCAGCCGGACGGTTTCATTCTCCAGCTGGAAGGCGCTGAGCAGCCAGGTGGACATGATGATGCCCGCGAACGCGCCCACGCTCATGAATCCCGCGTGGCCCAGGGACAATTCGCCCGACACGCCCACCGTCAGGTTCAGCGACACCGCCATCACGACCCACGCGCAGATGGGGATCAGCTGGCCCTTGAGGGAGCGGGACATCTTGAAGCCCTCGATGGAGCCGCTCATGGCCAGCTGGCAGAGCAGGAAGGCGGCAATGACGATCCCGTAGGTGATCAGGTTGCTGATGAAAACCTTTCTCGATTTCTTCATGCTTCTCACCTCACACCTTCTCGTGGATCTTCTTGCCCAGCAATCCCGTGGGCTTCACCAGCAGGACGATAATCAGCACGCCGAACACCAGCGCGTCGCCCAGCTCGGTGGATACGTAGGCCTTGC
>JBJEUJ010000380.1:0-5469 GCA_051883775.1 Aristaeellaceae bacterium | reverse complement strand
CAGATTCGCGGAGAAAAGACATTTACTTTTTTGGAGAGGTGTGATAAACTTTAGTAGTTAGCCAGAAGGTCGGGTGGTGGGCGGCTGCATGCGCCCCAGGGCGTGTGTTCCATCGTCCGGCCGATACGTCTTCTAACGTTCCACGCTGTCCATCCGCACCTTCCATAGCGGACGGAGAGCGTTGCCGCGCGTTCGCATCACCGGACGCGGGCGAAAAGGTTGCATGTCCGTCGGCGCTCCGGGGTGGGTTGCCCCTGAGACAGCGGAGGGAGATGCGTCTTTCAAGGCAGTCAGCGGACTGCCACAGAACATACGGAGGTGTTTTACACACATGGCACGCATTGCGGGCGTAGACCTGCCCAGAGAAAAGCGCGTTGAGGTCGGCCTGACCTACATCTACGGTATCGGCCTGACGACCTCCCAGAAGATGCTCGCGGAAGTCGGCATCAACCCCGACACCCGAGTCAAGGATCTCTCCGAGAGCGACATCAGCAAGCTGCGCGATTACATCGAGCATCACCTGAAGGTCGAGGGCGACCTGCGTCGTGAAGTTTCCCTGAATATCAAGCGCCTGATGGAAATCGGCTGCTATCGCGGCGTGCGTCATCGCCGCGGCCTGCCCGTCCGCGGTCAGAATACCAAGCAGAACGCTCGCACCCGTAAGGGCCCGAAGAAGACCATTGCCGGCAAGAAGAAGGCCACCAAGTAAGGGCCACTTTGCCTGATGGCAAGTGAAGATTGAACCGGAGGGATGAATTCAAATGGCACCCAAGCAATCCAAGCTGAAGAAGGTTGTGCGCAAGCGCAAGGAGCGCAAGCTGGTCGAGCGCGGCGCCGCCCATATCCGCTCTTCTTTCAATAATACCATCGTCACCATCACCGATACGCAGGGCAACGCGCTGTCCTGGGCCAGCGCTGGCGGCCTGGGCTTCCGCGGCTCCAAGAAGAGCACGCCCTTCGCCGCTCAGATGGCTGCCGAGACCGCCGCGAAGGCCGCCATGGAGTACGGCCTGAAGACCGTCGAGGTGTACGTCAAGGGCCCCGGCTCCGGACGTGAAGCCGCCATCCGTTCCCTGCAGGCTGCCGGCCTGGATGTGAACATGATCAAGGACGTGACGCCCATCCCCCACAATGGCTGCCGTCCGCCCAAGCGCCGTCGCGTGTAAGGTAACGAAGGAGGACTACGAAACATGGCTATCAACAAGCAGCCTATCGCCCGGAAGTGCCGCGCGTTCGACATTTCTCCGGCTGTCATGGGCTATGGCAACAAGAAGTCTACCCGCAACCCCGGCGGCACCCGCCGCAAGAAGGTTTCTGAGTACGGCGCGCAGCTGAAGGAAAAGCAGAAGGTCAAGTTCGTCTACGGCGTGCTGGAAAAGCAGTTCCACAAGTATTATCTGAAGGCCACCAACATGAAGGGCGTCACCGGCGACAACATGCTCCAGCTGCTGGAGCGCCGCCTGGACAACGTCGTTTACCGTCTGGGCCTGGCCAAGACCCGCCGCATGGCCCGCCAGGTGGTTGTGCACGGCCACATCCGCGTCAACGGCCAGAAGGTGGACATCCCCTCCTACTCCGTGAAGGTGGGCGACGTGATCACCCTGCGTCCCCGCTCCGCTGAGAGCGAGCTGTTCAAGCCCCTGCGCGAGGGCACCACGGTGGTCACCCCCAAGTGGCTGACCTTCGACGCTCCCAACCTGACCGGTACCGTCAACGCTCTGCCCGCTCGCGAGGATATCGACTTCGATCTGCAGGAGAACATGATCGTCGAGTTCTACTCCCGTTAAGTTGAAGGGCGCGGCGGGACGCGGTGATTTTCGCCGCATCCCCTACGCACGGCCCTTCACCCAGGAAATGAAAGAGGAGGGTAAACGGAATGATCGTAGAAATCGAAAAGGCACGCATCGAGTGTGTGGAGGTTGGCCAGAACAACTGCTACGGCAAGTTTGTTGTGGAACCCCTGGAGCGTGGCTTCGGTCACACGCTGGGCAACTCTCTGCGCCGGGTGCTGCTGTCCTCCCTCCCTGGGGTGGCGGTCTCTTCTGTGCACATCGAAGGTGTGCAGCATGAGTTTTCGACTGTTCCCGGCGTGAAGGAGGACGTGACCGAGATCATCCTGAACCTGAAGGGACTGGCCGTGAAGATGTATACGGACAACCCCAAGCAGGTCACCATTGACGTCCAGGGCCCCTGCGAATTGAAGGCCGGCGACATCAAGGTGGATGACGAGGTTGAGATTGTCAATCCCGACATGCACATTGCGACCCTGAACGAGGACGCTCACCTGCAGATGCAGCTGATGCTGGAGAAGGGCCGCGGCTATGTCAGCGCTGACAAAAACAAGAATCCCTCAATGCCCATCGGCGTGATTGCCATCGACAGCATCTTCACCCCCATCCGGAAGGTGAACTACACCGTGGCGGACACCCGCGTGGGCAACACCACCGACTATGACCGGCTGACGCTGGAAATCTGGACCAACGGCACGCTGAAGCCCGAAGAGGCCATCAGCGGCGCGGCGAAGATCCTCAGCGAGCATCTGAGCCTGTTCGTGAGCCTCACGGATCAGGTGATGCCGGTGAGCATGGTGCAGCCCGAGGACGACAAGAAGGAAAAGGTCCTCGAGATGACCATCGAGGAGCTGGACCTGTCGGTGCGTGCATACAACTGCCTGAAGCGCGCGGGCATCAACAGCGTGGCTGAGCTGGTGCAGCGCAATCAGGAGGACATGATGAAGGTTCGCAACCTGGGCCGGAAGAGCCTGGAGGAAGTCGAGCAGAAGCTGGAAGCTCTGGGTCTCGGCCTGCGACCCAACGAAGAGTAATCAATCCTATTAGGACGGGGCTGCGAAGGTTCCCCGGGGGAGGCGAACCCCTGGCGCGCCAATGGCGCGAAGCCCTCATCGCCCGTGAAGGAGGAAATATCCCATGGCATACCAACGCAAGCTGGGTCGCACTGCCGACCAGCGTAAGGCGCTGCTGCGCGGCCTGGTGACCGACCTGATCTGGTACGGCCGCATCGAGACCACCGAGGCCAAGGCCAAGGAAGTCCGCCGCATCGCCGACCGTATGATCACCCTGGCGGTCAAGGAATGCGAGAACACCGTGTCCGTCACCAAGGAAACCCACAATGAGAAGGGTCAGCTGGTTACCCTGGAGGTGACCAACGACGCGCCCTCCAAGCTGCATGCCCGCCGTCTGATGATGGCCTACCTGTATGACCTGCAGGAGCAGAAGCAGAAGGACGAGTCCAAGTCTGACTACAAGGAGCGCACCAAGGACAACAAGCATCCTGTGGTGGAGAAGCTCTTCCGCGAAATCGGCCCCAAGTACAAGGCCCGCAACGCGGAGAAGAACTGCTCCGGCGGCTACACCCGCATCTACAAGCTGGGACCCCGTCGCGGCGACGCTGCCGAGATGGTCGTTCTGGAGCTTGTCTGATCCCCTGACATCATCCGCACACACAAAGCAAAGCATGAAGCCCATCCTCTCCGCACAAGAGGGTGGGCTTTTCCTTTGCCGTTGCGGGCAGGCATGTTTTTCTGCAGGAACGTCTTGACAGGCGCGGGCGGGTGTGATATGCTTATCCCATCTTATGGACTGGAAAGGAGCGATGCTGTGTGAAGGTTTTTGACATGATGGCTGACCGCAGTGTGGCTCCCGGCACGCTGGCATAACGGAGGCGTTTCTTTTTGCATGTTTCCCCGGGAGCGCACAACGTCCCCGGGCATTTTTATGCCCTTTGATGAAAAGGAGCATTGCATTGACGTACACCGCGATCGTTCTCACCCAGTCCCACAACCTATACACTGTTTGCCTGGCCGAGGATCACACCCGGCTGCTGACCGCCCGCGTATCGGGCAAAATGATGCATACCGCCGCCTCCCCCACCGACTACCCCACCGTGGGCGACAGGGCCCTTCTGGCCTGGGACGGCCAGTCGGACAACGCCGTCATCCAGGGCCTTGAGGAACGCCGCAGCACCCTGAGCCGCGTGGGCGACCCCACCACCGGCGAAAGTCAGCTCATCGCCGCCAACCTGGACGTGCTGCTGATGTGCATGTCCCTGAACCAGAATTACAGCCTGGGCCGTGCGGAGCGGTACATCGCCGCTGCGCTGGCGGGCGGCGTGACCCCCATCATTGTGCTGACGAAGGCTGACCTGACCCCTGAGGCCGAAGCGCGGCTCCACGAGACGGAGCGGGCCTTTCCCGGCATCCGTGTGCTGCTGAACAGCCGCCCCGGCATGCCCGCCGTGCAGGCCATTCGCGACCTGCTGGCCCAGGGGAAGACCATCGCCTTTGCCGGCTCCTCCGGCGTGGGCAAGTCCACGCTGGTCAACGCCGTGCTGGGCCGTGAGGCTATGGACACCTCCGCCATCCGCGAGGCCGACGGCAAGGGCCGGCACACCACCACCCACCGGGAGCTGCTTTTCCCGGACTGCGGCGGGGCCATCATCGACACCCCCGGCATGCGGGCTTTCGCCCTTGATAACGCCGCGGTGGAGCAAACCTTCACCACCATCGCGGATTTCGCAGGCCAATGCCGCTTCTCCGACTGCACCCACATTCATGAGCCGGGCTGCGCCGTGCGCCGGGCCGTGGAGCAGGGGCGGCTCGATCCGGAGCAGCTGAACCGATACCTCCAGCTGAAGAAGGAGGAACAGCGCCGGAAGAACTGGCAGAAGTTCCAGCACCGCTGAGGGTGATTGCCCTCCGCACCGAAAAGGGCGGTTCCGTCGTGGAACCGCCCTTTGTCGTGCTGCGCCGTCAAAAAGGCTGTGCCTATTGCTCGCAATCGAACCACGGGAAAACAGCGCTCGCATCCCCTTCTGCAAACATGGCAACATACACGCCCGTGAAGCTCAGCCCTGCCGCCTCGCTGCTGACATGCCGCGTGATTGCTGTCCCTGCAAGCTGCTTTTCATGCCCTGGATGACCGTACCAGAACTGATACTTCATGCGGTCGGCCCGGACCTCCAGCTCGCACGGGCCCTGCCAGGCAGTCTCAAAGGCCGTATGCCGAATATCACCAACGCAGAGCCGAAGCTCAAGCCTGCCCTCGGCAAGGGCCAGGTCGTAATGATGATCGCAGTCGTAGAAAACGCTCAGGCCAACCCGGCCCTCCCCTGCCAGCGTCAGCGGCTCCACCAGGGTTGTGCAGCACATGTCAAACTGCTCCTGCCGCCGCCCCATCCAGGTGGGATTCTGATCCATGTCCAGTGTAACGGCGGTACCGGTCAGGGTAAGGCCCGCCCCGGACAGGCCGTAATTCTCCCGCTGGGGATTGCGCAGCCAGTTCCACCCATGGCCAATGCCGCCCGAAAACGTGTCGCGCACCGGCAGCGCCGTAACGGGCGCAGGCGGGAGGCAGGGTACATCCATCTTCAAGCCAATGGACTGGTTTTCGTTCACCACCGGCCAGCCGTTCTCCCATCGGACAGGGCACAGAAAGGTTTCCCGGCCCAGGT
>JBJEUJ010000379.1:0-5484 GCA_051883775.1 Aristaeellaceae bacterium | reverse complement strand
CACATGCACGCAGTCCTTGGCCCAGGGCTTGCCCATCTTCTCCAGCACCTTGAAGATCTGCCGGAAGTGCAGATCCTGCTGGTAGGCCACCACGTACAGGCACTTGTCGAAGTGGTAGGTATCCTGGCGGTAGAGGGCGGCGGCCAGGTCGCGGGTGGCGTAGAGGGTCGCGCCGTCGGAGCGCAGGATGATGCAGGGGGGCATATCGTCCTCGGACAGATCCACCACCGACGCGCCCTGGGAGATGGTCAGCAGGTTCTTCTCCTTCAGCTCGTCAATGACCCGATCCATCTTGTCGTTGTAGAAGCTCTCGCCCGCGTAGGAGTCGAAGGTCACGCCCAGCAGGTCGTACACCCTGGCGGTGTCCTTCAGCGTCAGCTCCTTGAACCAGTTCCAGATGGACAGGGCTTCCTCGTCGCGCTCCTCGATCTTCTTGAACCATTCGCGGCCCCTGTCGTCCAGGGAGGGATCCTTCTCGGCCTCCTCGTGGAACTTGACGTACAGCCGCACCAGCTCGTTCACGCCGCCCTTTTCAACCTCTTCCCGGGAGCCCCAGGTCTTGTAGGCGTAGATCATCTTGCCGAACTGGGTGCCCCAGTCGCCCAGGTGATTGATGCCCACGGTGGTGTAGCCCAGGTGATCGTAGATGCGCTTGAGGCTGTGGCCGATCATGGTGGTGGACAGGTGGCCGATGTGGAAGCGCTTGGCGATGTTGATGGAGGAATAGTCCAGGCAGATGGTCTTGCCCTTGCCCCTGTCGGACGCGCCGTAGCTTTCGCCGGCGGCCAGCACCGTTTGCAGGGTGTCCCGGGCGAAGTTCACCCGGTTGAGGAAGAAGTTCATATAGCCGTTCACGGCTTCCACCCGGGCCACGTCCTCGTGGCTCCAGGCCTCAGCCAGGGCGGCGGCGATCTTCGGCGGGGCCATGCGCAGGGCCTTGGCCAGGCGGAAGACGGGGAAGGCGTAGTCGCCCAGGTTGGGATCCGGGGGCACGGCCAGCAGGCCGCGGATCTCCCCGGCGTCGGGCAGGTTGGCGGCTTCCGGCCAGGTGGAGGTCAGGCAGTCCGCCGTCAGCGCGGCGATGCGGCTCATCATATCCATCGGAAAATCATGCTCCTTGTGTGATGTCGTACCTGTCTATCATATCATAACCCGGGAGCGCGCGCAAGGCCGGGACGGGCGGAAATTCCCGCCCCTCAGCCCTTGCGGCGGGCCTGGCAGAAGGCCTTCAGCTCTGCCTTGCGCGCCGGGGACAGCAGCGTTTTCTTCACGCCCTGAATGGCTCCCTCCAGCGCCAGCAGGCGGTGGAGGCAGGCGGAGGGGTCGTTTGCCTGGATGCGCAGCCAGGCCTCCTCCGCGCCCAGGGCGCGAAGCTCCGCCGCGGTGGTTACGCCCGCCGCATTCAGTTGACGCTCCACCTCCGGGCCAATGTTGGGCAGCAGCGACAGTTCGCCCATGGGGAAGCCTCCTTCCGTCAGTCGCGGCCGGCCATCTTCTGCTGCAGCCGGCGGTAGAAGCCCGCGTCGGTGGTGCGGACAAGCCCCACCGTCCACGCCGCCAGCGCGCAGGTCACCTGGCCGCCGGGCAGGAGCGTCATGCGGTGGCTGCCGTCAATGTCCAGGCAGTAGGTGTCGCCCGCCGTCTCCGCGCCGCCGTCCTCCAGATCAATGCGGATGGCGTGCTGCCCGCTGACCACCAGGGGCGCGCACAGCGCCGCGTGGGCGCAGATGGGTGCCAGCACCAGCTGGTTGGATTCCGGCATGAGGATGGGCCCGCCTGCGGACAGGTTGTAGGCCGTGGAGCCGGTGGGGGTGCTGACCAGCACGCCGTCGCCGGAAAACTGCATGACCGGCGTGCCGTCCACCGCCACGGACAGGTGCAGGGGCCGGATGCTGGCGCCCCGGTGGATCACGGCCTCGTTCAGCCCCACGAAGTCCTCCCGGCCCTCGCCGCAGTCCATGGCCCCGGAGAGCATGGCCCGCCTCTCCACCCGGTAGTCCCCCGCGAGAATCCGCCTGAGGGCCGCGTCGGCCTCCTCCGGCTCGCACTCCGTGAGATACCCCAGGTGGCCGAAGTTCACCGCCCAGTAGGGGAAGGGGTAGCGGTACAGGCTGCGCACAGCCCGCAGCACGGTGCCGTCGCCCCCGGCCACAATGGCCAGATCCGTCCCCATAAGGCGGGGATCATCCGGCTGCTGATAAAGATAGGCCTCATGCCCCAGAGCGCCGAGGCGTTCCATCATGGCGTCGGCAAAGGCCAGGGCGTCGGCACGGGTGGCGTTGGGAATCAGGAGAATCCGCATGCGTATTCCTCCCTTGCAGGCATTGGTAACTATCGGTATCTTAGCACAGCCGGGAATCTGCGTCAATAAAGACAGCCCCGGGCATGAAAAAAACCGCCTGAAGCCATGGCCCGACGTAGGCCCAAAGGCCCGGCGAAGGGCTGCCCGAACGCAAAAGAAGTGGCCCGCAGGCCACTTCTTTGCTTAACGCGGCAGGGACGGTCAATCCAACCGGAAGGCGTAGATGGTGGTGGTGTCGTACTTTTCGCCGGGACGCAGCACCGTCGTGCCGGGATACTGCGGGTTGTGGGGATCGTCCGGGCAGTGCTGGGTCTCCAGGCACAGGCCGGACAGGGGGCCGTAGTGCGCGCCGCCCTTGCCGCCCGCCAGGTCGGTGGTGCAGGCGGAGTAGAGCTGCATGGCGGGCTGGTCGGTGATGACCTCCATCGTGCGGCCGGATTCCTCATGATGCACGCAGGCGCACAGCCCCATGGCCAGGCCCTTGCGCAGGATGAAGTTGTGGTCGTAGCCGCCGGCCAGCTGCATCATCGGGCAGGAATCGATCTGATCCAGACCGTCGCCCAGCATCAGGCCCTCCCGCATGTCGAAGGGGGTCTGCGCCACGGGCATGTAGCCGCCGGTGGGGATCAGGCCCGCGTCCACGGGGGTGATCACGTCGCTGTCAATGTACACGGCGTGGTCGCGGATGGTGCCGTGGTCGTGACCGGCCAGGTTGAAGTAGGAGTGGTTGGTCATGTTGCACAGCGTGGCCTTGTCGGTGGTGGCTTCATAGCGGATGCACAGGTTGCAGTCGTCATCCCAGGAATAGGTGACGGTCACGTCCAGCGTGCCGGGGTAGAAGCTCTCGCCGTCGGGGCTGACGCGGTGGAAGGCCACCTTGTCCAGGTGCTCGCCCTCGGTGGGCTGGGCCTCCCACATGTAGGAGGAGAAGCCCTTGAAGCCGCCGTGCAGGTGGTTGGCGCCGTTGTTCAGCTCCAGCTGATAGCTCACGCCGTCCAGGGTGAACTGGCCCTTGGCGATGCGGTTGCCGTAGCGGCCCACGGTATCGCCCATGGAGCCGTGCTTGGCCTCGTATTTGGCTACATCGTCAAAGCCGAGGCACACGTCGGCCAGGTTGCCGTCCCTGTCAGGGACGATGATGGATACGGTGATCGCGCCGAAGTCCGTCACGGACACGGACGCGCCGCTGTGGTTGGTCATGGTATACAGGGTGGCGGCCTGACCGTCGCTGGTCACGCCGAAGGGCCTGGTGGAAATCGCCATGGGGAACACCCTCCTTATGTACTTGGCTGTGCCCTTATTGTACCCCTTTGCCGCGGGAAGGTCAAGGGGGCGGGGCGCTCATTTCGCCGGAGCGCAGCACCCAGTAGCCCTGCCCGTGCCGCCCCTCGGCCCAGCGGTAGCCATGGAGTCCGCCCGGCGGCAGCACAGCCTGTTCTCCCGGCAGGGCATAGGCGGCCTCCACCACCCGGCAGCCGCGAATATGCACGCCCACCGCGCACCAGGCCGCGGGGGAGCCCGGCCCCAGCCGCACCCGCACAAACCGCCAGCCCGGCGCGTCGAAGGGCGCGCAGGTGAGCTCCTGGCCAAAGTACCCTGCCAGCTCCGCCAGCGGCGCGGGCCAGCGCAGCCGGGGCAGGCGCAGCACGCTGCCCGCCATGGCCCCGGAGGGCGGCGACAGGCGGCACAGGGGCCGGGCTTCTGGCGCGAGGGCGGAGGGCTGTGGCACGGCGTGCAGGGAGGACGGCTCCGGCAGCACTGTGTCCCGGGCGGGAACGGACAGGTACGCCTCCAGCGCAGCCTGCATTTCCCCGGGAGAGCAGGCAGGCGCGGAGGTCAGGCAGCCGTAGAGCTGCAGGCGGGGCTCGGGCCAGTCGCTGCACAAAAGCACCGTGTGGCAGGCGGCGTATCCGGCGGGGAGACCCTCCCGGTACAGCGCGCCCCGGCCCTGGGCGGTGATGTGCATCAGCCCCAGGTCGAGCATTCCGCTTGTCCGCCCGCTTCCGCCCATCAGCAGCGCCCGCAGGGAGGATTGGGCCACCTGGTTCACCTGGATGGTGACGCAGCCGCGCCCCTGCCTGGTTTCCAGCCGGGCAAAGCCTCCCGCGCATCCTGCCAGGGGCCGGAGAATCACATACTGTCGCCGGAACGCCGCCTTCTGCACCCGGGACACCTCCCTTCACGGGAGGGTATGCGCTGGCGGGGCGGTTTATTTCCGGCGTTCCCTTTCTTTTGGCCGGGAATTGCGCTACAATAGGGGTCAGACTGGATGAAGGGAGGTTGCGTCAGGTGGACAAGCTGCAAACGCTGAAGCATTACTTCGGCCACGACGGCTTCCGTCCGGGGCAGGAAGCGCTGGTGGACGCGCTGCTGGAGGGCCGGGACTGCCTGGGCGTGATGCCCACCGGCGCGGGCAAGAGCCTGTGCTACCAGATTCCCGCGCTGATGATGCCGGGCGTGGCGCTGGTGATTTCCCCGCTGATCTCCCTGATGAAGGATCAGGTGGCGGCCCTGAAGAGCGCGGGGGTGCCTGCGGCCTACCTGAACAGCTCCCTGACGCCCCGGCAGATGGACCTGGCCACCGAGCGGGCGCGCATGGGCATGTACCGGGTGATTTACGTGGCTCCCGAGCGGCTGGATACCGCATCCTTCCGCGCCTTTGCCCATCAGGCGAGGATCTCCCTCATTGCCGTGGACGAGGCCCATTGCGTCTCCCAGTGGGGGCAGGACTTCCGCCCGGACTACCGGCGCATTGCGGACTTTGTGGACAGCCTGCCCGTGAGGCCTCCGGTGGGGGCCTTCACCGCCACGGCCACCGACAGGGTGCGGGAGGACATCATCCGCCTTTTGCGCCTGAAACGGCCCGCGCTGTCCTTCACGGGCTTCGACCGGCCCAACCTGTTTTTCGAGGTCATTCAGCCCCAGAGCCGCTACGACGCCCTGCGCATGATCCTCCGGGACAAGGTGGGGGACAGCGGCATCGTCTACTGCGCCACCCGCAAGAATGTGGAGGAGGTCTGCCGGAAGCTCCAGGAGGAGGGCTTCTCCGCCGGGCGCTACCACGCGGGGCTCCCCGACGAGGAGCGCCGCGCCAGCCAGGAGGATTTCCAGTACGACCGGGTGCAGATCATGGTGGCCACCAACGCCTTTGGCATGGGCATCGACAAGAGCAACGTGCGCTT
>JBJEUJ010000378.1:25441-27768 GCA_051883775.1 Aristaeellaceae bacterium | reverse complement strand
CTTTGTGTGCCAGATGATGGCCGCAGGGCGTTTCTTTTTGTCACCGCACTGCACGCACCTGCGTGGCGCGCTGCGGGACGCGGTGTGGGATCCACGCCACCCCACCCAGGACGTGCGCCTGGATGACGGCTCCCGCAACATTGACTCCCTGGACGCCCTCGAGTACGCCTGCGAGCCTGTCATGGACGCCATGGTGGCCCTGGGCGCAGCATCCGCCGTCCAACCGCCCGCCGACCGCGCACTGAAAGGACTGAACACATGATCCGCAAGTATCTGACGGCCCATGGCTATGCTCTCCCCTCCCCGGAATGGCAGGGCCAGGTGACCCTGTTCAAGGCCTGGTACAAGGGTTATGTCCGGGACTTCCACCGCTACTGGGTGTACAACGGCATTGAGCGCACGTCCCGCGACCGCTGCCAGCTGGGCATGGCGAAGCTGGTGTGCGAGGACATGGCCACCCTGCTCATGAACGACAAGGTGCGCATCAGCTGCGAGGGCTTTCCCCATCTGGAGGAAATTCTTTCGGCCAATGACTTCTACGCCATGAGCAACCGGCTCATCGAGCTGACCATGGCCCTGGGCACCGGCGCGCTGGTGGAATACCTGGGGCCGGAGGGGCAGCCGGTGATCGACTACATCACCGCGGACATGATCTACCCCATCGCCTGGCACGGGCAGCGGATCACCGAGTGCGCCTTCGGCAGCCGGACGGTGGTGGACGGCAAGCTGGGCTACTACATCCAGATCCACACGAAGGAAGGCGGCAGCTATATCATCCGCAACGTGTGGCTTGACGGCAGGGGCCGGGAGGTCGAGCCGCCCGAGGGTGTGGAGGCCCAGGTGGACACCGGGTCGACGCTGCCGCTGTTCCAGTTCATCCGCCCGGCGCAGGTCAACGCCATCGACCTGACCTCCCCCATGGGCGCGCCCATCTTCGCCACCGCCATCGAGCAGCTGAAGGCCTGCGACATCGTCTACGATTCCTACGTCAACGAGTTCAGCCTGGGCCGCAAGCGCGTGTACGTGCCCATGAGCCTGGCTACCATGGAGCTGCAGAAAAGCGGCGTAATGGAGCCACGCTTCGACCCGAAGGAGACCGTGTTCCACGTGCTGGAACAGTCCGCCGACGGCAAGCAGCTGCTCACCGAGAGCAACATGACATTGCGCATCGAGGAGCATGACAAGGGCCTGCAGCGGATGATTGACCTGGTATCGAAGAAGTGCGGGCTGGGCGCGGGCCGCTACCGCTTCGAGAGCGGCGTGGTCAAGACCGCCAGGGAGGTCGTGGCGGAGAACAGCGACCTCTACCAGTCCATCAAACGGAATGAGAAAATCATCGAGTCCGCGCTGTTCGACATGATCCGCGCGCTGGCGTACCTGTCGGGCGTCACGAAAGCCGTGAACCCGGTGATCGCCTTTGACGACAGCATCTTCGACGATACCTCCGCCATTGTGGAGCGCAACGTGACGCTGGTGGGCGCGGGGCTGCGCAGCCGGGTGGATGCGATCATGGAGATCGACCAGTGCGACAAGGACACGGCGGAAAAGCGGCTTGCGGCCATTCAGCAGGAGCAGCGGGTGGGCCAGGCGGCGGTGGAGAGCATCCTCCTGGGCGGTGAGTGACCATGACCGACCCCTTCCAGCTGTCCCAGCCCATTGTTGAGGTCTACGAGGCCTGCGTGGACGAGCTGCTGGTCAATCTGGCCCGGCACTTCAACGTGAAGGCCACCGGGCCCACCGCGTCCTTCTCCTATGAGACGCGGATGCTGGCGAAGTTCGGGGCCATCAACCGGGAGAGCGCAGCCATCATCGCCAGGCACGTGGCCGGCGCGGATGAGATGGTGCGCCTGGCGGTGGAGCAGGCCATGCTGGAGGCCATCGCTGATGAAGAGCCTGCCTTGCAGGAGGCCGCACGGCAGGGCATCGTCCATGGCACAAGCGTCCCGGTGCAGGAGAGCATCCAGGCCCGGCTGACGGCCTACTCCCGGCAGGCCATCGACCAGCTGAACCTGGTGAACACCGTCATGCTGGACGGCACCTGGCAGGCGTATCAGGCGGGGGTGTATCAGGCGGCGGACGTGCTGCGCCAGCTGGACACCGCGCAGACCGTCCTCAACCAGGAGACCGGCAAGGTGATCACCGGCGTGTCGAGCCGTCAGCAGGCGGTGCGCAGCGCGGTGAAGAAGATGGCGGATGCGGGCATCACGGGGTTCATCGACCACGGCGGACACCGCTGGAGCCCGGAAGCCTACGTCCGCATGGACATCAAGACCACCTGCTCCAACGCGGCCCGGCAGGCGGTGTTCGACCGCAACCGGGACTACGGC
>JBJEUJ010000378.1:0-25341 GCA_051883775.1 Aristaeellaceae bacterium | reverse complement strand
CACCTGCTCCAACGCGGCCCGGCAGGCGGTGTTCGACCGCAACCGGGACTACGGCAACGATCTGGTGTGGGTGCGGGTGAACGCCACGGCCCGTCCGGGCTGCTACCCCTGGCAGGGGAAGGTGATCTCCACCGAGGGCCGCAGCGGCATGACCCATGACCTGGATGACAAGCCCATCCCGTTCTACTCCATCCACGACACCACCTACGGCCAGCCGGACGGTCTGTGGGGCATCAACTGCCACCACGGCCCGCCGAACGTGTTTCTGCCGGGGTTGTCCAGCATCCGGGGAGAGGTGCCCTCCGCCGATGACAACGCCGCTGCCTACGAGCTGACCCAGCGTCAGCGGCAGCTGGAGCGTCAGGTGCGCTACGCCAAGCGGGAGGCCGCCATGCTGGACGCCGCCGGGGACAAGGAGGGCTTCGACCAGGCCGCGCTGCGGGTGAAGCAGCGCCAGCAGGCCCTGCGGGACTTCGCGGAGGCGAACAATCTGCCTCTGTCAGGTGACAGAACGCAGGTGATGGTGTATAATAGGAGTGTGGCGGGGAAAGCTGCGGCGGTTTCCGCGAAGTACAGCCGGTATCATTACAGCAAGGACGGCACCATCGTCGTCACCGATGACTGGAAGGACAGGAAGCACGCTTCCCCGCCTGGAACCTACAAGCCCTATGCTGTCATGGAAACCGTATCCGGCAAGCACAGGCAGGTTGACCGCACCTTTTATGATGCGCATGGCGTTATCCTTCGCCAAGTGCATTCAAAGGCGCATCTGAAATGGCAGCATCCCGATTATGCCAATGGCGGGGCACACGCTCATGATTACATAAGCGGCAAGCGTATCGACTATGACGGCAAGGATGGCAGAGAACTTACAGAAAGCGAGGTGACAGAGAATGCTGACATCATTGACGCTGCAGGAGTTGAAAGATCTCCTGTTTGAATCCTATACGGACATTGTTGCCGATTACGGCGGGCATGAAATCCTCTTCTACCACGACAGCGGCAACGCCAACGTCACCACGGACAGGTTCTACCACTTCGCCACCTGGGAGGAGATGCTCCTGCAGCCCATCTTCTGGGGAAGGACGCTCCCGGAGATCGTGTCCGAGCTGACCATAGACTGGTAAACCCATCCCCCCGGCATCAACCGTCTGGCCCATGCGGTCAGGCAGTTTTTGTATACCCCCAAACGCGCAGGACGCGCGGCAAATACTGTGCATCACAGGAGGCCTCCCATGAACAAGCATGTGCTTCCCCTCAACCTGCAGCTGTTCGCTGACGGCGGCGAACCCGCTACCGATCCGCAGGGCATCACTACGCCGGAACCCACCGCACCCACCGAACCAACCGCTCCCCAGACCACCGACCAGCTGGTGCAGACGCTGCTCCACGCCATCGACAGCCGCCAGCAGCGGGCGGAGAAGTCCGTGCTGCGTTCCATGGCCCAGCAGTACGGTCTGGAGGAATCCGAACTGTCCGCCATGCTGGATGAGGCCCGACAGCGCAAGCAGGCCCAGCTGCCGCCCCAGGTGCAGCAGCAGCTTGACCAGGCCAACGAGCGTGCCAACCGGCTGCTGATCGCCGCGGAAATCAAGAGCCTGGGGGCTGCCATGGGCCTGATCGACCCGGAGGCCGCCCTGCAGCTGATGAACCGCGAGGGCATCACGGTGGATGACAAGGGGGCCGTTTCCGGCGCGCAGCAGGCCCTCGACGCATTGAAAGAGAGCAAGCCGTATCTGTTCGGCCAAACCACACAGCGTGGCTCCTGGGGCCAGCCCCAGGGCGCTCCCGCCCAGGATGACAAGTCCGGCCGGGAGGAGCTCCGCGAGGCCCTCTGGGGCAAACGCAACTGACATCATGAAGGAGGAATACCATGCCCATCACCCTTGCCCAGGCCCAGAACCTTTCCCAGTCCAAGCTGGTGCAGACCGTCATTGACGAGTTCCGCAAGTCCGCGCTGCTCGACCAGATGATCTGGGACAACACCGCCAAGGCCACCGGCGGCACCTCCCTGTCCTACACCTACAACCGGGTGACCACCCTGCCAACCGCCGCGCCCCGCGCCATCAACACCGAGTACACCCCCCAGGAGCCCGCCACCACTCCCGTCACCGTGATGCTGAAGATCTTCGGCGGCTCCTACCAGATCGACCGCGCTCTGGAGCAGAATGAGGAGCAGGTCATGGATCTGGTGGAGTTCCTCCAGAGCCAGAAGATTCAGGCCGCCACCGCCCTGTTCCATGACATGTTCATCAATGGCGACAGCGGCACCAACGCCAGCGAGTTCGACGGCCTGGACAAGCTCATCACCGGCTCCGGCACGGACTACACCCCCGCCGAGGTCATCGACCTGTCCACATCCGCCGCCATGGACGCCAACTGGAAGAAGTACACCGACGCCCTGCGCGCCCTCCGCGCCCGCATGGACGGCGCGCCCACCCTGTACCTGATGAACAGCGAGATGTTCGCCAGGCATCAGGCGGTGATGGACCGCGCCGGCATCAACCTCACCAGCAAGGAGAACTACGGCGACGAGGTGCTCCAGTGGGGCCGCAGCCTGATCATGTCCCTGGGCGACAAGCCCGGCACGTCGAACCCCATCATCGGCGTGGACGAGGGCGCGACGGACATCTTCGCCGTGCGGCTGGGCCTGGATGGCGTGCACGGTGTCAGCCCCGACGGCACCGGCATCATCCACACGTACCTGCCGAATTTCACTTCTTCCGGCGCCGTTAAGACCGGCGAGGTCGAGATGATCGCCGCCATGGCCCTGAAGGCCACCCGGGCTGCCGGTGTGGTGCGGGGCATCAAGATCGCCTGATAAGGAGGGTTCAACCATGAAGTACACGATTACCGCCCCCGTGAAGGACTACACCGGCACCGGCTGGGGGCTGATCTTCGCCGGCGGCAGCGCGGAGACCACCTCCGTCGCCCTGGCCCGCAAGCTGCGCAAGCGCGGCTACACCGTGAAGGAGCAGAAGCCCCCCAAGGCTGATCCGCCCGCAGACACGGACGAAACCACCGGCACGGCTGAACCCGCCGGGAAGGCGTGATCGCCATGCTGACCGAAACCGACTACGCCGACATCACCGGCCAGAGCGTGCCGGAGGGCTTCGCCGCGCTGGCTGCGGATGCCGAGACGCAGCTGCACACCCACACGCTCTGCGCCTTCGTGGGACGTGACCTGGATGCGATGCCGGAGATCGTGCGTCTGACCTGGCAGCGGGCCCTATCGTGGCAGGTGTACTACCTGCACCGGCAGGGGGGCACGGCGGCCCGGGCGGAGGGCCTGCTCAGCGCGGGGTTCACCATTGGCGACCTGTCCGTCAACGGCGCGGGAGCCTCCGGCCAGAGCGCGGAGTCCGACACGCTGTCCCCGGTGACCCGGGAGCTGCTGCCCCTGCTGATGGCCTTCGGAAGGGGGTTGCAGCGCTCATGCGACTGAGCCCCATTCCTCTGGCGGCCCGGCCCCACACCGTGGTCATCGCGCCCTGCACGGGGCTGGATGTGCAGCAGCGACCCGCCTGGGGTGCGGAAACCGCCTTCCCCCGGGTGAAGGTGCAGCTATCCACCCGCTACGAGGGCGGCGTGGATGATCCCGTGCGGCAGACCGGCGTGTGCTACATCGACGCATCCGACGCGCCAGCGTCCCCTTCGGACATGCAGCGGGAATCCCTTTCGGCGGGGCAGGCGGCGCGGCTGACATGGCAGGGCGCGGACTACCTCATCGACCAGGTGACGCCGGTGCATCAGCCCTCCGGCGCGGTGCATCACTGGAAGGTGACGTTCCAGTGAGCAGCTCTGTGCGCATCGAGATGAACAGGGGGAGCATCCGCCGCAGTGCGGACAGCGCGTGGGACGCGGCCCGGCCACGTCTGGCCGAGACGATCCTGACCGACTGCAACACCTACTGCCGCTTTGACGAGGGCACGCTGGTGGAATCCGGCCATGTGGAGGACGGCGGCGCGGCCATCGTCTATGACACGCCCTACGCCAAAAGGGTCTACTACACCGGCACGCCCCGCACCCACCGCAACCCGAGCGCGAAGCTGATGTGGTGCGATCACGCCCGCAAGCAGCACCTGCGCGAGTGGGAGAAGCGGGCGCAGAAGCTGATGGAGGGAAAGGGATGACCGAGGAGATGCTCACGACCATCATCGCCATGGCGCAGGAAGCCACGTCGCTGGCGGTGATCCGGCGGGGCTCGCTGCCCCCGGAGGACGGGCTGTGCATGGAGGTGGCCTCCGGCGCGCCGGAAGCGCAGTTCCTGGACCGGCGGTGCGTGATGAGCCTGTCTGTGGTATGCAACGGCAGGCACAGCGACCTGGCGGCCCTGACCTGCGCCCTTGACGCCATCCACCGCCGCCTGACCCGTCCGGCGGAATACCCGGTCGCGGATGCCTGGCAGATGCTGGGCATCCGCACCACCGTCTCCCCCCATGTGATCAACCGGGAGAGCGGCCGCTGGCTGATGGCCTCCGCGCTGGAGGTCAGCGCGTACATCGACTGAAAGGAGCATTCCCATGGATAATCTGCTGAAGGAAGTATGGAGCATTGACGTCTCCATCGGCGTGAAGAAGGATGCCGATGCCTGGACGTATGCGCCGCTGAGCGCGGGCATTGAGAACATCGAGGAGAGCCTGAACGGGCAGAACCAGCAGTATTTCTTCCTGAGCGGGCACGGCTACGCCCACAACGAGGTGACGGGCCTGGCCCCGCAGTACACGGTCAGCGGCAAGCGGGTGTACGGCGACGCGGCCCAGGACTACATCTGCGGCCTGAAGTACAAGCTGGGCGCGGAGCGCAAGACCAGCCTGAAGCTGAGCTGGCAGAATGGTGACGGCAAGGCTGTGACCACGGTATGCGACGCGACGATCCTGGACATCAGCGACGTGGGCGGCGCGGCGGTGGACAATATGCCCTTCTCCTGCGTGATCGCGCTGGACGGCTGCCCGGAGGTTACGACGGCCTGATAGCGCGGGGACGGACCTCATCCGTCGCCTGCGGGCGACACCTTCCCCAGAGGGGAAGGCAAGGAGCGGCCCCGTGAGCCTTCCCCTCTGGGGAAGGTGGCCGAGCGCCAGCGAGGTCGGATGAGGTCGTTCCTGTGCAGCTGCGCGGAACCTGCCGTTTCCAACGCGGGCGGACTTCGTCGCCTGCTCGGAAACTCGCGCTTTATTCGCGCTTTTTTCGCTTGTCTGTTCTGTTGCGCCTGGGCTGCCGCCCAGACCTGCGCAGGGGCTAACGCCGCCCCTGCACCTGCGCAAGGGGTTTCACCCCTTGACCCGTTTTCGCTGGCGCGCTCCCATGGAGTTGTTCGAAGGAGGTACCCATGCACCGCATCAAGAGCAAGAGCCGCTTTTCCGACACCGTTACGCTGACCAGCGGCACCAACACCCTCACCCTGCATGTTGACATTGACCTGACCCACGCTGCCCAGCAGATGCGCAAGGCCAAAGAAACCCTTGCCGAGGCGCAAGCCGCCGTGCTGGATCGTCAAACAGACGAGACCCTCGGCGTGTACGGCATGGCGCTGCGCGGGGTGATCGCGGTGGTGTTCGGCGAGGAGCAGACAGACAGCCTGCTCACCTTCTACGAGGGCCGCCCGGACAGCATGATCGAGGACATTCTGCCCTACGTGCTTGACCGGGTTGCGCCCATGATGGCCCGGGCCAGCCGGAAGCGCGCACGGATGCTTTCGAGGCAGCGGGCATGAAGCTGCACGAACGCCCCTGCCGCGCCCTCCGCGTGGGCCGGATGCGCTACCGTCTGCGCCTGACCTTCGACCGGGTGCTGCGGGCCATGGAGGCTGCGCAGGATCCCGCCCTGAACGACAGGGACCGTCAAAGGGTGATGCTGCGGCTTATGGTGCGGCATCCGCGTCCCATGGGGCCGCGGCGGCAGGCGGCGCTGCTTCAGGCCATTCTTGCCCAGCTGGAGCCGGAGGAAACATCCCGCCCGGGGCCTCCGCTGCTGAGCCTGACCCAGGACGCGCCGCTGATCCGGGGCGCGTTCCGGCAGGCCTACGGCATCGACCTGACGCAGGACAGGCTTCACTGGTCAGTATTCCGCGAGCTCTTCTCCGCGCTGCCCACGGGGACGCGCCTGGCGGACGTGATCGCCATCCGGGCCCGGCCCATGCCCCCGCCCACGAAAACCAACGCCCGGGAGCGGCAGCAGCTGATGGCCGCCAAGGCGGAGGTGGCGCTGCGCCTGTCCGATGAGGAGAAAGCCCGGGCGCTGCGGCAAGGCAAGCTGGCCCTGGCGCAGGGGATGCTGGCCCTGGCAAAGCGAGGTGATCGGAAGAAGTGAGCGACGGCAGGATTGTTTTTTCCATCGAGGGTGATTCCAGCGGCCTGAGCAACGACCTGGACAATGCCAGCAACATCATTGCGAAAAAGACCGCCGGATGGTCCGCCGTGGCGGACGCAGCGGTGGACGGCATCAAAAACCTGGCGGTGAAGGCCGCATCCGGGGTCAAGTCGCTGATCACCAACGCCATCGACTACAACGCGAAGATGGAGACCTACGTCACCAGCTTCGCCACGATGCTGGGCAGCGCGGAGGCCGCCGAGGCCAAGGTGGAAGAATTGAAGGCCTTCGCGGCGTCCACCCCCTTCGCCATGGATGACCTGGCCTCCGCCACGCAGACGCTGCTTGCCTTCGGCATCGCCAGCGAGGACGCCAGCGTTTACCTGAAGCAGCTGGGCGACATTTCCCAGGGCGACAGTACGAAACTCAATTCCCTGACCCTGGCCTTTGCGCAGATCTCCTCCGCCGGGAAGCTGTCCGGCCAGGATCTGCTGCAGATGATCAACGCGGGCTTCAACCCCCTGCAGCAGATTGCCGAGGTGACCGGCGCGTCCATCGGCGACCTGAAGGAGGCCATGGCCGGCGGCAAGGGCAGCGCGGCGTTCCAGGCACAGGTGAAGGCGGCTCAGCAGGAGGTCAAAAAGCTGGGCAACAACGCCTCCGCCGGTGCGAAAATGCTGGCGCAGATCGGCGACGAAGGGCAGATCAGCGCAGACCTGGTGGCGGAAGCCATGCGCCTGGCCACCGAGGAAGGCGGCCTGTTCTACGGCGCGATGGAGAAGCAGAGCCAGACCTACCTGGGCCAGATGTCCACGCTGAAGGACAACCTGGCCGCGCTGAACGCCAGTGTGTTCCGGGGCGTGTTCGACAAGCTGGCCACGGACGTGCTGCCCCTGGCGAACCAGTACGTCAGCCGCCTGCAGAGCGCGTTTGATGCCGGGGGCCTCAGCGGCATGCTGGGCGAGGCGAAGAACATCCTCAGCGAGCTGGCGGTATCCATCAAGCCGCCGCCATGGGAGGACATCAAGAGCGAGATTGCCTCCTGGTGGGACGGCATTGTCGCGCCGATGCTGGTGAACGTCCTGGTGGCCACCTTCGGCGTGGAGCCGGACAAGGCGGAAACAATCATCAGCACGCTGACCGGCTTTGCGGGCGGTATCGTCACCGCCGTGGAGGACTTCTTCCGGGTGACCTTCGCCGTCCTCACCGGCGACGAAGAGAAAATCAGGGAAAGCATCGCCACCCTGTGGAGCCATCTGGAGGGAGCCATCCAGGGCTTCTTCAAGAAAACCTTCGGCATTGAGCTGCCCAGCGCGCAGCAGGTGATTGCGGGCATCCGCAGCTGGTGGAGCGGCGTCAAGAGCCAGGTCAGCCTGACCCTTGGCATCGGCGTGGAGCAGCCCAGCACCGTGCACACCACCTCCACCGGCAGAGAAGCCGGCGGCGGTACCGGCAAGACCTTCGCCTCCGGCGGCATCCTCACCGGCACCAGGCGGCTGCTGTCACAGGGCGGCGACCTGGCCACCGTGGGCGAGGCCGGGGCCGAGGCCGTCCTGCCCCTCGACATCCTGTGGCAGCGCATGGGCCTGATGCTGGACGCCTCCATGAACGCCCACCTTGCCCGCCTGGAGTACAGCCTGGCCCCCCAGCTGCCCAGCGTGACCCTGGAGCTGCCCTCCGCCCCCTCCGGCAGGCAGGAGGACACTAAGCCCGCCGCCCTCGACATCGACTACGACCGCCTGACCGACACCCTCACCGAGGCCATGGAGAAGATCAGCATCCGCATGGACGGCCAGGCCGTGGGCAAGCTGGTGACCCCCTCCGTCAGCCGTGAGATGGGCAAATCCCTCATGAACAGGAGGTACACCTGATGGCCTATGCAGAGGTATGGCTGGACGGCGCAGGGCTGACGGCCATTGATCCCACCATCGTCCTGGTGGACGTGCAGGAGAAGATCCCAAAGACCGACGTGGAGACAACCTCCCTGCCTGCCGCGGACGGGCTGCGCATCACCCGGGACAGGCGATCGTCCCTGTCAGTAGCGGTGTCCTTCGCCATCCTGGAGCAGGACATGACCCGCCGGGAGATGGTGCTGCAGGCGGTGCGCACCTGGTCAGGGAAGGGCCGCGTCCTCACCATGAGCCACAAACAGGACAGGCAGCTGCGGGTGCGGGCGGAGTCCCTGCCGGTGAATCTCAGCGTGAACAAGTACACCGGCACGCTGACGGTGACGTTCATGGCCATTGATCCGCCCTACTGGGAATCGGTGACGGCCCGCAGCGTGACGCTCTCGGGGACAAGCGGCAATGGCAGGCTTTCCATCGCCGGGGACGCGCCCCGGGTGCCGGTGGACGCGGTGGTCACGTCCTCCGCCGCGCTCACCCGCCTGACCCTTCGCGTGGGCGACACCGCCGTCACCCTGCGGGACATCCGTGTTCCGGCTGGGCAGGCCATCGCCTTCACCCACGAGGCCGTGCGGGGGCTGTGCATCCGCACGGGGGAAGCGTCGCTGCTGTCCGCCCGCACGCCGGAGTCCTCCGACGGCCTGAACGCCCCCGGCGGCGGCTTTGCGGAGGTTTCCTTCGAGGCGGACAGCCAGGTCTCGGTGCGGTTTACCGCCCGGGGGCTGTGGCTGTGACGAACCCATGACAGGAGCGGATACCATGAACATGACAGCATTTCTTTCCGCCGTGGACGCCATTGCCTCCGAGGCCCCCGCCTACCGCCTGGGCCACGACGGCTCCGACGGCCTGTGCGACTGCATCGGCCTGGTGATCGGCGCGATCCGCCGGGCTGGCGGCAGCTGGCCCGGCATCCACGGCAGCAACTGGGCGGCGCGGGATGCCATGGGGTGGCTTTTGCCCTTTGTGGACGCGGGCGACCTCACCGTGGGCGAGCTTGTATTCAAGGCCCGCAGCCCCGGCGAATCCGGCTACGCGCTGCCCGACCGCTACGCTTCCGACCCGGACAGGGCCGACTACTACCATGTGGGCGTGGTGCGCAGCGTTCATCCGCTGAAGATCGTCCACTGCACCACGCCGGGCATCGTCATCGACACGGCGGTGGGCAGGTGGCGGTTCCACGGCGGGCTGAACATGCTTGACGAAGGAGAGGATTCCATGAGCCAGACACAGACCGCCATCCTGACGGCGGAGAGCGGCAGCACGGTCAACCTGCGCAAAACTCCCGGCGACGCGCTGGCGGATCGCCTGCCGGTGGGCAGCACGGTGACGGTCATCGGCCGGCAGGAGGGCTGGGTGCAGGTCAGCCAGGGCGGAAAAACCGGCTGGGTGATGGCGCAGTACGTCCGCACGGACGGCGAGGACACCCCTGCCGATGATGACACCGCCGTGGGCATCACGCTGCCCCGCAGCCTGGCCGAGGCGCTCCGGGACGCGCTGGACGCCTCCCTGGGCCGGGGGTGACGGGATGGACGCTGTACTGCACTGGCTGGGCGAGAACTGGCTGCAGGCGCTGTCCGCCGTTGGGATGGCGCTGGAGATCATCCCGGGGAGGTTCCACCCGGTGTCGGCCATGCTGCGGTGGATCGGCAAGCGGCTGCTGGGCGAGATGAACATCAAGCTGGACAAGCTGCAGGCCGAGATGGACGCCAACGAGAAGGACAGGATCCGCCACGAGGTGCTGTCCTTCGCCAGCTCCTGCCGGCACGGCATCCGGCACACGGAGGACGAGTTCCGCCACATCATCGACCTGCACACCAAGTATGAGAAGCTGCTGCGCCGCACCGGCGACGCCAACGGCGTGTTTGCGCTGGAGTACCGCTACATTGAGGAGCTGTACCACCATTGCCAGGTCGAGAACGACTTCGACTGACAACCGAAAGGAGTATGCCCATGAAAACCCGACTGCTTTCCCCTGTGACCCTGGGCGCCATCGCAGCGCAGGTGCTGAGCATTCTTGTGCTGGCTGGCATGATCGACACCGGCATGAGCGACGCCATCGAGGCGGTGGTGGTGACTGTGCTGGAGCTGCTGACGACCTTCGGCGTGCTGAACAACCCCACCAGCAAGGAGAGCTTCTGAGCAAACGAAAGGCGGCAGGTTGCGCATGAAACGCAGCTGCCGCCTGTTTTTTTGACCACATCTGACCACAATTCTGACCACAATCCAGGCTGATTTTCCTTGCACGCAGATATGCCAGGTTTTCTGAAACCCAAGCATTTTCAAGACTTTCACGCTATGTGGATGCATTCTGTTTTCCTGCATTTCACGGGATGAGGATAATTCGAATCCCGCCGGGTGAGCCAAAACCACCGAAAATCCCCCGATTCCGAGCCAAAAAGCTGCTAACAGCCTTCAACTTAGGAATCGGGGGTTTTTCTATTTTGGGTGCCAGCGGAGCCGGTGCCCCTGCTCATATTTTCAAAGAGTCATTAGCAGATTTCTAATTTTTCGGCTCGATTTCTAACGCGCTTTTTCCTTCATTAGAATTTCCGTGCTAATTATTTTGTGCGACGCTGCAAGCCGTTCTGAGAAGGCATGACAGCCCGGCTTGTTTTTCACTGTCCTCGACGACTTTTTTAGGCAATTCGGGAATCGTTTTCGGGCGCACATCACAGCTCACCGCATCTTCCTTTGGGGGCGTCGTTTAGATGGTATTAGCGGATTCAACGATTCCTGTTTGCATTTCTAACGTCGCTCAGAAATCCTTGCTCGCCCTCTGCTTACCCGAAGCCACAGTTGTTCTTTCAAAGGCAGAATAGCTGAAGTCAGTCAGATTATCTACTGTGAACATTTCTCTTATTTTGTTTTGGACAAGAATGTGTTAAGATTTTATCACTCAACTGGAAAAATCTGTCTTCAGCAGACTGGGTGCGCAGGATATTGAAAATATCTGTGCCCGATGCACTTCGGCCTTGGCAGCGTACTTCGGATAATGACTGAGAGACATAGTGGATAAGCAGGTGAGCAATTATGAACTCTCCTTTCCTTCATATCTGCGGGTAAACGGGAAATCAGGACCTGAGATTCAAAGACCGATCTACTAAAATAAATACGACAATCAGATGATTCAGAAAAAAGCGAGAATGACCGCCTCAACCAAACGCTGTGACGGGCATTCTCGCTCATTACATTCTTCTGCCAACAGTATATTGTGGGTGTTGCGGTGCTTGATCCACGTTTCTGCTCATGTCACGCTCATCCGGAGACACAACATGCTTCGGGTTGGTGGAAAGAGGACTGTTATACTACTCGCAACAGGTCGGAAAACGTATCCAAATGCCACTTTGCACAGGGGTCATCTTTTCCATTTCCAATGGCAGCAGCATCGAAACCTCCTCTTGCCGCAGCCATTACCCCGGAATGTGCATCTTCCACAACCAAACAATCAGCAGGACAAAGACCGATCATGTCCGCTGCTTTCAGAAATACCTCCGGATGAGGCTTGGAATGTGTGATACAATTTCCATCCGCAACGGCATCAAAGAAATGATTCAAGCCAATTCGTTCCAGAATAAAGGGGGTATTTTTGCTGGAGGAGCCAATCGCCAGCTTCAAGTCTGTTCTGCGCAAAGCTTCCAGGGTTGAGCGCACTTCATCTGACAAATCCACAGGCGACATTTGGGCCAGTAGTTGCCGATACAGCGCGTTCTTTTCCTCGGCGAATGCGGCCTTTTCTTCCTCCGGGAAGGATTTGTCGCTTTTTTCCAGGACGATTTCAAGGCTTTGCATTCTGCTGACGCCTCGCAGCAGATCGTTGCGTTCCCGGTCAAATGGGATACCAAGACGTTCCGCCAAAGCCTTCCATGCCTGATAATGGTATTCGTCTGTGGAGCAGATCACACCATCCAGGTCGAAAATGATTCCTTTGTATTTCATAGATTATGCCTCACAGACAAATACTGTCAATCCAGGAAAGTACTTCGCCGGGATAATCGGCTTCGCTGTGGGGCTGATCCCATACAAGAGCATAGTCTACGGGATAGCCTGCGTTGGCCAGCTTCACAGCCAGCGTCATGGCGACACTCAGGGATGTATCCGCATCGCTGGCACCTACCCGAATACGGTAATGCCTGGCCTGGTTGCTTTGCTCGCCCGAAGCAATGAAGTTCAGCGGATTGATGAGGTAAACGCGATCCGCCAGCGCAGCATCTCCCGCCACGTCGCAGGCTTTTTCATAGGTGTCCGCTTCTTCGGGGAAGATCTCGCGCAATGCGCCGATTGCTTCACCAAGAACGGGATTGAAGTGTACATAATCCTCAGCGGCAGTTCCAAATTCCTGATTCTCTCCGCTGTCCTTGTCCAGCTTGTCAAAGGAAGTGCAGGGCTTCATCCTGCGACGGTGATTCAGCACATAAGCATCCAGATCGGAGATGCTTGCCCGCTTCCCGTTCCAGGACAGCCATGCGTGCTTGTCCGTGCCCTGCCTTTCCGCCATGGGCGGCTTTTTGTCCCTGAAGGGTACGCCCCTGGGCGGACGGGACAGCAGATCGCCCAGGCTGGGCATCCTGATGGTTTTGGGGAACAATTCCGGCATTTGAGCGCCGGGGCCAGCGTGGTGCATGGCGGAACCCTTCGGCCTGGCAGGCATGGGAGCAGGCGCTTCAAAGGTGTAATGGCCGTTCAGATAATCCTCCACAGAATAACTTTGCGGCAGCCTGCCCGTGTCCAGGCGGGTCAGAAAGTCGGTAGCGGAGGCATTCAGGCAATCCATCAGATAATCATAGAAGGAGCCGCTGCGGCCATCGGGATTCAGCGCCAGCGCTTCCCCCGTCTGAGGATGCCTGAGCTGTAAGCCATTGATATACGCAACATATCTGGCCGACAGTTCTTTGGACAGGGCTTCCTTGAAGGGCGTCATGGTTTCCGCAGGGCCAGCCGGTGAATCCTCGCAGGTTTTGTCAGCGCCGAAGCACCATTCATAGGCAAGGTCGGCATGCTCCAGATCAATGATGGGGCAATAAATCTGGGACGCATAAACGGCATCGCTTTCATCCATGAAGGCCCCTGCAGCCTGCAAATACTCGTTGTACCGGGCATTGTCACCGGTAACACCCAGCAGCGTGCTCATGGCTCCGCCCGCACTCCAGCCCACGGAAATGATCCTGTCCATGTTGCCAGGCAACGCTGCCTGATTGTGGCGCAGAAAGCGGATGGCTGTTTTCAGATCCACCAGGGAGATGGGGGATTTGCCCACCCATTCGCCTTGGTCGTTTCGGCTTTCCCGTCCACGGCAGCCGCAGGTGACATAGATCAGGCCGTGCTTCAGATACTGCTCCGCATAACACCGGGGTCCCCCCAGCCAGGTGTGGGGCATCTGCATATATCCAGCAGAATCGTTTTCAAAGATGACCGGCACCGTTGCGGCGGTGTACCTGCCTGCCCGTCCCGCGGGGTTGGGAGTGCCGTCAGCATTCATATACGCCCTGGGCACAAAGATGGAAAGCCGCTGGAACTTTGGTACATCCGCCTTGGCCGTGTACAGCACGTCTTCCAGGCACCAGCAGTCATACTTTTCATCGAATGTCCATTTGTCCCGGCAATCCGCAAGCTCCATCGTTTCGTTGGTAATGGGAATATAGTCATTGACAGGAATCATATCTTTCTCCTCCTCATATTTACAGCATGGGCACGATCCAGGCAGCCCAGGCGTAGCTGATGGGCCACACCAGGAGCATCGCGGGGATCATGTCGGCAATGGGAAAATCGTGAATTTTTGCGATGCGCAGGCCCGTCGCCAGCATGATGAGTCCACCGCAGGCTTTGAAATCATTGACCATGGCGGGGGTGGTCAGCGGGAAAATCAGCCTTGCGCACAAAAACAGGATCACAAAAATGATGAACTGCGGAATGGCCACCAGGCTGGTTACCATGCCCAACGAACAGGCGAAAATCATGGCGGTGAAAAGATCCAGGATGGATTTGGCCAGCAGAATGCTGTGATCGCCGCTCATGCCGGACACGATGGAGCCGTAAATTCCCGTACCGCTGGCACAGAATAAAACAATGGTGGTGACCAGCAGGGCGTTATCCGTCACTCCCTGTCCGGGGATCAGCTTCGCCAGGCGCTTGCCGCCGTTCTCGATGTGTTTCCCAAGGTGCGCAGTGATCCCAAGGATGGTGCCGAGAATCATCGCCAGGATCACGGCGGGCATATGCTGCATGACTATGATGGACGAGATGCCAATTCCCATGGAGCAAATGCCGAAAACCAGGTTCAGTTTTTCCTTGAATTCCCGGGACAGCCTGTTCCCTGCCAGGCTCCCGGTCAGGCCACCCAGGGCAACCGCAAGCACATTGCAAATAACACCAACTGGCATGAAGCATTCCTCCGTTATAGCCGTGTATCGGGCAGGCCGCAGAAGGCGTCCACCGGGCTGACGCCGGTGAAGGGTCCGCCAGTCATCAGTTTGTCAATCACCGTTTCGATCACCGTTCGGGTGGCGGTGTAAGCATTGATATAGGTTTTCACCCGCGGTACATCCTGCAGCAGATACGGATTGGCCAGGGAGACGAACACGCAGGGTTCTTCGTTCAGGAAGCGCGGTCCGTCCAACGCGTGCTTTTTGCACCAGTCGATGCGCACGGTGGTCTGATTGCTGGCCTGCTCGTAATTGGCAAGATACAGGGTCAGTCGATTCCCTGACAGCTTCGCAGTGCCGTGGAGATCGTCCTGATAGGGCTGATACAGCTCCGCGTGAAAGCCTTGCCTTTGCAGATAGTCGAGAGCAATCCGGCCTACGCTGCCGTCCAGTATATCGTCCTTCCCAAGCACGATCAGGCGAATTTGGGGATAGCGTTCCGGGGTGACCGGGAACACATCCGGCTGGTTGTCTTTGACCAGGGTGACAGCCTTTGCCGAAGCTTCACGATGCCAGGCCGGGCCATCAACAGCTTCCTCGCAGGGCGGTGCAAAGCACACCCTGGCTTTCAGGGCCAGAATACGAGTCACGGCATCGTTCAGGCGCTCCATCGTAACGGTACCGTCCTTCACGCCTGCCAGCAGATACTGATAATCCTCGTCAAAATCGGTGTTGAATACCAGCATGTCGTTGCCAGCGGCGATCGCTGCAGGAATCGCCATGCGGCGCTCCATCGCCATGCAGAAGCCGCCCATGATGGTGGCGTCGGTGGTGATGACCCCGTTGAAACCGAATCTCTCCCGCAGGACGCCGGTGAGCATTTCCCGGCTCAGCGACGCGGGCAGACAATCGGCCAATTTCAGGTTGGGATTGATTTCCATCGTCACGTTGGGCTGCACGATGTGGCCTACCATGATGCTCATGAGGTCGTTTGCAATCAGATTCTGATAGATCGCCCCGTAGCTGTCATACCATTCCCGTGCTGGCAGGCTGTTGTAGGTGGGATGCAGATGCTGATCCCGGAAATCCACCCCATCCCCCGGAAAGTGCTTGGCGCAGGCTGCCATGCCGCATGCCTGGACAGCTTTCACATATTTCCGGGTAAATCTGCGCACCCGCTCCTGATCACTGCCGTAGGTGCGCACATTGGTGATGGGGTTGCGATAATTCATGTCGATATCGCATACCGGGCTGAACGTCCAGTTGATGCCGGCGCTGCGGCCCTCGGCGGCGCAGAGCCTGCCGAACTTCTCCACGATGCTTTCATCATCCGTGGCAGCCGCCAGCATGGGCCAGCCGAACAGCGTGCCGTCCGATATGCCGCCGGTTCCGCCCTCCTCCAGGTTGGCAGCCTTGAGCAGCGGAATGCGCGCAACCTCATCCAGGGGCGCATAACGCATGCGGATGCGCTGCACCGGCTCGGGGCGGAACAGGATGCCGCCGATCCTTCCCCGGGCAACCATCTGCTTCAGCTGCTCCGGCGTGTAATCCTGACCCATGACGCAGAAGAGCTGTCCCACCTTTTCTTCTGTGGTCATGGCTCGCAGCGTGTTCTGCACCCATGCTGCCTGCCCGTCATTCAGATAGAAGGGCCTGCCTTGAACATTGACCATAGCAACCTCCAAAGAAGGGGGGCAGGGCTTCCCCCTGCGCCCCGGCATTTTATTTCATGCAGGTATCCAGAAAGGCGAAGACCGCGGCGAGGTTTTCATCGGTGTAGAAGGCAGCGTCCTCATGGGTCGCGCCTTCCAGCACGCCGAAGCGAACGTTTTTTTCACCGATCACGGCGGAAAGCCGCTCGGCAAGGTTGACCGACTGGGTGTACGGCACGCTGGTGTCGGCATTGCCCGCCTGAATCCAGGCTTTGAGGGCGAAGCCTTCGGGAAGCTGATCCGCATAGGTTTCCCACCAGGTGGCGGCAACTTTCTCATCGTCCAGGGAAGAAACGCCGACGAACTGGCACTCGAAGCTCCCGCCGAAGCTGAAACCCAGATCAGCCGCCTCCGCCTGCATGGCGGCGAACTGCACGGGGCCGTAGAAATCCACCAGGGCCGTCACGGACGCAGGCTGCGCCACGTATTCCGCCACATCGCCGTTCAGTTCCGCCACATCCGGGGTCAGCGCGGTCATCAGGGCCAGATACGCGCCTGCCGACTCGCCCCACACGGCGATATGCTCCGGATCAAAGCCGTACTGACCGGCATTCTCCCGGATGAAGCGCACCGCAGCCTTGACATCGGCCAGAGCAGCCGGGAAAACGGCTTCGGAGGATTTGCGGTAGTCCACACTCACCACGGCATAGCCGTTGGCCACGCCTGCCTCAATCACCGGCTGAATGATGGGCATACGCTGATCGCCAAACATGAAGCCGCCGCCATGCACCAGGACAATCACAGGATGCGCGCGCTCGCCCTCCGGCAGGTAAATGTCACAGATCTGAGCGGAGGATTCGGAAGCATAAGCGATGTTTGCGTAATCCGCATCAGCAGCAGCGGCGCCCTGATTGCCGGGGAGACCGCTCTGGGCAGGTACAGCAGCATTGCTGTCAGCCAGGGAAAGGGGCATCATGCTGCTGTCCGCGTCAGTCAGCACCCAACGACATTCAAAGCCATTCTGCGCATCGAAGAAATCCGCCAGAGGCGCCTGGCCCTTGACGACCTCCTCGATCCGGGTCACGATCAAGCCGTCGTCAAATGCCCAGGAGCAGGCATAAACGCTGTCTCCCATCACATCATTGGGAGAGATCAGGGTGGCGGTATTTTCGTCGTCAAAGGTCAGCGTCCAATGAACGGTAAAGCCGAAGGCTGCCACCACCTCATCATAGGCAAAGGTGCGTCCAGCCAGCGCATCAGGGAGAACATCGCTGACGGGGTGGCCGGGGTTCTCCCGGGATCCCATCGCGCCGGCAAAACCGCCCACATGGGCATTCGCGCCTGCGCTTCCTGCACCGTCATTCTTCGGAACGATGGTTTCTCCGTCGATGACCCAGACAGCGGAAAAATCATCGCGGAAGAAATCCGCCTCGATATCCGCCGTGGATTCATTGGGCGTACCTGTGACAACAGCGCCGTCCGGCTTCTGTTCCCATGTGCCTGTATAGGTATAGGTGACACCGGTGGGCTTCGTGAATTCGATCACATAGGAGCCATCCTCATTCAGGGTAACCGTCCAGTCAATCGCAAGGAACGGATTGATCTGCTCATGAAAGGTATAGACGCCCGACGCAGTTTTGGCAAAGGCGCTCAGGCAGGAAAGCAGCATGCAAACGGCAGCCAGCAGAGCCATCCACTTTTTCATTGCTCAACACTCCTTCAATACCGATGCGATGAAGTCAAATACAACGTTCAGGTTTTCAGGGCTGGAGAACATTTTGTCCTCGTGATCCGCGCCTTTCAGCGGCGTGAAACGCACTTTATCCCCCAATTCCTTTTCTTGCAGGGCCTTTACGAATTCTTCGCTCTGCTGATAGGGCACCAGCCGATCCGCGGTGCCGTGCTGCACAAGCATGGGGGACATTTTCTCGCTGGCGTAAGTCAGCGGACTGGCCTGATCACACAGGGGCTGGCAGGCCTGAGCAATGGGAATGCCCAGATACCTGGATTCAGCGGAATGTGGAAGATCATGCTCCACAATGCTGATGGCATTGGCACGGGCCTGATCGTCCATGGTTTTGAAGGCAATGGGCCCAAACTGATCCACCGCGCCGATGACGAAGGGTTCTGCAGCATAGGCGATATCGGCGCTTTCGCCGGGGAATAAACCATTGGGGATGTTCATGCCCAGCATGGCCGCCAGGTTGCCGCCCGCGCTGCCGCCAATGGAAATCAGGCGGTCAGGATCGATATGGTATTGCGCGGCGTGCTCCCTGAGAAAACGCACAGCCTTTCGTACATCCAGTACCGCTGCCGGGAAAATGGCCTCGCCGCTCAGCCGGTATTCCACCGCCGCCACAGCCCAGCCCCGTTCCAGAGCTTTCAGGTACGGCTCCAGGTGATCATCCCGCTTGTCGCCGATGGCGAAGCCGCCGCCATGAATGTAGACAAGCGCCGGGAAAGGGCCTTCTCCGGCTTCCGGCAGGAAAATATCCAGCCGCTGATTGGGGCTTTCATCAGCATAGGGGATATCCAGGGTTTTCCGGCGAATACCGCTGATATCGGCCATGGGCGGCTTGAAGCCCGGAGGGGGACCGCCCGGCCCGCCCATGGGAGGGAATTTCATATCCATCATTTCTTCACTCCTTATGCAGCTTTGGAAGCCTGATTGTTCTTGTGAATGCGCACCACGGGCTTGGGCCAGTTCTTGATGGCGTCGAAGGCAATCGCAGCGATCAAAATACCGCCCTTGACCAGATACTGGGTATAGGTACCCCAGCCCGCCAGCTGCATGCCATTGGCAATGATCTGCATGACAAAGATACCGGCCACCATGCCCACCACGTTGCCCTTTCCGCCCTTCATGCTGATGCCGCCGATGATGGCAGCCGTCAGACAGGTGATTTCGGTGCCGGGGCCGGTGGTAGCGCTGGTCATGTTCTGCTGGGCCAGCATATCCAGCGTGGCGATAGCGAAGATCGCGCCGGTGATGGCAAAGCACAGAGTCTGAATCAGATCGGCCCTGATGCCGCTGAGGCGGGCGCATTCCTTGTTGCCGCCAATGGCCAGCACATCCCGGCCAAAGTGGGTTTTGTTCAGCACAAGCCAGGTAGCAACCACGATCAGAACGGCCAGATACACATCCATCGGCAGGCCGAACAGCTGAATGCGGTACAGGGCTCGGAACGCAGCGGGCATGCCGGAGTAGGATTTGGAGGAGGTCATGGTATATGCCATGCCCTTGAACACCTCCGAGGTGGCAATGGTGACCACCAGCGGAAACAGCTTGAGCTTGGCTGATATGAGGCCGTTCAGAGAACCCATCAGGAAGCCGGCGCAGATGCAGATGGGCCATACCAGCCACCAGGGCAGATTGGTTTCCAGCATGATGATGGCGGCAATGCAGCCGCACACAGCCATCTGGTTACCTACGGAAAGGTCGATGCCGCCGGAGATCATGACGAAGCAGATACCCATACCGGCGATGATGATATAGGTGGATTGGGTGAGCACGTTATACAGGTTGCGGCTGCTCATAAAGATGGGATTGAAAATGGTAAACAGGATCACCAGCGCCGCAAGGATGATGTACACCGTACCTTCGTGGTAAATATACTTCGCAGCTTTCTTCAGTGTATTCATTTCATTGCCTCCTTCTCAAGCCCGGATGCCAGATGCAGCACATTCTCCTGGGAGAATTCTTCCCGTTTCAGTTCTCCGCTGAGCATGCCCTCATACAGCACAATGATGCGGTCACTCATGCCCAGGATTTCCTCCATATCAGAGGATACCATGATAATGGCCTTGCCTTGGGCGCACAGATCATTGATCAGGTTGTAAATCTCCTGCTTTGCGCCCACGTCGATGCCCTTGGTTGGCTCATCGAAGATGATCACATCGGGATCGGCTGCCAGAGCCTTCGCCAATACCACCTTCTGCTGGTTACCGCCGGACAGGTTGACCACCATCTGTTTGATGTCAGGCACTTTGATGCGCAGCTCCTGCCGGAATTTTTCCGCCATCTCCCGGTTTCTTTTGCCATTGATAAAGCCCAGCCGGGTGATTTTATCCAGCGCGGAAAGGGAGGTATTGAACAGCACCGTGTTCCACAGGATCACGCCCTGCTCTTTCCGATCCTCCGGAATCAGCGCAATGCCATGATCAATGGCCACAGCCGGAGAAGAGATGCGGATTTCCCGGCCGTTCAGGAGAATCCGTCCAGAGGTGGGCTTCCTGGCTCCGCAAATCAGCTCCATGGTCTCACTGCGCCCGGAGCCCACCAGTCCTGCAAAGCCCAGGATTTCTCCACGATGAAGCTGAAAGGAGATATGCTCCACGGAGTTGCCGGTCAGATCCTGGACCTCCAGAATCACATCGCCGCGCTCCTTTTTGCGCCGGGGAAAGCTCTCGTTGAGCTCCCGGCCCACCATCAGCTTCACCAGCTCCGCCCGGCTGGTGTCCGCGGTACGGACGGTCGTCACATAGCAGCCGTCCCGCAGAACGCTGATGCGCTCCGTGATTTGAAACACCTCCTCCATGCGGTGGGAAATATAGATCACCGTAACGCCCTGCGCCTTGAGCTTTTCGATGATGCCAAACAGCGTTTTGACTTCGCTGGCTGCCAGCGGAGCGGTAGGCTCATCCATGATCATGATCCGGCAGTTGTTGGAGATGGCCCGGGCAATCTCCACCATCTGCTGTCCGGCAGGGGAAAGCCGTTCTACCGGCAGCGCCGGGTCAAGATCCAGCCCATATTCATCAAGCAGCTTTTGCGCCATCCGGTTCAGACGGCGTTTGCTGTAAACCCTTCCAAAATTGCGGCCCATATAGATGTTTTCCGCCACCGTCATCGGAGTGACCAGGTTCACCTCCTGATAAATCACCGCCACACCGTTCTGGGCAGAGAGAGCCGGGGTCATGGATTCGTATGCCTGATCATCAAAGATGATTTTTCCGCCTCCATCGGGTGCAATGGCCCCTGTGATGATCTTGATCATGGTGGATTTTCCAGCGCCGTTTTCTCCCAGAATGGCGTGGATCTCGCCCTGTTCAAACGATATATTCAGGTCATTCAGCGCCTTCACACCGGGATAGGTTTTGGAAATATGCTTCAGTTTCAGCATTCGGAAGGCTCACTCCCTTTCAAAATCGGATAGAGAAGGCCCGGCAAGCATTGCTGTCTGCCGGGCCATGTGCATTACCTGGCGGTATAGGTTCCGGCTTCAGGATCAATCACGATGGTGGCATTGCCACTGGCTGCGTCAATGTACGCCCACAGGCCAGGAGTCTTGAAAGCGGAGGAAGCATCCACGTTAGTCAGTCCTTCGATGCTTACGGTCACGCCGTCATCCGCCACAGTCCAGCTTCCCTGGTACTTATCGGTAATCATGGTGTTACCAGGCAGGAAGAAGAAGCAGGTGCCGTCATCCATCAGGTCGAACTCATGGGGCTCATCGCCGCCAATGCCCTGCATGATCGCGGTATATGCTTTTCCGCCTTCGATGCTGACGGCGGGAGCATCCAGGGGAGCGCCCTCATCCTGAGCATCCTTGTTATAGCCGTTCACACTGTCCCAATAGGTCAGCAGATTCTGCTGCGCCAGCACTTCCTCGTAGGTGAAAGCGGCAGCATAGGGCGGGGTGTCAAAGGCCACCAGGGCAGCCACACCGTTGTTCAGATCGGCGGTGATTGGATACCAAACGCCGATGCTGTTGGGATTGCTCTTGCCGTAATCCACGCCGGCTTTACCGAACATGACCCGGTTGACCAGGTCGGCAAGGGTAGCGGCAGCATCACCGCCGCCAAACTGGCAGGCAGCGCGGAACACAGAAGGCGTACCGGCCGTATTGTCGGCAGCACCAATCAGGTATTCATATTCATCCCCCATGACGCCAGCAGAGAAGAAGGCAAATTTCTGCACCTCATCAGCGGGATAGGTGTCCATGATGTACTGGGAACCGGCGGTGGAAACCAGGCTGTTGTAGGCGATGATCACGCGGGCCTTCTGGTTCTTGGTCAGCACGCCAGCCACCACGGAGCGGTTGTCACCGGAAATGTCCATTTCGGTGGTAGAGGCGGACAGGTTTTCCACGCGCTCAGCCACCATCGGACAGTACACGGGGTTTTCGATGCGATCCGCTTCGCTGACCACTTCGCCCATCAGGTTCACATAGTCCCCTCTGACATTCTTGAGCCAGGGTTCGATGATCATGGCTTCGCCGGCACAACGGTCCTTCGAGTCGGCGGAAATGGTGGAGAAAATGAACTCCACATCCCAATCACCGGCCGGATCCATGTTCTGCTCAATCCAGGTCTTGGCAACGGAAGCCACATACATGCCGATCATGAACTCATCATCGGAGACCACCGCGTCATAGGCGTCCTCGCTGATGGTGCCGGTGCCGCCGCTGATGACCACCTTCACGCCATCCCTCAGCCTTGCGTCGATCAGGGAATCCTCCAGCGTTTCGATCTGGCAGGGCAGGATGACCAGCATCTCCGCGCCCTGCAGCACGAAAGTGTTGACCTGCTGCATCTGCGTGGATACATTGTCATCGGCGGAGGCGATCTGCACCGTATAGCCTAAGGGCTCAAACATAGCCTTCAGCGCATCGGCCTCCAACACGGAAATCGAAGAGGACATGTTTTGCATGCACACGCCGATCAGCTTGCTGCTTTCGGCGCTGGCGGGCATGATCATCATGCTCAGGACCAGAGCCATCACAAGCACGAGGCTCACCAACTTCTTCATAACGTTTCCTCCTTTTGTTTTGGGTGCTTTCACCCTCTGTTATGGATAATCTATCATCCGGAGCGGTGAAATGTAAACCGGTCTTTCTGTCGCTGCTATTCAAATATTCACGCATACAAATCAGCCCTCGGATGAAACCGAGGGCATGAAAGATTGATTTTATCGGTTGTTCATGATATACTTTCCTGAAAGCAAAGAATTATCTATTCCATAATTCGTACAAGGAGGCATTATGGACATCCGGAAGCTCAGTGAATTTGCCCTGGTCGGGCAAACCGGCTCCATCCGCAGCGCGGCGGCGAAGCTTCATATCGCCCCCACAACGCTCATCTGCCGCATCCACGCCTTTGAGCAGGAGCTGGGCGTCGCACTGCTGGAACGGCAGGGATTGACGGAAGCGGGAAAACAGCTGCTGACGCAGGCTCCGGATATTCTGCAGCGTTGGCAAACCACGATGAAGGAAGTGACAGCCGCCAGCCAGCACGCCTATCGCCATCTGCGCATCAGTCTGCCGGAAACCATCATGCCCCTGTTCCTGGGGCCTTTCCTGGAGCATCTCAACCGAACATGGCCGCAAATTCACATCGACCTTCTGGACGGCACGGATCTGTCCATGGAGGAAACACTGCGCTCCGGCGAAGTGGATGTATTCTTCGCCGTGATGATCGACCGGCAAACGCCGCCCGACCTGGAGCGCTATGACATCGCCACACCCTATCATCACATACTGCTTCCCTCCCGGCATCCGCTGACAAATAAAAATGAACTGCGTCTTCGTGATTTGGACGGAGAGCAATTCATTCTGGCACCCAACGGGGCATGCGCCTGCGTGCGGAATTTTCAGTTGACCAATCTTGCCGCGGGAAAGATTCGCTATACCCTGTACGACAGCCAATCCACCATCACCTATTCCAAGCTTTTGGTATCCATCGGCAAGGGACTGTTTTTATCCCCTTCACCCATCCCGGATTTACCGCCCAATACGGCCAGCATCATGATCCGGGATCTGCCCTATCCGGCCACGCCCTGCTTCTTTGTACACAAGCAGACGGGGAATGCCGACGCTGTTGCCTTTGTGCATGATTTCCTGGCGTTCACAAGGGATGCGCCCGGCATGATGCGATCGATGGAGGGAATGCGCCATGACATCTGAACGGTTATATGAATTTCTGGTGCTTTCAAAGACGCTGAATTTCAGCCGGGCAGCGGAACAGCTGTTTATGAACCAGTCTGTTCTGAGCAAGCACATCGCCGCGATGGAAAAGGAGATGAACACGCAGCTCGTCCGGCGCACCAGCCACAGCGTTGCGCTGACCGAAGCCGGAGACATGCTGGCTCGTCAGGCGCAGGGACTCATCAGCCAGTGCGATCAGGCTGAGCGGCAGCTGCATCGTATCCATCATACGTCGGGCGAAAGCATCCGTATCGCATGCAGCCTGGAATTGTCCTATTCATCCCACATCCGCCTGTTTATGCAGCAATTCCTGGCCCGTTATCCGGATACGGAGGTTTCCTTCGAGGTCATTCCCGGCGCTTTGCCGGAGACGGTCATCGATATGTACGACCTTGTGTTTTCTCCCTGCAATTACTTCAGCCTGCCCGATCATGTTCACAAGACCTTCATTATGAGCCACGGCACCTATGTCTTTCTGCCGCCAGGGCATTCCATGGTATTCCGATCCATGATCCCATTAAGCCAGCTTGCCAATGAAACGCTGATCGTGCCCCATGCTGATGAATTGTTCGGGCCTTATGCAAAGAACGCGCAACTGGCCGAGCGAAGCGCAAGAGGAAAACTGCACATGATTCCTGTTGCCAATGTGTCCTCAGCACTGTTCAGGGTTTCTATTGGACAGGGAATCCTGATTGGGCCCCGTTATTTACGCAACATGGCGCCATCTGAGACATTTACAATCAATATCATTGATCAGAACTGTAAGTTCGATGAATATCTGTATCGATGCAATTCAGATAACCCTTTGGCAGAGACATTCGATCGTGAATTCCAGGAAGGATATGCTGCCCCGAATTTGCCTTTCTGACGTTGAGCCCGGGCCACAAGCGTGAATAGGGTCTGCCCGGTTGTCCTTCGCAGATACTATTATGCGGAAAAACTTTCGTTAAGGATGACCCGACGCCGCATTAGTGTTCGAGAATCGAGATATCCGTGCCCGACGGAAACTCGGCTTCCACGCCGTGCGCCCGAATCACGATTCCCCCGGATGAGGGCTGGATCTTGCTTTTTCATCACCGATGCTCTCTCATCCTTCCTTTGCAGTTGATATGGTAGCACATATATTCGATGGTGGCTGATTTCCTCAAGCCGCAGCTTTCTGAAGTATGGCGGGGCATGGCAACCCGGC
>JBJEUJ010000377.1:0-5559 GCA_051883775.1 Aristaeellaceae bacterium | reverse complement strand
TGGCGGAGTTCATGCTGTCCAACTGCTCCTCCGAGTACTTCTCCAAGGAGCGGGAGCCGCTGCTCACCGAGGACGTGGCCACGGCCCAGCAGCTGCTGGCTGAGGCGGGCTATCCCAACGGCGAGGGCTTCCCGACCCTGACCTACACCTATCCCAACAGCGACAAGGAAGCTCTGCTGGCCCAGGCCATCCAGGCACAGCTGAAGCAGAACCTGGGCATCACCATTGAGCTCAACGGCGTGGAGGATCAGGTGTACTCCTCCATCCGCGCTGACGGCAGCTATGAGCTGATCCGTCACAGTTGGACCGCGGACTTCAACGATCCCATCAACTACCTGGATCTGTACACCTCCTATTCCGGCGGCAACTACAACGGCGTGAACAGCCCCGAGTACGACGCGCTGATTGAGGCCTCCAACCAGACCAGCGACCAGGTGGAGCGCAACGACCTGCTGCATCAGGCCGAGCAGCTGCTGGTGGGGGAGAACTTCTACGTGATTCCCGTGACCACGCAGGTGTACATCTGCCTGTGGAATCCCCGGCTGACCAACGTGTCCGTCAACGAGAAGGGCGAGCCCATGTACCGCTACGCCGACCTGGCTGACTGACCTGCATAACCCGCATTCCCTGGGACGCCGTGTTCATGATGAACGCGGCGTCCTTTTCTATGCGCGGGAGAGCCGTCCCCGGGACAAATCAGCCCGCCCGATGTATGTTTCAGCGGGAATCCGTCGACAGGGGAGGCAGCGCATGCTACAATCAGGCTGTTCCCAGGAACGGAAAAGGAGGCAGCGCCATGGCAAGGAGGATCACCAGCGTTCCCGGCATGCTCGGCAACACCATCCATTATGACGAGAAGGGACGGAAGATCGGCGAAAGCAGGCCGGGGCTATTCGGCGACACGGTCTGCTATGACGCCAAGGGCCGCAAGACAGCGGTGATCCGGCAGGGCCTGCTGGACAGCGGCCATGTGTACGACGCCCATGGGAAACGGATAGGCCGGACGGACGCAACAGCTCTGAGCGGCGTGAATCATTATGATGCCAACGGCAGGAAAATCGGGCATACGGATCCTGGCATCTGGGGCATCAGCCATACGATACTGAAAGACGAGGATGACAAGGCATGGTAAACGAGCAGAACAGGACGGCTGCAAGCACCTATCAGATCAGTGCAGAGCAGGCGCGGCAGGAGGCCCGCAGACAGGAGCGCATGCTCAGAATCCAGATGGGTATGCTGACGGCAGGAGGCGTAGCCCTGGCAACCGGGTTGATCCCCATGAATGACGTCACCATTATGCTGGCCATGGTGCTGGGCTGCGGCGCGCTGCTGTGCGTGCTGTACCGTAAGTAAAAGAGCCGCTTCGGGAAGAGGCGGCTCTTTCATCGTTCAGTCAGACTTTCCATATTGACCATCAAGCGAACATATTTCATTCACAGTAGATTGATAATTTATATTCGCTCCAAAGGAAAAACAGGAAAAGGCTGCAGCCGGTACCCGTATGAAATGTGGAGCATAAACGGATTGTGGTGAAAGGAGAATCATCATGAAGAGAGAAATGTGTCTCCTGTGCACGCTCCTGCTGGCAGCAGGGTGCACCGCTGCCATAGCCGAAAACAGTGACGTTTACGGCTTCAGCAAGGGACAGCAGGAGAACGAGGCGCGGCATGCCGTCTACGCGCAGCTCGCGAACCACGAAGCTACCGTGGATAAAAGCGGCTACACGGATGCTCATGCACAGGAAGGGGAGGCGGAGGCTGCTTCTCTAACCGTATCCGATGCAGAAATGCTTCTGGAGGATGGGGTGATCGACCAGGCAACACTGGATAGGATTGTCGCCTACGCCGCTGACAAGCACACGAACATCAGCAGCATCTATGCGGATGTCAACGGTATGTCTCCTGCGGAGCGTAATGAAGCATTTGCGGCGCGAAAGTCCTCTGACAGTGATACCGGCGACAGTGTAGCGGAGCTGCTGGAGGCCGGCGTCATCACCCAGGTTCAGGCGGATGCCATGAATGCCTGGCTGACCAAGTAATCCATTCATATCGGCTGATGCAGCTAATGCTGCGTCGGCTTTTTTCATGTCAAGGTTCCGGAAACCGGTATCGGCTGCTGTTTTCACTTGTAACGATTCGCCTCAGCGCCTTGACAAATCCGTTAGACAACTGTACAATTTGGTTAGACAGTCGTGCAACGGAGGGGATGCTCATGGCGAAAAGGACGCTGACGGAGGCGGAAGGGAAGATCATGGAGGCCCTGTGGGAGCATGCCCCGATGACCATGATGGAGATCACCCATGCCCTGGAGAAGGAGACCGGCTGGAGCAAGCACACGGTGACCACCCTGCTCAAGCGCATGCTGGAGAAAAAGACCATCACCATGGATGACACGGGCCCTGTGCGGCGCTACATGCCCGCCATTGCCAAGGAGGACGTGGCCCGGGAGGAAACCCAATCGCTGCTGAGGCGGCTGTTCTCGGGCAAGGCGTCGCTGCTGGTCAGCAACCTGGTGGAGGACGGGCAGCTCACCGAGGAGGACCTTTCGGAGCTGATGAGCATGCTCCAGAATAAAAAGTCGCATCAGTCATGATGCTTTATACCGGCACGAAAAAGCGCGGCAGATCGGATGATGATCTGTCGCGCTTGTTATTTGACTGTCAGCCCAGGAGCATGCGGTCGTTGTTCAGGGCGGAGCCGCTGGCCTTCTCGAACATCTGCAGCAGGTCGTCAACCCGCAGCCGTTCCTTGGTCTGGGCATTGATGTCCAGGATGATCTTGCCCTCATGGAGCATGATGGTGCGGTTGCCGTACTGCAGCGCGTCCTTCATGTTGTGGGTGACCATCATGGCGGTCAGATGCATGTCGGAAACCAGCTTGCGGGTCAGATGCAGCACCTTGGCGGCGGTCTTGGGGTCAAGGGCGGCGGTGTGCTCGTCCAGCAGGAGGAGCTTGGGCTCTTTCAGCGTGGCCATGAGCAGGGTCAGCGCCTGCCGCTGGCCGCCGGAGAGCAAGCCCACCTTGCTGGCCATGCGATCCTCCAGGCCCAGCTCCAGGGAAGCCAGCACATCGCGGAACCGCTGCCGCTCGGCGTTGGAAATACCCCAGCGCAGGGGACTGCGGTGCTCGCCGCGACGCAGGGCCAGGGCCATGTTGTCCTCAATGGACATGGTGGCGGCCGTGCCGGTCATGGGGTCCTGGAACACGCGGCCCAAGTACCGGGCGCGCTTGTATTCCGGCAGGCGGGTCACGTCCACGCCGTCAATCTCGATGCTGCCCTTGTCCACCAGGAAGGTGCCGGCCACGGCGTTGAGCATGGTGGACTTACCTGCGCCGTTGCCGCCGATGACGGTGACAAAATCGCCGGGGTTCAGGTGAAAGTCAATGTCCACCAGGGCAACCTTCTCGGTGATGGTGCCGGGGTTGAAGGTCTTGGCGATATGATTGATCTTAAGCACGCTGCTCGCCTCCCTTGCTTCCGGCCTTGCGGGCGGCCAGCTTGCCCTTCCAGTAGGGGGCGGCCAGGAACAGTGCGACCACCAGAGCGGTCAGCATCTTCAGGTCGTTGGTGTTCAGGCCCAGCCACAAAACCACCTGCAGCACGGCGTAGTAGATGATCGCGCCCAGGGACACGGCCAGCAGCTTTCCGCCGAAGCTGCGGAACAGCTTGCCGAAAACAACCTCGCCGATAATCACGGCAGCCAGGCCGATGACGATGGCGCCGCGGCCCATGCTCACATCCGCAAAGCCCTGGTACTGCGCCAGCAGCGCGCCGGACAGCGCCACGATGCCGTTGGAGAGCATCAGGCCGATGACCTTGGCCAGGTTGGTGTTGATGCCCTGGGCCCGGGACATGTTGGCGTTGGCGCCGGTGGCGCGCATGGCGCAGCCGTACTCCGTGCCGAAGAACAGGTACAGGAGGACAATCACCACCACGGTAAAGACGATCAGGATCGGGATGGGATTGTCCAGGGACAGCGAGCGCACGTTGCGCAGGGACACCAGCAGGTTGTACTTGCTGGCGTTGACGGCGGTGTTGGCCTTGCTGCCCATGATGCGCAGGTTGATGGAGTACAGGGCCAGCTGCGTCAGGATGCCGGCCAGGATGGCAGGGATGCCCATGGCCGTGTGGAACAGGCCGGTAATCAGGCCCGTCAGCATGCCCACCAGGAAGGCCGCCAGCAGCGCGACCCACACGTTGAAGCCGGAAAGGATCATCATGGCAGCTACAGCGCCGCCGGTGGCAATGGAGCCGTCCACGGTCAGGTCGGCCACATCCAGAATGCGGTAGGTAATGTATACGCCAATGGCCATGATGCCCCAGATGAGTCCCTGAGCCACGGCGCCGGGCATGGCGTTGAACAGCTTGATGATGTCCAAGGAAGGAGCCTCCTCAAATGTGGTAAAGGGTCAAAGTACAAAGCGAAGCCATGAAAGGTGAACGCCCTTCATGGCTGTCGCGCGGATGCAGGGGAATGGAATTACTCGATCACCAGAGCCTCGTAATCCTCGGGAATGGTCACGCCCAGATCCTCAGCCACGACGGGGTTGTACTTCTTGACGAACTGGGGCGCGAAGGCGATCTCCATGGTGGACACGTCGGCGCCGTTGACCAGGATGTCGTAGGCCATTTCGCCGGTCTTGTAGCCGATGTCGTAGTAGGAGATGGTCAGGGTCGCAACGCCGCAGCCACGGCAGATGCCTTCCTCACCGGCGATGACGGGCTTCCTGGCGGGCACCAGCACATTGGCGATGGTCTCGGTGCAGGAAGCGGCGGTGTTGTCGGTGGGGATGTAGATCACGTCACAGGCGGTCGCCTGCTCGGCAACGGAGGCAATGTCGTTGGAGTCGGCGAAGGCAAAGCGCTGGGTGGTCATGCCCAGGGCAGCCAGCTCGGTCTCCATGACCTTCACCTGGTACTCGGAGTTGGCCTCGGCGGAGCAGTACAGCAGCGCCACGGTCTGGGCCTCGGGGAACAGCTCCTTCACCATGGCGGCCTGCTGATCCAGCGGGGGCAGGTCGGAGGTGCCGGAAACGTTCATCTCGGTGTAGCCCTTCCAGTCGGAGATGTCAAGCGCCACGTCATAGGCGGTGACGGAGGTGCCCAGGACAGGAATGTCGGCGGTGGCGGCGATGGTGGCCTGCAGGGCAGGGGTGGCGTTGGCCATGATCAGGTCAACATTGTTGGACACAAAGCTGTTGGCAATGGTGGCGCAGGTGGCGGTATCGCCGGAAGCGTTCTGCACGTCAAAGGTCACCTGGTCGCCCAGCTTCGCGGTCAGCGCGTCAATGAAGCCCTGGGTCGCAGCGTCGAGGGCCTCGTGCTGCACCAGCTGGTTCACGCCGATGGTGTAGGTCTTGGCCTCCGCCAGGGCGGAGACGCAGCACAGCGCCATACACAGCGCCATAACCAGAGCAACGATCTTCTTCATGAATGGAATCCCCCTTCAAATACTACTTGCGGATGGATAAGCATCCTCCGCATCTACAGGATTCAGTTTATACGATCTGTCAAAGCGTGTCAAGGCGGGGAAAAAAGAAGGACAAAAGGAAAACAAGA
>JBJEUJ010000376.1:0-5603 GCA_051883775.1 Aristaeellaceae bacterium | reverse complement strand
GGCTTGGTTGGTTGAGCTCGGGCGGGGCTCCCCTACGGTCGCCCCGCTTCGCGTGGAGTTGCGCCCTCCGCCATGGGGGTGAGAGGCGGCGACCTCCTGCGGAGGCCGACGGAGGCTACTCCTGCACCTCCGGCTATGCACGGCGGCGGACAATATGCATCGTATCTGTACTGTTAGTATGATTCTGCCGTTATCGGCGCGCCCAAGGCCCACCAACCCGCGCGCAACGAGGGCGGCCCCTGGTGCCGCCCGGTCGCTTGCGGACGAGCCGCATAACACCCAAAAGAGTTCCAAGCCGCCCCCGCGGGGAAGCGATTAGCCTCGCGCAGCATGAGGCTTCGTCCTCAAGCCAAGCGACGAGGGGTCCGGGGGCAGCCATGGTGCATGTTCGATTTGGCTGCCCCCGGGCGCCCTTTGGTTCTTTCCCGCGAGTGGGAAAGAACACCCCCCACTCATGCCATGGGCAAGGGAACTCCGCGCCCACCGGCGCGCCCCAAAGCCCCGCCCGTACTGCGGGCAAACCGCCCTCTATCCGCAGGAAAAAAGCGCTTTGTCCGCGCCACGAGCCAAGGAAAAACCGCGCCCTGCATGCGCGAAAACTCCCCCTCTTCGCCGGGCAGCAGGGGGATTTTGCGGCTTTTCCTTGACGGATTGGCCACAAAAAGCTATAATAGCGTCATGTGTGTATGGTGAGGCGGTCTGTCCTTGCCGGAAGGAGCGTGAGGCGCATGAGGCATGCCGGGCGGATTCTGCTTGGGCTGTGCTTTGCGCTGCTGCTCCTTCTGGGGGCGCGGACGCTGGTGGAGGGCCCGGCGGATACCGAGCCTGCACCCCTGCCCGCCTGCCTGCCCGACGGCAGTCTGGTCGCCCTGGAGGCGGACGCGGCGCAGCAGGGTGTGCTGACGGAGGATGGCCGTCAGGCTGTCCGGCAGCGCGCCGCCCGGCAGGAGAAGCAGGCCCGCGCGCCTGCGCTGCTTCCCGTGCGCGACCGCAACGGCCGCCCCATGGCCAGCCGCACCTACGCCCGGACGGCCTATACGGTCTGTCCCCTGGAGGATATGCCCGGATAGACCCCCGTGCGTTCCCCACCGGCTGCCCATCAAACTTGAAAAACGGAGGAAGCAAGCGATATGAAATCCAACAATCGCAAGCGCGGCAATGGCAAGACCCGGTCCATCATCGCGCTGTCCATCGTGCTGGTGCTGACCATCGTGATCGGCGTCATCGCAGTGACCGGCATGCCCCTTGACAGCCGCGGCCTGTACAAGCTCAAGTCCTGGTTGCCCACCACCAACGCGGAAAACTGGCCCACCACCCTGTCCCTGGGCCTGGATCTTAGGGGCGGCGTGTATGTGGAATATTCTGCCGCGCGGCCTGAAAACAGCGAGGCCAACTTTGACTCCCTGATGGAAGGCACCATCGGCGTCATTCAGCAGCGCCTGACCGACAAGGGCTATGCGGAGAGCACCGTGCAGCGCATCGGCACCGACGGCATCCGCGTGGAAATCCCTGACGTGACCGATCCCGCCGCCGTGCTGGACCTGATCGGCTCTCCCGCGCAGCTGGAGTTCCGCACCCCCTCCGGCGAGACCTTCATGACCGGCGACATGGTGGAGACCGCCACCGTGGCCTATCAGGACGGCGAATACGTCGTGGCCTTCAAGCTGAACGATGAGGGCGCGAAGATCTTCGCCGAGAAGACCGCCGAGTACCTGAACCAGTCCATCGCCATCTACCTGGACGGCGTGCAGCTGATTGCTCCCCGCGTGCAGAGCGTGATTACCGGCGGCAGCGGCATCATCAACGGCATGGACGGCGAGGACAACGCCAAGACCATCGCCGCCAAGATCCAGTCCGGCGCGCTGCCCCTGGTGCTGACCCAGCAGAAGGTTGACACCGTCTCCGCCACCCTGGGCGACAACGCCCTGTCCACCTCCGTGCTGGCGGCCGTGATCGGCATCCTGCTGGTCATGCTGGTGATGATCCTGCGCTACCGCCTCAACGGCGTCATCGCCTCCTGGGCGCTGGTGATCTACATCATCACCCTGTTCTTCCTCATCGCGGTGATTCCGGGCATCCAGCTGACCCTGCCGGGCCTGGCCGGTATCGTGCTGGGCATCGGCATGGCCGTGGATGCCAACGTGATTATCTTCGAGCGCTTCAATGAGGAAGCCCGCGCGGGCAAGAGCCTGAAGGCCTCCGTGCGCATGGGCTTCAAGAACGCCATGAGCGCCATCCTGGACGCCAACGTGACCACGCTGATCGCCTCCCTGGTGCTTCTGTGGTACGGCACGGGCTCCATCCAGGGCTTCGCCAAGACGCTGCTGCTGAGCGTGGTGACCTCCATGTTCACGGCGATTGTGGTGACGCGCTTCCTGATGAAGAATGTTGTGAACCTGGGCGGCCTTGATGTGAAGCTGTTCACCTCCGGCGTGCAGGTGCAGAAGGAGGAGCAGAAATGACAATCAAGAATCACTCCAAGGTCTGCCTGATGGTCTCCGCGGCCATCATGGTGGTGGCGCTGGTGCTGAGCCTGTTCGGCCTGGGCATCAACATGGGTATTGACTTTGCCGGTGGTCTGTCCATGCAGTACAACATGGGCGGCGCCTTTGAGCAGAACGACGTGAAGGCCGTGCTGGACGCGATGGATGTGGGCGACTACACCGTGACCGTCCAGGGCGCGAACCATGACGAAGTGAACGTGCGCATCAAGAGCGTGGACGAGGACGGCGTGCAGGGCGTGCAGACCGAGTTCGAGGCCGGTCTTGCCGAGAAGTACCCCGCCATGGCCCAGTCCGGCGACGTGAACTACGTGGGCCCTGTGGCCGGTGCGACGCTGCTGAAGAACGCGTTCATCTCCGTGCTGCTGGCCAGCGTCCTGATGCTGGTGTACATCGCCTTCCGGTTTGACTTCAACTCCGGCGTGGCGGCGGTGTTCGGCCTTCTGCACGACGTGCTGATGATGCTGGCCTTCATGGTGCTGCTGCGGCACTTTGTGCAGATGAACTCCTCCTTCATCGCCGCGATGCTGACCATCGTGGGCTACTCCATCAACAACACCATCGTCATCTTCGACCGCATCCGTGAGAATGCCCGCAAGATGCCCACCGCCGCCCGCGAGGACGTGGTGAACCGCTCGGTGAAGGAGTGCCTGGGCCGCACCATCAACACGACCCTGACCACCCTGATCACCATCGGCGCGCTGTATGTGCTGGGCGTGGATTCCATCAAGGAGTTCGCCCTGCCCATCATCATCGGCATCCTCAGCGGCGTGTACAGCGCCAACATGATCAACGGTTACGTCTGGGCTGCGCTGGAGGAGCGCCGCCGCGCCCCCAAGGCGAAGAAGGCGTAATCCATCCCCGGCGGATCGTCAGGAGGAGCCTCGGTTTCGGGGTTCCTCCTTTCTTCATTCAGCCGGAGCGGAGGGGAGGCGCGGGACATGACCTGTGACTGCGGCGTATGCCGGCGGATGGCCCAAAACCGGCAGGGGCAGAACCCCTTCCCGTTGCGGGAGCTGGAAACAGGCTGTGTGGCGACGGGGAACTTCCGGCGCTTTCCCGGATACACGCTGCTCCTGTGCCAAAACCACGCCGCGGAGCTGCACCATCTGCCGCCCGTCCATGCCGCAGCCGGAGGATAGGAAGCGGCGGCTGAACCGGGCCCTGGACGAGATACTCAGCGAGCAAGCGACTGAACGGATGGAGTAATGGAACCATGCTGCAATTCATCAGACGGGGAACCAGCGTCGCCCAGCCCATCGGGGATCTGCCCCTGTGGCTGTCCACGCTCCTGCGCAACCGGGGCGTGGACACCCCGGAAAAGGCTGAGCGCTTCCTGCATCCCTCCCTGGAGCACCTGAACGACCCCATGCTCCTGCAGGGGATGGACAAGGCGGTGCGGCTGATCCGCCGGGCGGCGGAGGAAAAAACGCCCATCATCGTCTACGGCGACTACGACGTGGACGGCGTGTGCGCCACCTCCATCCTGCTGGAGACCCTGCGGGACATGGGCGCGAAGGCGGACTTCCGCATTCCCTCCCGGCACGGGGAGGGGTACGGCCTCAACTGCGATGCGGTGCGGGCCATGGCGGAGGAATACCGGCTGCTGATCACCGTGGACTGCGGCGTGACCAACCATGAGGAAGTGAAGCTGGCGCAGCTGCTGGGCATGACGGTGATCGTCACCGACCACCATCAGCTGGCGGACACACCCTCCCCGGCGGACGTGGTGCTGAACCCGCTGCTGGGGGAGTATCCCTTCCGGCGGCTGTGCGGGGCGGGGGTGGCGCTGAAGCTGACCCAGGCGCTCCTGGGCATGGACGCGGTGCGCAAGCGCATCGACCTGGCGGCGCTGGCCACGGTGGCGGATCTGGTGCCGCTGATCGAGGAAAACCGGGTGATTGTGCAGGCGGGGCTGGCGGCCATGGCGGATTCTCCCCGGCCGGGCATGCGGGCGCTGCTGGCGGTCAGCGGGGTGACACCGCCGGTGAGCGCGGGGCAGGTGGCCTTTCGCCTGGCGCCCAGGCTGAACGCGGGCGGACGGCTGGAGGACGCCTCCCAGGGCGTGAGGCTTCTGACCACCCGGGACGATTTGCAGGCGCAGCAGCTGGCCGCCCACCTGGAGGAGCGCAACCAGCAGCGTCAGGCCATCGAGCAGGAAATCACCCAGGCGGCCATCGCGGCCATCCCGGAGAGCGTGGACTTCTTTGACGACAGGGCCATTATCATCGCCGGGGAGGGCTGGAACCACGGGGTCATCGGCCTGGCGGCAGGGCGCATCTGCGAGAGGTACCATTTCCCCACCATTGTGCTGACCAGGCAGGACGGCATTGCGGTGGGCTCCTGCCGGTCGATCCCGGGGGTGAACATCCATGCCATGCTCTCCACCTGCAGGGATCTGTTCATCCGCTTTGGCGGGCATGAGCAGGCGGCGGGGCTGACCATGGAGGAAAGGCTGATCCCGGAATTGCGCCGGCGGCTGAACCTGGCCATCCGGGAGAACTGCGACCCGGCCTGCTTCATTCCCGTCAGGGAGTACGACCTGGCCCTGCCCCTGAGCCAGGTGAACCTGGAGCTGATCGACTGCCTGGAGCTGCTGCAGCCCACGGGCTACGGCAACCCTGCGCCGGTGTTCCTTCTGCGGGACGGGCAGGTGCAGCTGATGCGCCGGGTGGGGAAAAGCCGCCAGCACCTGAAGCTGTCCCTGCTGGACGGGGACAGCGTGCGGGACGGCATCGCCTTCTCCATGGGGGAGCTGGCGGAGTCCGGCATGGAGCGGGTGGACGCGGTGTTCTCCCCGGAGCGCAACGAATTCATGGGCCGGGTGACGGCGCAGCTGCAGGTGCAGGCCATGCGCCCGGCGGAGGGCACCGCCCCCCTGCCGGACGGGAAGACGCTTTTTCGGGGGCTCTTGCAGGAGATGACCCTGCTGGCGGCGAATCATAAACAAATTCCCCAGAATCTGCCCGTGACCACCTCGGCGGCGGTGCGCAGGCTGATGAAGGACGGCCGGGGCGTGCTGCTGATCTGCCACGAGCGGGAGCGGGCCGCGGCCTTCGCCCTGGACGGCATGGCGGACACAGCCTGCGGCCATGTGCGGGA
>JBJEUJ010000375.1:0-5605 GCA_051883775.1 Aristaeellaceae bacterium | reverse complement strand
CGCTGCATGCGCCGGGCCACCGCCGCCGCCACCCGGCGGATATTGCTGCGGATAAACACATCGCCGATCACGGCGCGCCAGCCGCCCGTGCCGAATTGGATGCTTTCGCTCACTGAAACCTTCTCCTTCCGTATACCCATGCTCGTCGGAGGCGATCACGGGGATGCTCTGTGTTTTCTGCCCGCCTCTCTGCTCACTGGCAGGGCCACAGCGCATTGTCCGGCCATCCCATTCGGCTTTGTCCTGTCTGTCAGCATAGCAGAAACGAGCCGGTTGGGCCATGGCCGGAAATGGCTTTTGTTGTACGGGCTTGCGCAGTTTTTTCGCTGGTCAGAAATCCTGGCTGATGAACATGGGCTTGCGGTAGAACGCCTGCGCGGCCTTCTCCGGGGCGCAGTGCAGGCGCACGTCCGGCAGCCACCGCAGGTCCTCCACGTCGCAGCGGCCCAGGATCAGCCGGGTGAAGTCCTGGATGCTCAGCGACACGTCCGGCTCCTCCTCCGTCAGGGAGACCCGGTTTCCTTCCCCCGGCGCGAACGCCACCGCGAAGCGGCCGTTGTTGGCAGGAATCTGCCCGTCGCTGATCTCCATCACCAGCCTGCCCTCGCCACGCATGCGGGCCAGCTCCAGCACCCTGCGGACGCTGACCACCCTCGCCATGCCCCGCCACACCTTCCGGCACTGGATGCAGCCCAGGCTCCACTCCGGCAGCAGCCCGTACAGCATCACATCCTCCGGCAGGGTCAGGATCACATGGCTGTGATCCGCCTCCAGGGTCTTCAGCAGCGCCATCAGCCCCCGGAAGCCCGCCATGTCCGCAAACACGAAGCGCGTGCATTCCAGCGCCCGGTCGCCCTCGTCCACCACGGGGCGGTAGGTCATGTAGGCGGAGGGCGTACCGGCCTGATCCAGGTAGACATAGGTGTATACGCGGTCAGCGAAGGGATTGGCCTTCTCCACCCAGCGGTACTCAATGTCCTCGCCCCGCACCATGCAGTTGTAGCGCTCCTGCCACCCCCGGTCGATCCGGCGGATGGCCTCCCGAAGGTCGCTGCCCTGCTCCAGCAGATGCCACTCCCCGGGCACGGTTTCCTTCGGCACGCCGCGCAGGGCGAGCTTCCAGCGGTTGGACGCGCAGGCTGCCTCATACCCGAACTTGCGGTAGAACGCTGTGGAGAACGGGTACAGGTAGGACAGCGCCGCGCCCTCCCGCTCCATGGCGGGCAGCGCATGCCCGAAGCATCCGCGGATGCCGCCCATCCGCCGGTACTGGGGCAGGGTGGATACCCCGCCGATGCCCTCCATCAGCACCTCCGCGCCGTCGAAGGTGGCCCGGTAGGGTATCACCGTCATGGTGCTGAGCATGGTGGTATCGTCGTCGGCAAAGGCCGCCCACTGGCTGTCCCAGTGCAGGTCCTGGCGGCAGGTGGGGTTCGCGCGGATGTCCGCCAGGGCTTCCTCAGGGGACTTGTCCGCCCCCCGCAGGGCATATTCAAAGGCCAGGGCGCAGAACTCCTGGCAGCGCTTGTACTCGTTTTCCCGGATGCGGCGTATGATCATACCGTATTCTGCCTTTCCGCCTGTCGGCTGTGTGTTGCTTTCATCTTATCACAGCTTTCACGGCAAGGCAAGCACACGCCGGTCGGATCTGGCACATTCGCAACCATCGACAACAAAATGCAAGGCGAAACGATGATTTTTCCCCGTCCCGCCCCTATAATAAAAGCACCGACACGGTTCCGAGAGGACAACAGGAGGCGTTCCATGAGCCATACCACCCTTCCCACCCGGCGCACGCTGCCCCGGAGAAGCACCGGCAAGGCCTCCCGCCGGAAAAAGACCTTCTGGCTGCTGACCATGGTCATGCCCGGCGCCATCTGGCTGTTGCTACTGCGCTACCTGCCCATGTACGGCATTCTCATCGCCTTCAAGAATTACCGCGCCTACAAGCCCAACACCTTCTGGAACAACATCATCCAGAGCGAATGGGTGGGGCTGAAGAATTTCGCCTTTCTCAAGTCGCCGGACACGGCGGTGATGATCCGCAACACCCTGGGCTACAACGCGCTGTGGATCGTCATGGGGCTGGTGATCGCCGTGGCCTTCGCGGTGATGATGAGCGAGCTGACCAGCCGCTTCATGGCCAAGACCTACCAGACGCTGATGTTCTTCCCCTACTTCCTGTCCTGGGTGGTGGCCAGCTACTTTGTCCTGGCGTTCCTGGATCCTACCAGCGGCATGATCCCCGCCATACAGAAAAGCATGGGGCTCAAGCCCACCAATTTCTACCACGATACCACCTACTGGCCCCTGATCCTGACCCTGTGCAGCATGTGGAAGAACATCGGCTACTCCTCCGTGCTATACCTGGCGGCCATCACCGGCATTGACGCCACCCTCTACGAGGCCGCTGCGGTGGACGGCGCCACCAAGTGGCAGCAGGTGTACCACATCACGCTCCCCGGCATCAGGACGATGATCATCATCCTGCTGATCATGAACGTGGGCAAGATCTTCAATTCCGACTTTGGTCTGTTCTACAACGTGCCGCAGAATTCCGGCTCCCTGTACCCGGTGACCCAGGTCATCGACACCTACGTCTACCGGGCCTACGCCAACACCCACAACATGGGCATGAGCTCCGCGGCGGGGCTGATGCAGAACGTGGTCGGCTTCATCTGCATTGTGATCACCAACGCCATCGTCCGCAAGCTGGATCCGGAAAGCACGCTGTTCTGACGCGCCCCGGGCATCAAACAGGAGGGAAGCCCCATGACCACATCCGTCCATCGGCGTCATCACGCCCGCCTCAACAGCTTCAGCCCCGGGGTGGAGGCCGCGTTCCACATCATCCTGGGCCTGTTCGCCGCCTGCTGCATCGTACCGTTCCTCTTTGTCGTCATCATCTCCTTTTCCTCGGAGGAGAGCATCCGGCAGATCGGCTATTCCTTCACACCCCTGGCCTGGTCGGTGCAGGCGTACACCTATGTGCTGGATCTGGGCGACGCGCTGTGGCGCAGCTACTTCAACTCCTTCTTCATCACCATCGTGGGCACGGTGATCTCGGTGGCCATGTGCGTATTGTACAGCTATCCCCTCTTCCGCAGGGATTTCCGCTACCGGGGCCTGTTCAACTTCCTCAGCTTCTTCACCATGCTCTTCGGCGGCGGCCTGGTGCCCACCTTCGTCATCTGCAAGAGCGTCCTGGGCCTGTCGGACAACTACGCCGCGCTGATCGTCCCCATGCTGTTCAGCCCCTTCAACATCATCGTCATGCGCACGTTCTTCCAGACCACCGTGCCCATGGAGCTCATCGAGGCTGCCACCATCGACGGCAGCGGCGAATACTCCACCCTGACGCGGATTGTCCTGCCCATCGTCAAGCCGGGCATCGCCACCATCGCCCTGCTCAACGCCCTGGCCTACTGGAACGAGTGGTTCCTGTCCCTTTTGTACCTGAACAAGAACATGGACATCATGCCCCTGCAGTATCTGCTGATGCGCATGCAGCGCAGCGCGGACTTTCTGGCGAAGAACTCCTCGCAGCTGGGCGCGGACGCGGCCCTGGCGGCGCGCAGTCTCCCCAGCCAGTCGCTGAAGATGTCCCTGGTGGTATTCATCGTGATCCCCATCGCCTGCGCGTATCCCTTCTTCCAGCGGTATGTGGTGGCCGGGCTGACCATCGGCTCGGTGAAGGGGTAACATCCATCCCGGTAAGCACGGCCGCATGCCGGAAGGAGCGGCCGCTTGCATAGAAAAAAGGAGGTTTCCGTATGAAGAGGTTCCTGTCCCTGATCCTGGCTGTGACGATGCTTCTGTCCCTTGTGTCCATCGCCTCCGCCGATGATCTGCCCACCATCACCATCATGTTCCACGGCTCCAACGTCAGCGACGATTCCGCTGTGCTGGAGAAGGTCAACGAGTACATTGCCGACAAGGTTGGCGCAAAGCTGGAGGTCATCTGGGGCACCTGGGGCGACTTTGACGACAAGGCCACCAACGCCCTGGTCTCCGGCGACAGCGGCGTGGACATGGTGTTCACCTGCTCCTGGAGCGCCGACGAGTACAACACCTTCGCCAAGAACGGCTACTTCCTCAAGCTGGACGACCTGATCGCCCAGTACGGCGCGGAGCTGGTGGCCGCCATCCCTGAGGCGCTGATGCAGGCCGCCACCATCGAGGGCGCGGACGGCATGGGCGTGTACGCCGTCAACGGCTACAAGGACTTCGCCACCCAGAACTGCTGGGACGTGAACGTCACCCTGCTCAACGAGCTGGGCTACACCCTGGACGACTTCAAGGCCCTCGATTTCTTCTCCTTCGGTGAGCTCTTCGCCAAGGCCAAGGAGGTCAAGGGCGACAGCTTCTATCCCTTCCTGATTGAGCCCATGGTGCTGGAGCGCATGGTGACCAGCTCCATCATCGTGGCTGGCGACGCGGGCTCCACCAACCTGCTGAGCCTGTACCTGAACCCCGAGGACGTTTCCGCCGAGGGCGCCTATGGCAACAGGCTGCTGAACAAGTTCGCCACCCCCGAGTATCAGGCCTTTGTGGAGAAGGTGCACGAGTACTACGAGGCCGGTTACATCGACCCCGCCGTGGCCGTGGCTGAGACCTCCAACGACACCCGCACCAACACCCAGAAGACCGCTTCCTACCTGGTGGGCACCCAGTCCTACGCCCTGGGCTGCGAGCTGACCTACTCCGAGGAGCGCGGCATTGAAGTGGCCATGGTGCCCTGCACCGACCCCTATGTGGACACCACCGCCTCCCAGGGCGCGATGATGGCCATCTCCTCCGCCTCCGAGCATCCTGAGGAGTCCTTCAAGTTCCTGGCCCTGCTCAACAGCGACCCCTACCTGATGACCCTGATGAACTACGGCGTGGAGGGCATCCACTACACCAGGGACGAGAACGGGCTGATCGTCTTCAACAAGGAAGCCCGCGACACCTACACCCCCTGGACCAACGGCATGGGCAACGTGACCATCCTGCCTGACACCGCCGTGGAGGGCGCGGGCTTCCGCAAGTCCTTCGTGGAATACTATCAGCAGGCCAAGGCCATCCCGTCCCTGGGCTTCGTGTTCGACAACTCCCCCGTGGCCAATGAGATGGCCGCCCTGGGCAATGTTGCCGCCCAGTACGCCCTGGCCCTGGACGCCGGCGCGGTGGATCCCGCCACGGAGCTGCCCGCCTTCCTGGCCGCGCTGGACGCCGCCGGCATGGAAGCCTACCTGAACGAAGCCAACGCCCAGCTGGAGGCCTATCTGGCCAAATAAACCGCGGTTTCTTCGCCGGGGAGAAGCAAGCTTGCCCGCTTCTCCCTGGGGAAACGCTCCTCAGGCGGCGCACACCCTGCGCCGCCCCTTTTCCGCCCATGCAAAAGGAGCCTGCCCCGGTATTTCCGGACAGGCTCCTTGCTTTGCTGGATTTACTTTTTCCACATGGCGGGATGGAACAGCGCCAGGATGGGGAACAGCTCCAGGCGGCCCGCCAGCATCAGCAGGCTGAGGATGATGGTGGCAAAGGGGCCGTAGCCTGCGAAGTTCTCCACCGGGCCCACGCTGCCCAGACCCGGGCCCACGTTGCTCACGCAGGTCAGGGC
>JBJEUJ010000374.1:0-5636 GCA_051883775.1 Aristaeellaceae bacterium | reverse complement strand
CCCGACACCCCCCAGCGCATCGCCACCGACACCTCCCAGAAGGTGGCCATCCGCTTCGGCGAGACCATCAAGAGCTACATGGCCGACCCCGACAAGGATCCCGCGACCCTGACCGCCATTCCCCTGGCGCTGGCGGGCTGGCTGCGCTACCTGCTGGCGGTGGACGACGAGGGCAAGCCCATGGCCGTGTCCTCCGACCCTATGCTGGCCACGCTGCAGGCCGATCTGGCGGGCGTGACCCTGGGCGATCCGGCCTCCCTGCAGGGCAAGCTGGACGGCATCCTGGACAACGCGGTGCTCTTCGGCGTGAGCCTGAAGGCCGCCGGTCTGGCCGGCAAGGTGGAGGGCTTCCTCAAGGAGATGCTGGCGGGCCCCGGCGCTGTCCGCGCGACGCTGAAGAAGCATCTGGCCTGATGACCAGACCCGCCCATGCAAGCAAAAAAGTGGCTTCGGCCACTTTTTTGTTTTGCGCGCCTTTTGTATCCACCCGGGCAGGCTGCCTGCCGTGGCATCATGGCAGCCTCACGCCCTGCGGAGGGTGCGCCGGATCAGCTGCGGACGCCTGCGCCCGGCCAATCCGACGCGAATTTTGTTGCCGTCATGCTAAAATTGCGCTGCTGGAAGCAAATTGGCTGATTTGTTCATAGTTAATTCACCTTTCTGTGCTATGATACCTCCGTATCAGAATGAACACGGTTCAACCGTATGGAGGCAGCTATGAGCTATATCACCTTTGACCAGGTGTGCAAGGATTATCCCGCGGGCGACAGCGTCGTGCACGCGGCGGATCACGTGTGCTTCACGGTGGAGCAGGGTGAATTCTGCGTGGTGCTGGGGCCCAGCGGCGCGGGCAAAACCACCGTGCTGAACCTGCTGGGCGGCATGGACAAGGCCACCAGCGGCACCATCACCGTGGGGGGCAAGGAGGTCACGAGGATGTCCGGCCGCCAGTTGACGGAGTACCGCCGGCTGGACGTGGGCTTCGTGTTCCAGTTCTACAACCTGATGCCCAACCTGACCGCGCTGGAGAACGTGGAGCTGGCCCAGCAGGTCTGCCCCCACGCGCTGGATCCCCGGGAGGTGATGGAGCAGGTGGGGCTGAGCCACCGGCTGAACAATTTCCCCGCCCAGCTTTCCGGCGGCGAGCAGCAGCGTGTGTCCATCGCCCGGGCGCTGTGCAAGAATCCCGCCCTGCTCCTGTGCGACGAGCCCACCGGCGCCCTGGACAGCAAGACCGGCGCCCAGGTGCTGGAGCTGCTGACCCGCCTGTGCCACGACTTCAACACCACGGTGGTCATCATCACCCACAACGCCAGCATCGCCCCCCTGGGCAACCGGGTCATCCGCATGCGCAACGGCTCCGTCAGTGAGATCACCTTGAACGATCATCCCGCCAGGGTGGAGGACATCACATGGTAACACGCGAAACGCCGACTAAAAAGTCTCCAAAGGCGCGCCGCGGCACCCTGACCAAGAAGCTCTTCCGGGACATGGGGCGCAGCGCCATGCAGTTCCTGGCCATGTTCCTGCTCTGCGCGCTGGGGACGTGGGTTTTCACCGGCCTGGACGCCAACTGGCGGCTGCTGGAGAAATCCACCGAGACCTACTACGAGGAATACAACCTGACCGACTTCTGGGTGAAGGGCGCGTCCTTCTCCAAGCAGGACCTGACCCGGCTGAAGAACATTGAGGGTGTGAAGGCCATCCTGCCCCGCTGCAGCCTGGAGGTGGACGCCCCTGACGTGGGCAGCAACGTGACCATGGCCATGAACGCCTACGAAGGGGAGATGAGCATCAACATCCCCCTGATCCGTGAAGGCGAGGGGCTGATGCCCTCCGACCTGAGGGGCTGCCTGGTGGAGGAGCAGTTCGCCCAGTACCATGGCCTGGAGGTGGGCGATAGCCTGACCCTGGAGATCACAGGGCAGCGCAAGACCTTCATCATCCGCGGCATCGTCCTTTCGCCGGAGTACATCCTCACCACCAAGGATGTGACCCCCGACCCCGCCCACTACGGCTTTGTGCTGCTGTCCAGCCGCGCCGTGCCGGAGCTGCCCTACAACGATGTGCTGATCGACCTGGAGGAGGGCGCGGACGCCGATGCGGTGCAATCCGCCATCAGCGACGCGCTGCCCGACGCGCTGGTGATCAACCAGAAAAACCACGGCCCCACCGTCACCGCACGGAACTATACGGACATGTTCCGCAACCTGTCCTACCTGTTCCCGGTGCTGGTATACGCCGTGGCGGCGATGATCGTGGTATCCACGCTGTCGCGCATGATGGAGAACCAGCGCATCCAGCTGGGCACGCTGAAGGCCCTGGGCTTCCGGGATCAGCAGATCCGCAACCATTACCTGTGCTACGCCCTGGTGCCCTCCCTGGCGGGCAGCCTGCTGGGCACGGTGGTGGGGCAGTACACCCTGCCGGACGTGATCTGGCCCATGGTGTGCACCAACCTGCGCTATCCCTGGCAGCTGCGGGCGCCCATCTCCCCGCTGAGCTGGGGCATCACCATCCTGTCGGTGATCCTGTGCGTACTGATCTGCCTGCGCACCTACCGCAAGGCCGCCCGGGAATCCACCGCCGACCTGCTCAGGCCCAAGCCTCCCAAGTCCGGCGTCAGGATTCTGCTGGAGCGCATCACCTTCATCTGGAGGCGCTGCTCCTTCAACACCAAGATGATCATCCGCAACCTGATGCGCAACAAGGGCCGCACCTTCCTCAGCCTGGTGGGCCTGATCTGCTGCAACGCGCTGATCATCTGCACCTTCGGCCTGCAGGAATCCATCACCTACTTCATCAGCGAATACTACTACGGCACCATGAGCTACGACACCCGGGTGGACTTCGAGACCGGGCAGGCGGGCACGCTGGAGAGCTACCAGCGCCGCCTGCAGGCTGAGAGCGTGGACGGCGTGATGGAGCAGAGCATCTCCCTGCGCAGCCAGACCCAGAGCCGCACCGTGCTGCTGACCGTCCTGCCCGAGGAGCAGACCTCCATCCGCCTGGGCGAGGGCCACACCCTGCTGGAGATGCCCGAGCGCGGGCTGGTCATCAGCCGCAAGCTGGGCAAGATCATGTCCGTGAGCCTGGGCGACACCATGGAGGTATGGCTCACCGGCGACACAGAGCCCCTGTACCTGACGGTCTGTGCCTTTGCCGACACGAACATCGGCCAGGGCGCCTACATGAGCCGCAGCGCCTGGGAGGCCTGCCGCAAGGGCGACTTCGCCGTGACCTCGCTGCTGCTCCGGGGTGTGCCGGAGGCTACCATGCATCAGCTGGAGAGCATGGACGAGGTGTCCGGCTTCAAGTACCCGGAGAAGCAGTGCCAGGCCACCATGCGGATCATGGATTCCACCAAGACCGCCTTCACCGTGCTCAGCTGCGCGGCGCTGGGGCTGGCGTTCATCATCTGCTACAACATGGGCCTGCTCAACTTCACCGAGCGTACCCGCGACTACGCCACCCTGAAGGTGCTGGGCTACCATCAGAAGGAGATCCGCAGCCTGATGATGCGCGAGAACAACTACGTCGCCATCCTGGGCGTGCTGATCGGCATTCCGCCGGGCGTGTGGCTGGTGAAGCTGATCCTGAAGATGTGCGAGTATGAGTCCATGGTGTTTGTGTCGAAGGTGTCCTGGTTCTCCATCCTGGCCTCCTGCGTGATCACCTTCACCTTCTCCTGCATGATCGAGGGCCTGCTGACCCGCAAGGTACGCTCCATCGACATGGTGGAGGCCCTCAAGAGCGTTGAATAAGCCATTGCGCGCAAATCCATGAAAGGACGATGACCATGAAAAAGTTCCTTGCCCTGCTGCTCCTGCTGACGATGCTGTCCACCTGCGCCCTGGCCGATACCGTGCTGACGGACTGCGCCATTGCCAACGGCAACGTGACCGCCACCACCTTCGTGGATGTGACGGCCCCTTACTCCGGCACGCTGGCCTCCTTTGACCTGACCGCTGGCGACCGGGTGGAGGCGGGCGACACGCTCTTCTCCCTGCTGACCACCACGGTCTACGCGCCGGAAGCTGGCACGGTGAAGGCCCTCTTTGTCCAGGAGGGGGACGACGCCTCCGCCGCCATGAACCGCTATGGCGCGGTGGCCGCCCTGGAGCCCGAGCAGGACAAGCGCATCAACGCCACCACCACCGGCGCCTACAACAAGGAGGCCAACCGCATCCTCCACGTGGGCGAGACGCTGTACTTCCGCTCCGCCAAGGCGGACCAGGAGGAGGGCTTTGGCCGGGTTATCGCGGTGGATGGCAGCAGCTATGTCATCGACGTGCTGGAGGGCGACTTTGACCTGCAGGAAAGCCTGAACCTCTACCGGGACGACGGCTATGCCGCCAAGGACTGCGTGGGCAAGGGCGTTGTGGCCCGCCGCGACGCCGTATCGCTGCAGGGCCAGGGCCGGGTGGCCAGCGTGCTGGTGGAGGAGGGCGATACCGTCGCCTCCGGTCAGCCGCTGATGACCCTGATGGCCGCCGACGCGGACACGGATGCTCAGCCCCACGTGACCGCCCCGGAGAGCGGCGTGATCGCCAGCATGGCGGTCTCCGCCGGTCAGCAGGTGTGGAAGGGGCAGGTGCTGGCCCGCATCTACCTGACGGAGGAAATCGAGGTTGTGGCCGATGTGGACGAGATGGATCTCAACGGCCTGCAGGTGGGCGACCTTCTGTCCATCACCCTGGACACGGACGAGAGCGCCCTCATCACCGGCAAGGTGACGGAGATTTCCGCCCTGGGCGTGACCCGGCAAAACGCCGCCTACTACACGGTGCATGTGAGCATTCCCGCCGGCAGCGCGGCCCTGGGCGCCAGCGCGTCGGTGTACATTCCCCGCAAGTAAGCAACGCACGCAGCAAAGCCGCTCCCTTTCTCGCGAGGGGAGCGGCCTTTTTTGCCCAGGCGCAGCATGGGAGCAGGACTCGCCACCGATGGTTCAGCGCTCCAGGAAACCCGTGACCGATCATTTGCGCCCGCCCCGTTGCCCCGGCGGCGCTTTCGTGCTATACTGTATCATTGCATACCAATGAAAGCGAGGCTGCACAAGCTATGCGACTGCTCTTCGTCCGGCATGCCGAGCCGGATTATGCCGTGGATTCCCTGACCCCCAAGGGCCGCCTGGAGGCCGAGCTGCTCTCCCGCCGCCTGGCCAGGCTGCAGGTGAAGGCCTTCTACGTATCCCCCCTGGGCCGGGCCAAGGACACCGCCGCCCCCACCCTGCGCAAGCTGGACCGCACGGCGGAGATCCGCCCCTGGCTGGCGGAATTCCGCGGGCACTACTACGACGAGGCCCGGGGCCGCAACCATGTGCCCTGGGACCTGAAGCCGGAAACCTGGCGGAATTTCCCCGGGGCCTACGACCTGGACGGCTGGACGCAGCATCCGCTGTTTGCGGGCAGCAATGTGGACGCCATCTGGCAGGAAACCAAGGCGGGCATCGACGGCCTGCTGGCGGAGCATGGGTTTGTCCGGGACGGGGTGATCTACCGCTGCGAGGATAACCGCCCCGACACGCTGGTGTTCTTCTGCCACTTTGGCGTGGCGACAGCCATCATCGCCCACCTGACCGGCCTGCCGGTAATGCCCCTGTGGCACGGGCTGTGCATGCTGCCCTCCTCCGT
>JBJEUJ010000373.1:0-5640 GCA_051883775.1 Aristaeellaceae bacterium | reverse complement strand
TGGCTGTACCGCATCTGCGTGAGCTGCTGCCTGGATTTTCTGCGCCGCCGCCGTGGCCGGGACGACGCTTCCCTGACCACCCTGACCGAGGCGGGCTTTGATCCCCCCGCCCCAACCCCCACCCCCGAGGAAGCCGTCCTCCGCCGGGAGGACGCGGGCGAGGTGGCCCAGGCCATTGACCGCCTGCCGGAGGATATGCGCACCGTGCTGATCCTCGCCGCCCTGGAAAACCGCCCCTATGAGGAAATCGCCCAAATCACCGGCGCACCCGTGGGCACCGTCAAGAGCCGGCTGAACCGCGCAAGGGTGAAGCTGGCGGAAATTCTTTCCCGCATGCGGGAACCTTCCGCAGAAAAACGCGTCCAACGGAGTGAAAGGAGGACAGCCCCATGACCTGCAACGAATACGCCGTCCTCCTGGAGAAGTACCTGGAGGGCGCACTGACCCCGGCGGAGGAAGCGCTGCTCCGCCAGCATGAGGATGCCTGCCCGGCCTGCGCAGCCCGGCGGCGCGCCCTCGACGGCCTCCAGGAGGATCTTGCCCGCCTGAGCGACGACATGCCTCCCATGCCGGAGGACTTCCATCAGGCGTGGACGAAACGTGTGGAGGAAGCCGCCATGGAAAACAAGCCTGAAGCATCCCGTCCCCGCAGGCAGTGGACCCGCCTGCTCTCCGCAGCCGCCGCGGTGGTGTTCGTGCTGGGCGGCACGCTGCTCACCCGCGATACGCTCTCGCCCCGTACCTCCGCCCAGGAGTATATCGCCGACGGCACACTCTACGCCGCCTACGACTACGATGACGGCAGCAACGGCAAGCTGATGACCCGCAGCGCCGTCTATGACGAGGGCGCGGGCTACGAGGAGGACGCCCTCGCCACGGAGCAGAAGATCATCCGCACCGTGAGCCTGACCCTGGGCACCCAGAGCTACGAGCAAAGCCTGGGCAGCCTGCGCCAGCAGTGCGAGACGCTGGGCGGCTGGGTCTCCTACTCCTCCGAGAGCAGCATGTCCTCCGGGCTGCGCCGGGCCTACCTGACCCTGCGCGTCCCCGCGGAGAAGCTGGAGGATTACCTGTCCGGCACCACGGGGCTGGGCCGGGTCATCAGCCGGGAGGAATCCGCCACCGACGTGACCGAAAGCTACTACGACACCCAGGCCCGCCTGGAGACCCAGCAGGCCCTCATGGCCCGCCTGCAGGCCCTGGTGACCGACGCGGCCGACCTCAGCGACCTGCTGGCCCTGGAGAGCCAGATCGCCGACACCCAGTACCAGATCGACCGCCTGCAGTCCAGCCTGAACAGTACCGACCGGCAGGTCAGCTACGCCACGGTGGACGTGACCCTGCGGGAGGAGACCGCCTCTTCCGACATCACTGACGGGGAGAAGTCTCTGGGCCAGCGGCTCATCAGCGCACTGGAGACGGGCATGGAAGCTTTCCTGGACTTCCTGAGCGACATGGCAGTGTTCCTGGTCGCAGCGCTGCCCTTCATCCTGCTGGTCGCGGTGGTGTGGATCGCGGTGAAGGTGATCCGTCGCGCCCTCAAACGCCGCAAATAAAGTCACCCCCGAGGAACCGCGCCAGCGAAAACGGGTCAAGGGGCGCTGCCCCTTGCGCGGGTGCAGGGGCGGCGTTAGCCCCTGCGCAGGGATGTCGCGGCAGCCCAGCGTTCCCCAGAAGACAAGCGAGTTTCCGAGCAGGCGACGAAGTTCGCCCGCGAGGGAAACGGCAGGTTCTGCCTACCCCGAGGAACCGCGCCAGCGCACTCCCCCAGAATTCGCTGCCTGCACGGGAACGACCTCATCCGACCTCGCTGCGCTCGGCCACCTTCCCCAGAGGGGAAGGCTCTCCCTGCAAGCTCTTTCCGACATGCAAAGGGAGCGTATCCGCAATCATGGATACGCTCCCTTTTGTCATGCCTGTTCAGGTCATGCTGTCAAAGTACGCGCGGCAGTCCCGGGCGTCCTGGGCAATCTGGTTCTTCAGCTCGTCAATATCGTCGAAGCGCCGCTCGGGCCGCTGGAAGTTCAGCAGGCTCAGCCGCACCTTCTTCCCGTAAAGCTGCAGGCAAGCATCCAGCACGTAGGCCTCCACCGTCACATGCCCCTCCGGCAGGGTCGGATGCCGCCCCACGTTCATCACCGCAGGATAGGCGGCCTCCGCCGTCTGCAGCCAGCAGGCGTACACCCCGTAGGCCGGCAAAGCCTTGCCCCGGGGAATGGTCACGTTCGCCGTGGGAAAGCCCATGGTGCGCCCGATGTGCTTGCCGTCCTCCACACGGCCGGACAGCGTGTAGGCATGCCCCAGCAGCCGGTTGGCCCCGCGGATGTCCCCCTGGGCCAGCAGGCCCCGGATCCGGGTGGAGCTGACCGTCCCGCCGTCCAGCACGACCTCCGGGACAATGTGCGTCTCGTACCCGTACACCTGGCCGTAGGCGGAAAGCATCTCGCCGTCGCCCTGGCCACCCTTGCCAAAGGTGAAGTTGAACCCGCAGACAATGTGCCGCGGCTGATACATCCGCACCAGCTCCGCCAGATAATCCTCCGGATCCTGATCCGCCATGGCGCGGTTGAAGGTATGCACGCAAAGGTTGTCCACGCCGAAGGTGGCCATGATGGCCGCCCGCTCCGTCAGGGTGGTGAGCAGCGGCGGCGCCTTCTCCGGGCGGATCACCTGCAGGGGATGCGGCTCAAAGGTGCATACGTTCAGCGGGAGCCGCTCCGCCTCGGACAGCTCCACGCCCTGCATCAGCAGCCTTTGATGCCCCCGGTGCACCCCGTCGAACATGCCCAGCACCAGCACGCAGGGCCTGGTTGAGGCCGGGTTGCGCAGCAAACGCATCATGCCGTCACCTCCGGCGCAATCAGCGCCCGCCAGCTGAGGCTGTCGCCCTCCCGGCTGGCCATGCCCCAGAACTGGCCGCTCAGGTACACCCGGGTGGCCTGACCCTCCGCCAGCTCCTTCGCGCCCTTCGCCGCCCACAGGGGCAGCGCCACACCGTTGGTCACCTGTTTGGTCATGCGGGGCGTGACCTCCACCCGGGGCAGATGCCCAAGGGGCATGTCCAGGGGCAGCAGATGCTGCTGAAGCTCCCCCCGCTGCTGGTATGCCGCAGCCTCCTCCAGGGTCATGGCAGTCTCCAGGGTGAAGGCCCCGCTGCGGCTGCGCAGCAGAAACCGCATGTGCGCAGGACACCCCACCAGATCCCCCATGTCGCTGCAGATGGATCGGATGTACGTCCCCTTGCCGCAGCGCACGGTCATCAGCAGACCGTGGTCCGGCCGCATGCCGTGAAGCTCAATGGATTCCACATGCACCTGCCGCAGGGGAACCTCCACCGTCTCTCCGGCCCGCGCCCGGGCGTAGAGGGGCTTGCCGTCCTGCTTGATGGCGCTGTACATGCTGGGCCGCTGCCAGATGTCCCCCGTCAGCTGCCGGGCCGCGTCGGCCAGCCTGGCCTCGTCGGGATAATGCTCCCCCCGGGCGATGACCCGGCCCGTGGCGTCCTGGGTGTCGGTGGCGATACCAAAGGCCGCCTCCGCCACGTATTCCTTTTCCTTGTCCACCAGATAGTCAAACAGCCGGGCAGCCTTGCCCACCATGATGGGCAGCACACCCGCCGCTTCCGGGTCCAGCGTGCCGGCATGGCCCACGCGCTTCTCCCCCGTCATGCGGCGCACCACCGCCACCACGGCGGCGGAGGTCATGCCCGGCGGCTTGAGGATGTTCAGAAATCCATTCATGCCTTGTCCCCGTGCAGGGCGCGCGAAAGCGCCTGCAGCACCCTTTCCGCTGCCGTGTCGATGGGCCCGTCCAGTGTGCAGCCGGAGGCCTGGGCGTGTCCGCCCCCGCCGAAGGAGGCCGCCGCGCCGTCCACCCGGTCGGGCTCCACCGCCCGCAGGGATACCTTGATCTTCCCTTCCGCCGTCTCCCGCAGGAGCGCCGCCATGCGCACGCCCTCCACGTCCAGGCCGAAGTTCACAATGGTGTCCGCATGCTCGCTCAGCGCACCGCAGTCCGCGAAGTCCTGCAGCCTCAGGGTCATCAGGGTAATGCAGCCCTCTTCATGGAAGGTCAGGGTAGCCAGCGCACGGCCCAGCAGCAGCACCTGCGCCCGGGCCCGCTGGCGGAACAGCCGTCGGTTCATTTCGCTCAGGGGCAGGCCGGTCTTCATCAGCTCCGCCATCACCCGGAAGGCCTCCTCGCCCGTGGAGGCAAAGGCGAAATTCCCCGTGTCCGTGCTGATGGCCGCGTACAGGCACCGGGCAATATCCTCGTCCGCTGCTACGCCCAGCGCGTCCAGCAGCTCCTTCACCATTAGGCCCGTGGCAGCAGCCTCTGCGTCCACGCTGTTCACCTGGGCATAGCCGGGGTTGGTGCCGTGGTGATCCACCTGGGCGGTATGCTCCGCCTGATTGAGCAGCATACTGCCGCTGCCCAGCCGCTTCCCATCGGACACATCCACCGCGATGAACAGGTCGTACCGCTCCCCCGCCGCGCTCTCCGGCCGGCGTACACACGCCGCCCCCGGCAGCATCAGCAGGTTGTCCGGCACCTTGTCCTGGCAGAAGACCTCCACCGCCTTGCCCAGGCGCACAAGGCCCAGCCGCAGCGCCAGCATGCTGCCGATGGTGTCGCCGTCGGGGTTCACATGGCCGCACAGGGCAATGCGGCGGCTTTCACGGATCAGCCCGGCCAGCTCCTCAGTTTTCCTGCTCAGCGTCATGATGCTCGCCCTCGCTCTTCTGTGCCTCCGCCAGCACCTGCGCGATATGCACGCCATAGGCGATGTTCTGATCGCTGACGAAGCTCAGCTCCGGTGCGCTGCGGATGATAATGCCCTTGCCCAGCGCCCGGCGGATATAGCCCGCGGCGCTCTTGAGGGCCTTGAGGAGATCCTCCCGCTTGTCGTCCTCCAGGACGCTGACGTAGATCTTGGCATAGCGCAGGTCGCGGGTGACCTCCGCCCGGGTGACGGAGAAGGTGCCGCTGACGCGGGGATCGTTCAGCTCCTCGCGGATGATGCGATCCACCTCCCGGCGAACCTCCTCGGAAATCCTGTCAATTCTCTGATAGCTCATAGCCGTTCCTTTCATGATAGCGCTTGGGATGAAAGAAGGGAGGCATGGACCTGTCAGCCCAGCCTCCCTTGTCAGGGGGAGCCGCAGCCTCAGCGCGGGATCTCCTCCATCACATAGCACTCGACAATGTCGCCTTCCTTGATGTCGTTGTGGCCCTCCAGGCTCATGCCGCACTCAAAGCCGGCCGCCATTTCCTTGACGTCCTCCTTGTAATGCTTCAGGCTGGACAGCTTGCCCTCAAAGCACACCACGTTGTCACGCAGCAGGCGCACCTGCGCGTTGCGCTGCACCTTGCCGTCCTGCACATAGCAGCCGGCAATCACGCCCGCGCCGGTGATCTTGAACACATTGCGCACCTCGGCATGGCCCAGCAGCACCTCGCGGTACTCCGGCTCCAGCAGGCCCTTCATGGCCAGCTCCATATCCTCGATGGCCTTGTAGATGACCGTGTACAGGCGGACGTCCACCTTTTCCTTTTCGGCGGCGTCCCGGGCGGAAGCGTCGGGACGGATGTTGAAGCCGATGATGATGGCGTTGAAGGCGCTGGCCAGGTTCACGTCGT
>JBJEUJ010000372.1:0-5681 GCA_051883775.1 Aristaeellaceae bacterium | reverse complement strand
CTCTCAATGTCTTTCCTTTTTTTTCAGGTGTTGCACTTGATATGATAACCTAAGGCTGCCCCTTGTCAGGTGCAGGGGTGAAATCCCTGCGCAGGTCTGGGCGGCAGCCCGGCGTTCCCCGAAAGAGCCAGAGCTTCCGGGCAGAATGCTTTGCATGCTGCGATGGAAACGGCACGAGCGCAGTCTGAAGGATGGCGAATGATTTCATGAGCATAGGCTATTGTGGCAGAATGGAATTGTTCACCGAGGATAATGATGCTGCGATATACCGCTACTGCGGAGAAAACTGGAACGATCATGGCGAGACTCGCGGCAACATCGAAACTCCGGACGGTGAAATCCTGATTAAAAAGAAGTGTCTTGCAGATCAAACGTTTGATCTTGCTGAAGCACTAAGAAACGGAGACATCGAAATCCTCAAGCCATGCGCAAGTGAATACTCACATGGATTGCATCTGGGCATCGACCGAATGTATTTTGCGATGAAGCTTCTATGGATACTCTTTACGGAATATCAGGAACAAGGGATACTGCCTGAGAAGGTTAGCTTCATTGTTTGAGAAGGTACGTACTGAAAGATTGACAATCGTTCAAAATAGTAGAACGCTATAGATGAAAATCAAAGGCTATTGTACTTGCAATGGTGAAAAGCTGACGTCTTCTCTTCTTCTGGAACGAGCCCCAAGGAACTGTACAACAGGAGCCGCTGACAGACCGTCGGCGGCTCTTTTCCTATGTAAACGAAAGCCGCCCGGACAGGGTGGGAAACGCTGTCCGGACGGATGGCTGCGTTCTGGAGCGGCAGGGATGCAGGCGGGCAGCACAGCCTTCCCCTTTGGGGAAGGTGGCTGAGCGCAGCGAGGTCGGATGAGGTTGTTCTCTGTGTGTTGGGGGGGGGCGTGCTGCTTTTGCTGGCGCGCTCCATGGGAGTAGGCTTTCCTGCCGTTTCCATTGCGGATGCAGGCATCCGCTCGGAAACTCGCGCTTTCTCTTTTTTTTTGCTGTTCGGTTGTGTTGCGCCTGGGCTGCCGCCCAGACCTGCGCAGGGGCTAACGCCGCCCCTGCACCTGCGCAAGGGGTTTCACCCCTTGACCCTTTTTCGCTGGCGCGCTCCATGGGGAGGTCAGAACATGGTTTTCAGTATCCGCCTGCCCGCGTCCGTGCGGAAGATCGTATCCAGGGTACGGCGGATGGCCTCCGGGCTGCTGCCGTCCTCGTGCAGGTTCACCAGGAAGTCCGCTTCCACCAGAATCTGATGATCCATCCCCTCGATGGGGTCATAGGTATGATGGTGCCCCACCAGCCATGCCACCCGCTCCGTCTCCCCGGGCGTATAGCCGGAGGCGGTCAGGAGCCTGCGCGCCTCCGCCGGGCCGAGCTCCTCCTGCAGCTTGCCGCCGCAGGAGCCGTACTGCGCCTCCGCAGGCTTGATGCCCACGTCGTGCACCACGGCCGCGGCCTCCAGGATGGCCTGCGTAGCCTCGTCCAGGCCCTCCATGCGGCCGATGAGCGCGGCATAGGCATGCACCTTCGTCAGGTGCTGAATCCGCCGGGCGTCCCCCCGGAAAAAATCCATGGTATGCAGGGTCAGCTGATCCAGTCGGTTCATGGTGTGCTTCCTCCTGTTACAGGCTCGGCGTGCCGGACTGCAGCGCCGCCCAGGATGCCTCCATCAGCGGGCGCGTCCAGCGGTACTGGCTGTCGTCGGGGTACTGGCGGTAGACGGGCTCGGTCATCATGGTCAGATACAGGAAGATGTCGTACCACAGGATCCGCCGGACTTCCGCCGGGGTGAAGCCGGCTTGCCCGAAGCCCTCCAGGAAGGCCGCGCTGCGGGTGTGGCGGCGGAACCGGTCGTCCAGGAAGGGCTCGGCCCACATGGCCCGCTCCCAGTCGATGATCCCCGACACATGCCCGTCCTGTACAAAGATGTTCCCCTCCCACATGTCCCAGTGGATCAGCGAGGGTACCGTCACCTCGTCGAAGCAGGCGGCGTCCCGCGCCAGGGCCCGCAGGAGCGTTTCGGCGGGAACGGCGGTGTCCACCTGCTTCGCGGCGGCGTCGGAAAGCACGTTGCCCAGCAGGTAGCGGAAGAAATCATACAGCCGGGCGAAGCGGTGCGACCTGTCGCCCAGCATGCCGAAGGACGCCCCGTGGATGCCGCTCACCCGCCGCGACAGCTGCCCGATCTCCCGGTGCAATCCGGCCAGCTGCGCCGATGGCAGGCTGTCCCGCAGGGCGAACAGGCTCTGCCCCGGCAGGGCCTCCATGATGAAATATTCGCTGCTGCACACCCGGCAGCTGTCGTCGTGCCGGTAAACCTCCGCCACCCGGGCCGCGCCGTGGCTGCGCACCAGTTCCATGGCGGCCACCTCCGCGCGCATCATGCGGATCTCGTTGCGCAGAAGCCCCATGCCCCCCGCCGGGGCAATCTTGAGGATCACATCCCGCCCGTCAGAGAGCGTCAGGCGGTAGGCGGCGTTGCACAGGCCCTCGGTCAGCTCCCGGGCTCCGGCCAGCGTGAGGCCGGGAAAGGCCTCCGCCGCGATGGTGCGAAGCTGCGCCATGGTCTGCGTGTTCTTGGTGATGGCCATGGTTATTCCTCCTTCCCTGTCAGCTGCAGGGAACGGGTCAGCGCGGCCAGGTCGGAGGAATCCATCCTGGGCGCGGTGACGATGTACAGGCCCGTCTCGCTCTGGGCATGGAGGCGGATGGTATCGTCATTCTCCATGCGCACGGACTGCAGCCCGGCCAGGGGCTGCCCCGCCACGCCCGCCATGTGGTAGTCGCCCTTGCCCATCAGCGACAACGCCCGGGCGGGGTAGAGGCTCTCCACCAGCAGCTGCTGCCCGGCGGGAGTCTGGTAGGTGAGGGTGATCCTCCGGGCGAAGCCGCCCTCGTAGGCCACATCGCAGCTGACGCCGGACACCAGGGTCAGATTCCCGCCGCTGACGGCGCACAAAACCGGCGCCGGGAAGGGCCCGGTCAGCTCGTTCATGCGGCTTTCCTCAGTGATGCTCACGGCGGGGGAGGCGCTGAGCAGCGGCTGGCTCCTGTCCGCCTGCACGGGGGGATCGCTCTCCTGGGGCTGGCCCAGCACCACCGCAAGATAGAACGCGCCCAGCAGCAAAAGCGCCGCCAGCCCCGTCAGCGCCCTGCGCAGGATCCTCCGGGGCAGGGCATGCTTCCGGTCAGCCATGGTTGTCAGCTCCTTTCATGGGAACAATGCTCCGCTATCCGAAAAAACGCACGCGGGCGGGAAAACCCTGCGTGCGCCGGAAATCCGGAAGGAAGGGGGATCAGAACTCGCAGTTCATGGGCGTGCGGGCGTAGGGGATCACATCGCGGATGTTGTCCACGCCGGTGAGGTAGATCAGCAGCCGCTCGAAGCCCATGCCGAAGCCGGAGTGGGTGCAGCCGCCGAAGCGCCGCAGGTTCACGTACCAGTACATGGCCTCCCTGGAGATGTTCAGCTCGTCCATGCGCTTTGTCAGCAGATCATAGCGGGTCTCGCGCTGGGAGCCGCCCATCAATTCGCCCGCGCCGGGCACCAGCAGGTCAACGGCCGCCACGGTCTTGCCGTCGTCGTTCTGGTACATGTAGAAGGCCTTGATGTCCTTGGGCCAATTGTAGACGAACACCGGCGAATGGAAGTATTCCTCGGTGAGGTACTTCTCATGCTCCTTGGCGGTGTCCTCGCCGTACTTCGGCTCGAACTGGAATTCCTTGCCCGAATTGCGCAGGATGGTGATGGCCTCCTCGTGGGTGATGCGGGCGCACTGGCTGCTGGCCAGGCTGTTCAGCTTCTCCAGCAGGCCGGACTTGGTGAACTGATCCAGGAACTGCAGCTCGTCCGGGCACTTCTCCAGCACGGTTTTCACCAGGTACTTGAGGAAATCCTCCTCGATGTCCATCAGCTGGTGAATGTCGCAGAAGGCGATCTCCGGCTCGATCATCCAGAACTCGGCGGCGTGGGTCTTGGTGTTGCTGTTTTCCGCGCGGAAGGTGGGGCCGAAGGTGTACACCTTGGAGAAGGCCATGGCGAAGGTTTCCGCCTCCAGCTGGCCGGTGACCGCCAGGGCCGTGGGCTTGCCGAAGAAGTCCTCCTCGGGCTTCTTCCCCTCCTTCGGGTCAAGCGTGGTGACGGTGAAGGTGTTGCCCGCGCCCTCGGCGTCGTTGGAGGTGATCAGGGGCGTGTGGACATAGAGGTAGCCCCGATCCTGGAAGTAGGTGTGGATGGCCATGCTGGCCACCGACCGCACGCGGAACACCGCCTGGAAGAGCCGGGTGCGGGGGCGCAGGTAGGCGATCTCCCGCAGGTACTCCACGCTGTGGCGCTTGGGCTGCAGGGGATAATCCTCAGGGCAGTCGCCCTCCAGGAGAATTTCGTCCGCCTGCACCTCGGGGATGGTGGGATCCTTGTAGGAGGGCACGACGGTGCCGCACACGGTGATGGCCGCGCCCACGCGGAAGGCCTGCACCTGGGCGAAGTCCTTGATGCTGCTGTCGTAAACCACCTGCGGATTCTTGAAGCAGGTGCCGTCGAAGAAGTCGATGAAGCCCATGCTCTTCTGCTTGCGGTGGTTGCGGATCCAGCCCTGCAGGCAGACCCGCTGACCCTGCAGCTCGGCCAGGCGTTCCTTCAGCTCTCTGGTGGTGATGACGTTCATGGCTGTATCTCCTCCCGGGCGGATGCGTCGCCTTTGACGCGCCGCCTGCGTATTCATGTTCCCAGTCCCCTTATCATAGCACAAAAACCGCCCGGCCGCAACAGGCAGGCGGGCGGATGCGGGGAATATCGGGCGGGGAGGCGGCGTTACTGCCAGGGGACGTAATAACGGCAGGCCACAGCCGGCACGCCGTTTTCGTCAAAGACGAGGTACATATTCTCAATGGAGAAGCCCACGCCTTCGTTTCCGGCCTCCGCCGCGATCATGGCCAGCCACTCCTGCGCCGTATGCACCGTGGGCAGCTCAAGCGCTTCCCCCGTGGCAGGGTCGATGCCGTCCAGCAGCAGCAGGGTGTCCGGCAGGGTGAAGGTCATCTGCCCGAACGGTGTCCAGCCGGGCAGGCTGCCGTAGAGGACGGTGCGGTAGTTGCCGCTGTCATCCTGCTCCAGCCGGGGGAGCGTTTCATACCAGGCGTCGGTGCCCTCGTTCAGGAATACTTCACCCCAGGAGGTGATGTCAACGCTGGTGACGGCAATCTCCTGGCCGCCGGAAATCAGCACATCTCCGGGCTGCAGGGCGAGAATATCCTCTCCTGCGAACACCTCCGGTTCGTACAGCGCGAGGGTCACGGTGCGCCCGGCGGGGTCAGCGTCCGTCAGGACAGCCATCACGGCCTGACAGGCCAGGCTGTCCGTGTCCAGGGTGGGGGGCATGGGGGCGACGGTATCGGCAGCGGCGCTGCCCAGGGCGAGGGCTGCCAGCAGGGCCAGCGCCCATGCGGCGGGCTTTTTCATGGGGATACCTCCTTTCCTCTCTGACAAAGAAACGAATCCGGCGGGCGAATTCCTGCGCCGCGGGGCCGTCATGCCGTTTGACAAGCGGCGGCGGCGGGCTTATCATGGTGGTATCCGGAAGCGGGTCACGGCGGCAGGAGCCGGCCTGCGGACAATCACCAGGGAAAGGCGGCGCGGGCATGAAGAACCATGTGCTGTTCACGGAGGATTTCAGCGG
>JBJEUJ010000371.1:0-5686 GCA_051883775.1 Aristaeellaceae bacterium | reverse complement strand
GCCCATGATCTGCCGGGCCTCGGCGGGGGTGGCGGGCTCCAGACCCATGGCGCGGATCAGCTGGACCAGCCGCTCCACCACCTGCCAGTTGGTTTCTGCCTGCACCCCGGGGGCCAGGTACGCGCTGTCCTCAAAGCCGATGCGTACCACGCTGGCCCCCATGGCAATGGCCGCCGCCAGGAACGTCCAGTTGTCCCGGCCAAAGTGGGTCACGCCCCACCTGGCGTCCGCAGGCACGGCGGAGCGGAAGGCCTGCAGGCAGGTCATGTCCGGCTGCATGCCGCCCCTGTGGCCGAACACCAGGTTGTAGAAGATGGGCCTGCGGTAGGGCTGCAGCAGGCTGTCCCGCTCCACGTTGTAGATCATGCCGATGTCGAAGACCTCCACCTCCGGGATGATCCCGTGGTCGTAGGAGGCCTTGGCGCAGTAGTGGATGTCCGCGTCGGTGTTGACGTAGACGGCGCCGTTCAGGTTCGTGCTGCCGCCGTTGAGGGAGGAGCTTTCCACCCGCCAGTAGTCGAGGGGATGGCATCGCTCCTTAATGGTCATGTCGGACACGCCGCCGGTGGACGCCTGCACCACCACGTCCGTCCGGGCCAGAATGTCCTCAAAGGTGGCGATCAGCTCCGTGGTGTCGGGGGTCAGCGCGCCGTCGGGGCGGCGGCAGTGCAGGTGGCACATGCCCGCGCCAGCCTCCACGCTGCGCACCACGTCCTCCACCAGCGCCGCCCGGTCAACGGGCTTGCCCGCTGCCACAGGGGCCAGGGATATGATAACCTTGCGCATGTCACTCATTCCTTTCGTTTCCACAGCTGTATCCTGACAGCGGATGACTGCAAGGACTGAAGCCTTGTAGCCCTTGTAGTCATGCAGTCACCTGTCCGGGCAGGGGGGCAGCCCCAGGGCCGGGCCCACGGCCTCCATCCAGGCATCCGCAATCACCTGATGCCCGCAGACCGTGGGGTGAATGCCGTCCCACACCCAGTAGGAGGCCTCCCGCACCTCACACCGCTGCTCAAAGCGCTCCTGCAGGGGGATGAAGATGGCCCCGTTCCGCTCGGCGATGAGGCGGGTCTGCTCCTGCAGGGGCCGCAGCAGGCTCAGCCAGTCCTGGTAGGTGTCCTTCCTGTCGCCCACGGGCATGACGAAGGGCTCCATCAGCACCGGGAGCAGATCGGGGCTGGCCGCCCGGGCCTCGTCCAGCAGCAGCTGGTAGATCCGCCCGAACCGCTCCGGCCCGGAGCCGGACTGCTCCCACAGGGTGAAGGCCGCGTCGTTGATGCCCACCAGGATGCTCAGCACATCCGGGCGGAGGTTCACCGCGTCCTCCTGCCAGCGGCCGTACAGGTCGGCAATGCGGTTGCCGGAAATCCCCCGGTTGATGAAGGCGAAGCGCCGCTCCGGGTACTGCGCGCCCCACCGGGCGTTCACCAGGAAGGCGTAGCCGTGGCCCATCTGATGGTTCAGATCCCAGGCCCGGTCGCGGTTTTTCTCCCGCAGGCCGTCGGTGATGGAATCACCCTGGAAGAGGATGGTCGTGTCCTTCATTCAGGCCAGCGCCTCCACAATCGTCCGCAGGGTGGATACCTGCCCCACGTTGCCCGGGAAAATGATGTAGGACAGGCCCGGGAATTTGCTCTCCTCCCCCGTGCGCCACACGGGAATGCCCGGCTGGGCCTGGCCCAGCACCCAGGCCCGGCGCACCTGCAGGGCCTTCACGCCCACGTCGCTGGAGGTAATGCCCCCCTTGGCGATGAGGAACCGGGGCCGGAAATGCAGCCCCGCCACCACGGCGGTGACCGCGTCGGAAATGCGCACGGAGATGGCCAGCATCTCCTCGGCGGAGGCTCCCTCCGGGGCGATCAGCGTGCGGCTGGTGTAGACCACGGCGGTCTTGCCCTGGCGCATGACGTCCTCGGCCAGCGCGGTAACCCTGGCGGTTTCGGCCTCCAGGCCGCCCTCCTCGGCATAGCGGGAGGCGTTGAACTCGATCCACGCCATGGGGCAGGCGGATGCACGCAGGCAGTTCAGCTGGTCGGTGGTCTTTTTCACATGGGAGCCCGCCAGCACCATGCCGCCCACATCCGTGTGCGCGCCAATCAGCTCTTCCCGGCTCAGAAGCGGACGGGAGGCCACGTTGCCCAGCGCCTTGGGCACGGCGGCGGCGGAGCGGATCATGTACTGCCGCCCACGGGCCATCAGATGCATCAGCACCACGGCGAAGGCCTTTACGTCCGCTTCCTCCATGGCGTCCACGGCAATGTAGCGGAAGCCCTCCGCAGCGGCGAGCTTTGCCTCGATGGCGTCCAGGGCCAGGCTGCGCAGCTCGCGAAGCGTCACGGTCACAACATCCCCGGCCTTCACCTGGCCATGGGTCTTTTCCTCAATGTACTCCGGCAGGAAGGAGTGGGCGTAGCCGAAGGTCTTGTCCCGGGCGAACTCCGTCTGCGCCGCGGGGACAAGGGCCTCCCCCTCCTGCACGTAATGCACGCCGTTCAGGGTGAACCTGCCGCCCTCCCGGAAGAAGGGGCAGAGAATCTCCCCGTCAAAGGCCGCGCCGCCGCTGTGCTCCATGACGCTGGCCAGGGCAGCTTCCTCAATGGGCAGATGCCCCCGCAGGGTGGAGTCCCCCCGGCAGACGATCAGGTAGTCCCTGCCGGCCCGGCGGGCGGCGGCAAGCACGCTCGTGGCGATCTCCCGGTGCGCCTCCTGCGTCCGTTCGGCGGAGAAGCTGCGGGAGTTGGTCAGCACGAAGAACATGGGGTCGGGCCGGAGCATCTCGGCATAGAGGGTGTCCTCGGCCCAGTCGGTGACCACCGCCACGTCGTGGACGGTCTGCACGCCGGTGGGGTCGTCGTCCAGGACGACAACCTTCCGGTCAAAGGTCGTATAGGCTTCGTCAAACAGCCGGTCAATCTCCGCCCGGGCGTCGGGGGTTTTCCACAGGGCCTCGCAGGCGGCGAAGGTCTCCGCAGCCTTCAGGCGGGTCAGTTCGTTTTCCATGGGCGCCTCCTTACGCTTCCCGCCAGGCCAGCGGCAGCCAGATCAGCATCTCGCCCCGGCCCCGGTTGTCCCAGGCGTAGTAGGGGATCATGCGCACCTGCACCCGCTCCAGGGCCGGAGACTGCAGCGTGCGGTAGAGCCTGCTCCGGTCGCCCTCGGCGGTGACCTGCCGGAGCATGGTGGTCTCCAGCACCTTCACGGGGCGCCCCGCCACCTCGCCCTCAGCCACGGTGAAGACCGGGTTCAGCGGCAGCAGCAGATCCTCCAGGGAGGGCGCGTCGGTGTCGGGGGTTTCCACGCAGTACACCAGCGGGCCAAACTCGATGGCCGCCTGGTTGCGATCCTCCTCGATGAGCCCGTGGCCCACGGTCACGCGGGGGGTCATGTGCAGATCCAGCGTCATGGTGAAGCCCTCGGGCCGGGCCACATCCACGGTGTAGTAGCTGCCCGCGTCGGCGGCGGAGAGGGCGATGGTTCTGTCGGGGCAGTGGAGCACGGCGTTCTCCGCCCAGGCGGGGATGCGCAGGCGCAGGGCGAAGGGTCTGCCGTTGCTGCCCGAGACCGTGAAGGTGATGCGCCCGTCGAAGGGATAGTCCGTCTGCTGGCGGAGGGTGAAGGCCGCGCCGCTCTGCAGGGAGAAGGATGCCTCGTTGTCGCCATACAGGCCCGTCCACAATCCGTCCCCGTTCACGGCGTAGGCGTATTCCGCCGTCTGGGCGATGGTGCGGGCCAGGTTGGGCGGGCAGCAGTAGCTCAGGATGTACTCGCTGCGTTCCTGACCCCAGACCAGCTCGTAGGGCAGCTCCCTGGCCCGGCGCAGCATGTTCTCATAGAAGAACCGCCTGCCGTCCAGGCTGATGCCCGCCAGGTTCACGTTGAGCATCATCCGCTCCAGCATGTCCATGTACTTGGCCGAGGGGTTCATCAGGAACATGCGCCACGCCCAGAACACCCCGCCCAGGGAGGCGCAGGTCTCGTTGTAGGCGGTGACGTTGGGCAGCTGGTATTCATAGCCGTAGGCCTGATGCACCAGCTGATGGTGGAAGAAGTTGCCATAGGGGGACGCGCCGTTGTACAGCGCGCCGCAGCCGCCGGTGATGTACATCTTCTGCGTCACCAGATGCTCCCACACGGACTCCACCACCTGGCGGTAGTCCGGGTCGCCCTCCTCCAGGTACAGGTCGGTGACGCCGGCATAGAGGTAGTTGGCGCGCACGGCATGGCCGATGATCTTCCTGTGCTCCTTGAGGGGCAGGCTGTCCTGGTTGTCGTCCATGCCGTTCTTCACCGAGTCCCGCAGCTGAATGGCCAGGCGGGCGATGCGCAGGTATTCCGCATCCCCCGTGGTGCGGTACATTTCGATCAGCCCCATGTAGTGGGAGGGGCATACGGCGGTTTGCACCTCGCCGGTGCGGGCGGCGGTGTCGTAGAGGTCGCGGAGGTAGTTGGCGGCCTTCCTGGCCACCTTCAGGAAGCTGTCCCGGCCGGTGAGGCGGTAGTACAGGCAGGCGGAGGTGAACATGTGGCCCATGTTGTACACCTCAAAGTCGTTGATGTCCCCCTGGCGGGAAACGCCGTTGCCCTGCCTTTCGCCGATGATCTGCTTGGTGGACAGGTAGCCGTCGGGCAGCTGGGCCCGGGAGAAGAGCGCAATGTACGCCTCCAGCTGGTCCAGTAGCGCCTGATTGCCCGTGCGCACCGCCGTGTACGTGGCAGATTCCATCCACTTGTAGAAGTCGCCGTCGCCAAAGACTGTCCCGGCGAACTCGCCCTCCGCCTCGCCCGCGGCAATGCGGAAGTTTTCCACCACATGGCTGATGTCCGGGCTCTCGAACATGTGCTGCAGGTGCGAAACGGTCACCTGCGCGCAGGTGTCGAAGCGCTCCTTGTACAGCCCGCCCGTCCAGCGGATGTCCTGGTAGGGGATGCCATTCGCTTTGGCATAGGGGGAACGGGAAACGTCTGTCAGCATCAGAGGAGTCCTTTCTCCGCCAGCGCCTTCTTCAGCGCGATGGCGCCGAAGCGGGGCGAGGACAGGGTCGGCTTGCCATAGGCGGCGGTAATGTCCTTCTCCACATAGGCCATGGAGCCCTGGGCCAGCACGATCACGTCCACCTGGTCGATGATCTTCCCGGCGGCCTCCAGCAGCAGGCGGCGGAACTGGGCCTGATCCAGCCCGAAGGCCCCGTCGATCAGCCCGTCCACCAGCGTCACATGGCGGCCCATGGCGCGGGCCACCCGGTTGATGGTGCCCTTGGTGGGCTCCAGGGTGGTGGGCAGGGTGGCCAGCACGCCGATGCGGCTGCCCAGGCGCACGGCCTCGCGGCACATGTCCTCGTCAATGCGGACGATGGGCACGCCGATGTAGGCCGCGGCGGTCTGCACGGCATCGGCCACCTCGCCCACGGAGGAGCAGACGTTCAGCACCGCGTCCGCGCCCTGCCCGATGGCGTCCATGTACATGCCGATGAGCTGCGCGGCCGGCGCGGGGGTGACGTAGCCCGCCTGACGCACCTGGGCGAGGATGCCGGGATCCTGCAGGCTCAGGATCTCCACGTCCTGGCCCACGTTGTCACGGACCTCACGCTCCACCATGTCGATCAGCTCGGGGGTGGTGCTTGTATACACAAGGGCGACTTTCATTGTTCAGTTGTCTCCTTCCGGCTCCTGACGGAGTAGTTTT
>JBJEUJ010000370.1:3158-5704 GCA_051883775.1 Aristaeellaceae bacterium | reverse complement strand
AACGACGAGATGACCCGGCTGATGCAGGAGAACAGCGAGCTGCGGGAGACCGTGCGGCAGCTGTCCGAGCGGCTGCGGGGCACGGAGCGGAGGGTGGAGCCTGCCCAGGTGCGCCAGCTGGCCCGGCGGTTCAAGGAGGACACCGGCACCCGCGTGCCCATGAAAACCCTCGCCGGGAACATGCAGACCGCCTTTGACGCCATGGCCAACGCCCGGGGCAGCGGCGACTGCCAGGCCGCCATGGAGATGATGGGCTCCATCGCCCAGGACATGCTGGAGAAAAGCACCCGGGCCAACCGGGCGATGTTCGACCAGTACGCGGAAATGCGGGCGTACTTCCGGGGCGGTGTGGGCCTGAGCGAGCGCCAGTGGCAGGAGGTGAAGAAGCTCTACGGCGGCAACGCGGCCTTCCGCAGGGCCATTGCGGGGCTGGGGCTGAAGGTGCTGCCGGAGGGCAGCCGGGCCACGCTGGACGCAAACTGGAGCGAGATGTGCGGGCAGTGGCCGGAGTTCTTCCAGCCGGACACCAATGAGGGCGACCAGGTGGAGGCCGTGGTGGCCGCCCTGAACGCGGTGCAGGTCACCTATGAGAACCCCTACGGCAGCAGCCTGCCGGAGTACGCCAGCGAACTGGCCATGCTGATGTATGAGGAATACCTGGGGATCCCGGAGGTCAAGGACGGGCAGACAAAGCAGGTGGAGAAGCTGACGCGGCAGCTCAGCGAGGCCCGGGCGACCATCCGGGAGCAGGCGGCGCAGGTGCGCAAGGTGGGCCATCTGGAGGCGCGAATCCAGGCATACAGGGACGCGGCGCAGGGCCGGTACCGCCGTCAGGCCCAGCGGCGGCGGGACAACCAGGACTACGCGAAGATGCGGGGCCAGGTGATCCGCCAGCGGGATCAGCTGCTGAAAAAGCTCCGGGAGCCCCGGCTCGGCGCGTTCATCCCCCAGAGCATGAACGACGCGGTGACGGAGCTGATGCGGGCCATCGACTTTGAGGGCAGGCTGGAGGGCTACAAGGACGGGAAGCAGCGCAACGTGCTGACGGCGGAGGCCATCAACCGGGCGAAGGAAGCCTATCTGGCGATGGGTCGGCCGGACGCGGACGGCGCGCGGGGGCCCTTCGCGGCGTATGTGAACGGCGACCTGGTATCGGACTTCGACCTGCTGGCGGAGACGGCCAACGGCAAGGCGGCGCGGGATCTGACCATGCGGGAGATGGAGGCGCTGCGGAACATCGTGGCCGGGTACACGGCGGCGGTGGTGAACGAGGACCGGCTGTTCATGCAGGAGCGGCGGGACAGCCTGTCGGCGGCCGGGGAGGAAATGGCCGCGGGGATGCTGACCCGGCGGGAGAGGATGAAGCAGGGCGGGCTTGCCAAGCGGGGCGCGGACGCGGCGCGCAAGGGCCTGCTGAAGCCGGTGACGGTGTTCGGGCAGTTCCGGGGCACGCCCATGGAATCGGCCTGGAAGGCCCTGCGCAACGCGGAGAACGTGCACATCCGCAACGTGAGCCATGCCCAGGAATTCCTGGAGGCTGCGCTGAAAACCTACGGCCAGCAGGAGAGCATCCGCACCGAGGGCAGCCAGGCCAAGCGGAGCAGGGCCAGGACCTTCACCACGGCGGACGGGAAGAAAATCCAGCTGACGGATCAGGAGCTGATGACCCTGTACGCCACCTGGAAGCGCGAGCAGCTGGTGGGAACGAACCACCTGCTGGGCGGGGGCTTCACCCTGGCCAATGCGCCCAGGGGCACGTCCACCGCGCCCATCCGCCTGGCGGGGCCCGACCTGCAGGAGATGATCGACCGGGGCCTGACGCAGCAGCAGAAGGAATACGTGGATCACATGGTGGGCTTCCTGTCCGGGGAGTGCGCGGACTGGGGCAACGAGGTGACCATGCAGCTCTACGGGGTGGAGAAGTTCCACGAGGAATACTACATCCCGTTTGATCCAACTGAGGAATCCCAAGAACAGGAAGCTGCAGTGAAGCAGGATTCCAGATTAAAAACTGGAAGCTTCACAAAAGCCCTAACGGACAAAGCGAGCTCTCCACTGAAGATCAAGCCGTTCACAGAGGTATGGTGCAGCCATGTGGAGATTATGAGCGACTACAACGCCTTCGTGCTGCCCATCGAGGACATGACCCGCATGATGAACTACAAGACGGAGGGCGGGGAGCGGATTCGCGCGCTGGTGAAGCGGTACTACAGCCCGCAAACGGCGGAGTACATCATGAATTTCCTGTCCCGCCTGAACGGCAACAGCGCCACGGAGGCGGGCGGCAGCTGGCTGAACGCGTTCATGAGCAAGGCGAAGGGCGCGGCGGTGACCTTCAACCTGTCGGTGGCCATCCAGCAGGCGGGCAGCGCGGCCCGGGCCATGGCGGAGATTGACCCGAAGTACTTCTACGGCGGGACGGCGCTGGCTGCGGCGAACCTGGGCAAGCGGGCTGCGGGGAAGGTGGCAGGACGGAGCATTTCCTCCAGCTACGCGGAGCTGGAGCAGTACGCGCCCATCGCCATCCTGAAGGGCTGGGGGTACTT
>JBJEUJ010000370.1:0-3058 GCA_051883775.1 Aristaeellaceae bacterium | reverse complement strand
GGGAGCGAGGCATACTTTGAGGCCTGCGCGGAGCGGTTCACGGAGGTGATCGACAAGACGCAGGTGGTGGACAGCATCTTCCAGCGGGCGGAATGGGCCACGGAGAAGGGCATGATGAAGCAGCAGATGGCCTTCATGTCCGAGCCGCTGACGATGTACAACATGGTGTACCGGGCGGTGCAGGACCTGTTCGGGGCTAACGGCAGGGAGGCGAAGGCGAAGGCCGGAAAGCAGCTGGGCCGGACGCTTGTGTCCATCACGGTGTCCTCGGCGGTGACGGCGGCGCTGAAATCCATTGTGACGGCGCTGCGGGACCGGGACAACGAGAAGAAGGACGAGGACGGGAACATCATCGGCGTGCGCACGGGCGTGGACAAGTGGCTGGACGCGCTGGGCGGGAACTTCGCGGAAAACATGCTGGGCATCGGCAGCATCTTCACCAACTGGGCGCAGGGGGCTTTCAACCCGACGTTCTCCGGTGACCTGACGACCCAGTGGCTCAGCGACTTTGCCGGGGCTTACAAGGAGCTGCAGAAGGGCGTGGAGGCTGACCTGGACAAGGCCTTCTACAAGCTGACCCGGGGCGTGTCCTCACTGACGGGCATCGGCTTCGGCAGCCTTTGGCGGGACGTAAGGGCCATCCGGGACGCGACGGAGGAATACTTCGCCCGGGACAGCCTGGCGGGCGCGGCCTGGGACAAGTCGCTGCCCTTTGAGAAGCGCGTGGCCGCTGCGGAAAAGAACTACGTGATGAAGAAGCAGGGCGACGGGCGGAAGGTGAATTCGGGCATCTACTATGACCTGATGCTGACGGCCTACTTCGACAGCGGCTTCGGGGATGACTTTGCACTGGTGGCTGACGCGGCCATCCGCACGGGCGGCGGCGAGGGCATCGCGAACAGCTTCAAGACGAAGCTGCGGGAGGCCGAGGAGCGTGTGCAAATGGCGGCGCAGGCGCTGATGGACGGGGACATGACGGAATACAGCCGGCTGTATGAGGAGCTGTGCGAGAGCGCGGTGGGCAGACGGGTGGTGGCGTCCATGATCGACAGCGAGTTGAGCGCCATGCAGGAGAAGGAGGAGAAGGAGCCGCCCACCAGCGGGAGCATCATTGCGGAGCTGCAGCGGGACGACGTGGCCACGGATCCTCGTGTAACGGTGGCGAATAATGCTTACAGCGCGGCGGTGGAGGCGGGGAGCGTGTCCCAGTTGAAGCAGGCGGTATCCGCATTGAAGGCTGCGGGCGTGGACGAGGAAACGCTGTACGGCAAGGTGAGAACAACCTACAGGAAGGACTACTGCTGGGCCGTCTGGTCGGGGGATCGTACCACGGCGCAGAATGCCTCCGAGATGATGAAGGGCGCGGGCGTGGGCATTGACAACGCCACCATGAAGGCCTGGACCAGCGACCTGAACGGCTCCTACGCCAGCGACGAAATGTACCGGCTGATGCGCGAGGGCGACGGGAAGCAGGCGCACCTGATCCACAAGTATCTGGTGCAGGCCCATTCCTCCGCGGACATGGAGGCGAAGCTGAAAAAGTGGTGCAAGACGTACGTCAAGGGCGGGAAGGACGAGGCGAACGTCCGGGCCGCGCTCAGGCAGATGGGCTACAGCCAGGCGACCATTGACAGCTGGTTCAAGTGAACCACGGCACGGGGGTATCTAAAGCCCCGTGCCTTTTGTGTATGATCGTGATGGACAGGAGGTGGAGGCATGCTGACGTCGGAGAAATTCGCCCAGGCTGCGCAGGAGCTGGCGGGCCAGGGCATCAGCTATCAGGAGATGGACTGCCAGGCGTTCATGGAGCACTGCCTGGCGATGATCGGCATCCGGGCAAACTGGAAGGGCAGCAACGCCATGTACCGGGACATGGCATGGGTGGGCACGCCGGAGGAATGCCGGGCGCGGTACGGGAAGATTCCGGTGGGCGCGTGGCTGTTCATCTGGGCGGACGACGGGGGCGAGGTGGCCCGGGGCTACCGGGACGGGCTGGGGAATGCCAGCCATGTGGGCGTGTACACGGGGCAGGGCCTGGGCGCGGTGCATTCGTCCTCCAGCCGGGGGTGCGTGTGCGAGAGCAAGTTCGCGGGCAGGACGATCCCGAACGGCGGCTGGAACCGGGTGGAGCTGTGCCGACTTCTGGACTACGGGCTGGGGGATCAGCCGGTGGAGGGTACGGCAGAGGCTTCGGCGGTGGAGGAACCGACGGGGGTGCGGGTGTGTCCGGCCTGCGGGCAGGAGATGCACACGGCCTACACGCGCCTTTTGAAGAAGGGCGCGGAGGGCGAGGATGTGGCGGCCGTTCAGCGGATGCTGATGTATCTGGGCTATGACGTGGGGGCCAGCGGAGCGGACGGGATCTTCGGGAGCCGGACGCAGAACGCGGTACGCCGGTTTCAGACGGTGCGGGGGCTGACGGTGGACGGCGTGGTAGGCCCGGAGACCTGGGCGGCGCTGAGGGGCTGAGAAAAGCAAAGGAGGACGGAATCATGGAATGGTGGGACAAGCTGGTGAAGGTTCTGGCGGCCATCGGCGGTGCGGTGGCGGGTGCGTTCGGGGGCTTCGACACGATGATGATCGTGCTGGTGGCCTTCATGGTGATCGACTATGCGACGGGCATGCTGGTGGCCTGGATGGGCAAGTCGATCAAGACGGAGACGGGGCACCTGGACAGCAAGGTGGGTTTCATCGGGCTGTGCAAGAAGTGCCTGATGCTGATCTTCGTACTGATGGCGGCGCTGCTGGATCGGGCGATGGGCACGGACGCGGCGATTTTCCGCAGCATGGTGATCTGGTTTTACATTGCGAACGAGGGCCTGTCAGTGCTGGAGAACCTGGCACTGGCGGGTGTGCCGTTTCCCAGGCGGATCCGGCAGGCGCTGGAGCAGCTGCGGGACAGGAACGATGAACCGCCCGACGAGGACGCGGGCGGGGAGGAATGACGGAATAGATAAAGCAAAAGCCACCGGAATTTCCGGTGGCTTTTCCTATAGGCTCACATCCAGGAGAATCACACGGCCGCGAAGGACGGTGGGTTCGGATGTGAGAGGTCTGG
>JBJEUJ010000369.1:0-5745 GCA_051883775.1 Aristaeellaceae bacterium | reverse complement strand
ACGGCTGGTCGCTGATCGAGTGCTATTCCTCCTCCTTCCACGACAGCGCGGTCAAAGCCTGGAACATGCTTGTGCAGGGCTATGTCAAGACCTCCGAGCTGACCCAGGTCAATCCGCAGACGGAGTACGCCATTGTCATCGACAAGCTGACGCAGAAGCTCTACCTGTTCAGGAGCGGCAGCCTGTACTCCACCCTGGATGTGTCCACGGGCCTGGCCAACGAGCGGCAGCCCTACAACGAGACCCGCTCCGGCGAGTTCCTTCTGACCAGCGCGGTGGGCGGCTTTTACAGCGACAACATGTACTGCCCCCGCGCCATCCGCTTCAACGACGGCGACCTGCTCCATGAGGTGCCCTATGTGGAGCGGGCAGACGGCAGCAAGGTGTACAGCGCCACCGAGCCCTACCTGGGGCAGAAGGCCAGCCACGGCTGCATCCGCGTGCAGCGCAACCGCACCCCCGAGGGTGTGAACATGCAGTGGATCTGGGACAACCGCGAGAAGAACACCAAGCTGGTCATCTGGGAGGACTGGCAGGGACGGCAGCTCACCGTCCCGGAGGACGACTTCCTCCTGTACTACAACCCCAAGGGCGGCACCTACTATCACAGCCAGGAAACCTGCTATTCCGCCAAGACGGGCACGGTGTTCACGCCCTTCACCTACGCGGAGCTGGATACCGGCGATTTTGCCAAGCTGAAGCGCTGCCCCTACTGCGCGCCGGTGCTCAGGGAGGCGCAGATCCTGGAGATCAACGAGGCCTACGCTCCCGGCGGGGATCACGATCCCGTGCTGACGGCGGCCAGGGAGAAATATCTGAACGGCGAGTATGATTAACATGCGGCCACGGGCTGCGGGGGAGGTTGGATGCCTGCTATGAACATTGTGGACTATGTGGTGCTGGGCGTCATGGCGCTGAGCGTGCTGTTCGGGTTTTACCGGGGATTTGTCAGCTCCGTGCTGAATACGGGGGGCTGCCTGATCTCCTTCGGGCTGTCCTTTGTCCTGTATCCGAAGCTGGCCGCGGTGATCAGCGGGGACACGGAGCTGGTGCGCACCCTGGTGCATTACACCGACGCCTCCAGCCGCATCGGCGACCTGGAGATGGCCATCACCAACGTGGCCACCATGACCCGGGAGGGCATTGCCGAGCTGGTGGGCAAGGTATCCCTGCCCGCGCCGCTGGACGCCATCCTGGAGTCGAACCTGCTCAATCAGGCTTACGCGGCCACCGGCGTGACCACCGTGTCCGATTACGTCAGCCAGACGATCATCAACGCCTGCATCAACGTATTGTGCTTCGTGGTGTGCTTCATTGTGCTGTTTGTGCTGATTTCCATTGTGGTCAACGCCCTGAAGGCCATCTTCCGCTTCCCCGTGCTCAAGCAGCTGGACTGGCTGGTGGGCGGGGTGTTCGGGTTCCTGCGGGGCGTGCTGATCTGCTACGCGGCCTTCACCGTGGTGCCCCTGGTGCTGACGGTGGTGCCGATGGATTTCATCTCCGAGCTGCTGGATGCAAGCATGCTGGCCCCCCTGTTCAACAACGGCAACCTGGTCATGGCCATCATGAACGGCAGATTGTAACAAAAACGGAAGAATCCTGCACGCACGGGAAGCAAAGCCGCTTTCCGTGCGTTTTCTTAGCAGAAGTATGGAATAACGCCGGGGTTATCCTCCGGCGGGAGGTTGAAGCTGTATGACCATCAAACGTTGGATCGCGCTTGTGCTGGCAGGCTGTATGCTGTGCGCTTCCGCCCTGGCGGATGTGCAGTCCCCTTCGGATCTGCCTCCCACGCAGGAGCCGCCCGCAGAGACTGCGCCCGTGACGCTGCCCACGGAGGAGCCGACAGCGGAGCCCACCCAGGCCCCGACCGAGGAGCCCACGGAGGCTCCCACGGAGGCTCCCACGGAGGCTCCCACGGAAGCCCCAACGGCAGAGCCCACCGAGGCTCCCACCGAGGAACCCACCGCAGAGCCCACCGAGGAGCCCTGGGACGAAGCCCTGTGCGACCATGCCAATGAGCATTGCGTCCAGGCCCCTGCCTGCGACGATCCTGCCTGCACGCATATCGGGCAGGACGTGCATGGCCTGGACGTTCCCCTGTGCGACAAGGGCCGGTGGCTGCTGGATCAGCAGGACGCGCTGGGCGTCAGCGTATGGGCGGCGCGGTCGGTGCGCAGCGTGGTGATCGACCTGGACAAGGCGGACGCGACCATCTGGCGCAGCGGCACCTACGAGATCACCGGCGGTGAGAAGCGCAAGGCTTCCCTGACCATCGCTGCCAGCCGCCTGGTGGTGCTGACCATGACGGATACGGCCCTGGACAGCCTGACCATCCTGGATGGCAGCCAGGCGGGCCTGAACCTGGAGGGAATCAGCAGCGTCAGCCAGCTGACCCTGGGGAAGAAGGCGGAGGCAGCCTTCCGCCGGGGCGGCGCGGTCAGCGTGGATCGCGTGACCATGGATGACAAGGAGCCGGGGCTTGTGGAGGTGGAGGGCGGCAGCGTCCGCATGCAGGCTGAGGAGAAAAACGGCCGCAGGATGACCGCCTTCCCGGCCCCGGGCGCGACGGCCGTCACCGTGGCGGGGGAGAGCTATCCCGCCGACACCCCTGACGAGGACGGCGCCATGTACCTTTGGCTGCCCGCCCCGGCGGAGGGGATGCGCTGGGCCTCCGCCCTGGAGGGCACGACCCTGCAGGTGACCCAGGAGGCGGACGTGGATGAGCCGGAGCAGAGCGGCATTGTACCGGGCCAGCGCAACGAGCTGCAGGCCGGCACGGTCTACACCCTGCAGGGGGATGTGGCGCAGGGCACGCTGCTGGCCATCGGCCAGGAGGGCGTGACGCTGATCCTGGAGGACGCAACCTGCCCGGAGACGCTGATCGAGGCTGCCTGTCCCTTCACGCTGTACGTGCGGGGTGCGGTGGAGCTGACCGGTCTGCCCGGCTGCGCGCGCATCATCAACGAGGGCAAGCTGACCCTGCACGGTGCGGTGGAGGCACTGGATGTCTCCGGCGGCGTGACGGTGCTGGACGGCGTGCCTGCGGGCTGGACTGCCTGTGCGGTGGACGTGCCGCTGGGCGGCCAGACCGTCACCCTGGACGGGCAGGCCATGCCCCTGGTGCTTGCGCAGGGCATGCTGCTGCTGCCCGCGCCGGAGGACGGGACAACCTATGATGTGACGGCGGACGATGCCTCCGTGACCGTTGTCACCCTGGCGGAAAGGGAGAAGCGCTTCGTCCTCACCCGGGAGCAGCCCGACGCCAATGTAGGCAGCGCGCCCGTCTTCACTGTGGAGGGCAGCGGCGGCTATGTGACCGGGAGGATCACCGCCGGGGGCGCGGCGGCGGAGGCAGCATTCACCAACGTGCAGCTGCAGGGGGAGGAAAGCGTCCTTGTGCTGAAGGATGAGCAGCTTTCCGTGACCCTCACGGGGGACAACGCGCTCTGCTCCTCCGGCGAACAGGCGCTGCGCCTGGAGGGCCAATCCGCCCTGACACTGTCGGTGACCTCCGGCAGGCTGCTGCTCAGCGGCCAGCAGGACCTGACCGGCGTGACCCTGCAGGGCAACATCAAGGTGGAGCCCGAGTCCGAGCTGCCCCATCTGACGCTGATGCTACGGGACCGCAGCGGCAATCCCGTGCCCAACACGGACATGACGCTGATGGCCGGGGGCGAGACCTGGCAGGTCAGAACCCATTACGACGGCTCCATCCACCTGTGGGGCGTGGAGCTGGCGGAGGGCACGTCGGTGGCGGCGGCCCATGGGGATACCGTGTACACCGCTGTGGTGGTGGCGCAGCAGGCGGAGGCCAACCCCGGGCTGACCATCACGGATGTGCAGGCCGAGGATCTGCCTGACGGTACCATCCGCGTGACGTGGCAGTGCGAGGGCGCGCTCAGCGCGGGCGTGCAGGTGCTTCCCGGCAAGACCCATATGCCCGACACCTGGGTGCAGCAGGCGGAGCGCATCCCTGCCAAGGAGGGCGAGGCGATCATCACCGGCGTGGAGCCCGGCACGGACGTGACCCTGCGGGTCTATGCCACGGCGGCGCAGGGCGCGGCGCTGACGGAGCAGTCCGCCGACGGCTTCCAGTTCAGCGAGGCGGTGACCCATCATCACCGGGGGCCGTGGGAGCCCGTGGCCTCCTCCGCCGACGCGCGCTATACCGGGCGTGCGTATCAGACGCCCCTGACCCTCCCCAAGGGAGCGACGGTTGCCTATACCGGCGCAAATCTCAACCGGGACGGCGTGCCGGTGTGCGTGGGCAGCTATGTGATGCACGTGACCATTCCCGAGGACAGCGAGCTGTACCTGCCCGGGGTGGTGGACGTGCCCTTCGCCATCACGAGGGTGCCGCTGACCATCATCCCCGAGCCCAACCAGGAGAAGTACCAGGGCGAAGCGGATCCCGTGTTCGCCTTTGAGGTGAAGGGCCTGCTGGAGGGGGACGAGCTGCCCGGCGAGCTTCTGCGCGAAAGCGGCGAGGAGCCCGGCAACTACGCCTTCACCCTGGAGGGCTTCGACCCGACGGACTACTACACCCTGCACCTGAAGAGCGACGCGCCGGTGTTCACCATCCTGCCGGGGATGTCCGGCGGCGTGTACGTGGGCTATACCTTCGGCAAGCTCAACCCCGTGCGGCAGGAGATCGTCCGCAGGGACGGCAGGGCCGTGGCTGTGACCCTGGCCACCAAGGACAGCCTGGTGGTGAACCACAGCGTCATCGGCAGCGTGGTGTGCGACAAGGATACCGCCCAGCCCCGGCTCTTCATGCCCTCCCTGAGCTACAACGCGGACACGGACGAGGTGCTGCTGCGCATCCGCTGCGAGGCGGAGCAGAACCCCGACGGCGGCTATGTCACCGACAGGGACGGCAGGCTGTCCTGGGGCGGGCGCACCCTGCGCGTCAGCTGGATGAGCGCGCGGCGGATGAATCAGCTGGGCGTGAACGCCGTCAGCCTGCTGAACGACGGCGCGGCCCTGACCCTGAACCTGGACGACCTGCTCAGCGAGGATATGCAGGACACGGTGAATGCCTGCGGCGGGAGCCTGAAAACGGTGTGGTTCCGTCTGGAGGTGCTGCCGGTCAAGGAGCTGCCCGGGGAGATGCAGGCTCTTCAGAGCGTGACGGAGGGCTGGCGCATGGCGGTGTACATGGTGGTGGACAGGCAGGACATCGACGTGACGGACCTGCTGCCCAGCCTGACGGCCTCGGTGGAGCTGGAAACCCTGGCGGCGCTGCTCGCGGACATGAACCAGTACGACGAGGCAGCCTTCCCGGCGCAGTTCCGCCTGGCGGCCTGGCAGAACGACGCCGCGACGGAGCTGGAGACGGCCTTTGTGCAGCCCTACACCGCCAGCGAGGCGGACGCCGCCTGGCCCCGCCTGATGGACACCGCCCGCTACCTGATCGCGCCGCTCCACGGCGAAAGCACCCTGTGCGTAACCATGCAGGAATAACCACAGGATAGCACCCCCCCGGAGAACCGCGCCAGCGAAAAAGGGTCAAGGGGCGAAGCTCCTTGCGCGGGTGCAGGGGCGGCGTTAGCCCCTGCGCAGGTCTGGGCGGCAGCCCAGGCGCAACAGAAAAGACAAGAAAAAAGGAACAGAGAAACGCGAGTTTCCGAGCAGGCGCCGAAGGCCGCCCGCGAGGGAAGCGGCAGATAAGCTCAACTCCGGGGAACCGCGCCAGCGAAAACGGGTCAAGGGGCGAAGCTCCTTGCGCGGGTGCAGGGGCGG
>JBJEUJ010000368.1:0-5750 GCA_051883775.1 Aristaeellaceae bacterium | reverse complement strand
AACACATCGCCGGACATGCCCGTCACCACCGACAGGAAGATCAGCACGCCCAGGGCGATCAGGAGCAGACCGCCCACCAGGTGCAGCGCCATGGCGTCCGCGGAATAGGCAGGCGCGCGCCTGGGCTTTTTGGGTTTCGGTTTCTGTGCCATGCTGAACCTCCTTGAAAAGGCAGGCTCAAGCGGCCTGCGTGATAATCAGGCTGGTCAGCAGCCCCTCCGCGTCGAAATGGAGGCGCAGCTGAACGCCGGTATAGTTGTAGTAGCAGCTTTCGCCGGGGACGAGGCGGTAGGCGTCGGCCATGTCCGCGTCCAGGGTGAGGACGGCGTCCGGCTGCCCCAGGATGGCCTCCGCCTCATCACAGGTCACGCCGGGGTACAGCCCCCACAGGTTGAAGCGATCCGCCCGCAGCCCCTTGATGACGCTCTGATCCCAGGTTTTCTCCGTCAGCGCGTCGGTCAGCAGCCATACCTGCCGGAAGGCCGCGTCCTCCAGGGCGAACATGCGCCCGTCCTGGTACAGGTCGGGGTCGGTGAGCATGCGGTAGGCGTCGGTGGCCTCCTGCACGGAGCCGCCCAGGGTGACCGGCACGCCGGGGATGACGCCCGCCTCCACCGTGGCGCGAATCTTCGCCCCGCTGTCGGGGGAGGGGATGAGCATGTCCCGCGCGCCGATGCGACTGAGTATATCGCCGTCCTCCAGGCGCAGATGCTCCTTGAGCTCGTACCACAGGATGGTCACGGCTCCCGCCCGGTCGGACAGGGTGGACAGCTGCGCCATCGGGTAATACAGCGTCAGCCCCGTCTCCGTCAGACCGAAGGCCTCCGGCACGGGGGTCAGCTCGCTGTTGCGCAGGTGGGCGGACAGCTCCGGCCCCACGCCGTAGTCCAGGTACTCCTCCAGATCCCGCCGGAGGGACTCCTCGTCGGTGAACAGGCGGTCAAAGGCAATATCGCTGCCGTCGGTGAGGTCCAGGTTGATCGTGGACCAGATGTGGGTGGAGCGTTCGTCCATCACCGCGCCCAGGGCGGAAAACACGCAGGATACCACATCCCCCGCCAGCGTCGCCTGATAGGTGACCTGCATGCCGGAGGGACTCTGCATCAGCAGGGCCAGGCGGGTCAGGCGGCTTTCAATGTCCCCCGCCGCCAGGATGCGGTCGTTCAGCTGCTGCTGCAGGGCTTCATCCGCCATGCCCGTCAGTTGGGGATAGTGAACGCTGCTGTCCGCCAGCTCCAGGCCGCCGTCCACCAGGGCGGGGCCGGTCTGCTCCGCCAGGGCGGCAGGAGCGAGGGCCAGGGTCAGCGTCAGAAGAAGGGACAGGAGTCGCTGCTTCATCATCAATCCACCTCCGGGAAAAACTATTGTACATCAATTAACGAATCTTCGCAAGCTCTCCCTGCATGGGAGGCGGCGCAGGCGCTGCCGGAAGCAAAAAAGGACAGCGCCGCAAATCCTGGATACAGGGCTGAAGAGGTTGAATTTCATGGCCGATCATGCTATGATAGGCATAAGACGTCAACGGAGGCATCGTACATGAAGATTTCCACCAAGGGGCGCTATGCGCTCCGCATGCTGCTGGATATGGCGCAGCATCAGCAGGAGGGTTATGTAACGCTGAAGGATATAGCTCAGCGGCAGGGCATCTCCAAGAAATACCTGGAGCAGATCGCGCTGGTGCTTGGCCAGGCGGGGATTCTGCACGGTGTGCGGGGGCACCAGGGCGGCTATCGCCTGGTGGGCACGCCGGCGGACTATACCGTGCTGGAGATTCTCCGGGCCATGGAGGGCTCCCTGGCCCCGGTGGCCTGCCTGGATCAGGGGGACAACCTGTGCAGCCGCCGGAACGAATGCCTCACCCTGCCCCTGTGGGAGGGCCTGGACGCGGTGATCCGCGGCTATCTGGGCAGCATCACCCTGCAGGATGTGCTGGAGGGCAAGGTTGCCGCGCCCGGGAATGAATAATGCATCGTCAGCAACAGCGGCCCGTACCGGATGCTTCCGGCGCGGGCCGCTGCTGTTTTTTGGGGGGATCAGACAGGGGCGCTGCCCGGATCGGCAAGGGCCCGGACAACCTCCGAGGCCAGGATCAGCCCCATGGCCGCCGGAACAAAAATGGCGCTGGCAGGCACCGCCCGGCGGGAGGCGGTGGGGCTTTCGCCGTTGTTGGCCTCGATGACCACCGGCGGCTCCGTGGAGTACACCACCTTCAAATGCCGGACGCCCCGCTTGCGGCACTCGCTGCGGATGACCCGGGCCAGGCGGCACTCGCGGGTCTGGTAGATGTCCGCCACCTCAAGCCGGGTGGGATCCAGCTTGTTGCCCGCGCCCATGGCGCTGATGAGGGGCACGCCCAGCCGGTCCGCCCGGGTGATCAGCTCCAGCTTGGCCGCCACGGTATCCACCGCGTCAATGATCCAGTCGAAGCATGTCAGGTCGATGGCGTCGGCGTTTTCCGGCAGGTAGAACATTGGATGGACGGTGATCTCCGCCTCCGGGTTCACGTCCCGCAGCCGCCGGGCCATCACGTCGGCCTTTGGCTGGCCCAGGGTGGAGTGCAGCGCGACGATCTGCCGGTTCAGGTTGGTCAGGGCAATGTCGTCGTTGTCGAACAGCGCCACATGCCCCACGCCGCTGCGCACCAGCGCCTCTGCCGCATAGCCGCCCACGCCGCCGATGCCAAAAACGGCCACCCGCGCCTGACGCAGCCGCGCCATGCCCTCCGACCCGAACAGGGGCTCCGAACGGGAAAATTGGTTCATCATCCCTCATCTCCTGAAAACAATGCTGCGGCGGCTGCGCCGTATGCGGCCCGGCCAACTCAAAAAAGTGGCCGAAGCCACTTCTTTGAGCATGAGGAGATCCGATTACGGGCCGGGATAGGCGGTGGCGTTGTCCGAGAAGAGCTTCTTCTGCGTCTCCTCGCCGGCCTTGCCGTCCACGGTCAGCCCGTTGTAGCGCTGGAAGTTCTTCACCGCCGTCACGGTGGCGTCGTCATACACGCCGGTGCGGCTGTTCAGGTAGCCCAGCTGAACCAGGCAATCCTGCAGCTGCACCACGCTGTCGCCCTTGTCGCCCTTCTGCAGGGTGGGGAACTTGGTGTTGCTGGCGGCGGCGGCAATGGCGGAGGAGGAATACAGCTTCTGCAGGGTCTTGTTGCCTGCGATGCCGTCCACGGGGGTGATGCTGTTCTGCATCTGGAAGGCGCGCACGGCGTCCTTGGTGGTGGCGCCGTATACGCCGTCCACATCAGCGTCGTAGTAGCCCAGCTCGTAGAGGGTGTACTGCAGGTTGGTCACGGCGCTGCCGGTGTCGCCCTCCCGCAGGGTAGCGTAGCTGATGGAGGTGCTGGTGCCGTACAGCGCGCGCTGGGTGGCGGGACCGGCCACGCCGTCCACCCGCAGGTCGTTCATCTGCTGGAAGGTCATGACGGCCTGCGTGGTGCCGGAGCCGTACTTGCCGTCCACGGAGCCGGAGTAATAGCCCAGGGTCTTGAGCTGCTGCTGGAGCTTCTTCACTGCGTCGCCGGAATCGCCCTCCCGCAGGGTGACGTAGCCGGTGGAGGAAATGGTGCTGCTGCCCGAGGAGGACGAGCCGGAGCTGGCCTTGCCGGTGGTATCCAGGTAGAGCTTGTTTAGCGTGGAGGTACCGGCGATGCCGTCGGCCTTCAGGCTGTTCTGCTCCTGGAAGCTCTTGACTGCCGCGGTGGTGCCGGAGCCGAAGTCGCCGTCCACCGTGCCGTTATAGTAGCCCAGGGCCTTGAGGCGCTTCTGCAGCGCCCGCACGGAGGGCCCGCTCATGCCCTCCTTCAGCGACACGCCGATGGAGGATACGGGCGCGGAGGACTTGGCCGCGCCGGAGGAATACAGCTCCTTGAGGGTGGAGGGCCCGGCCACGCCGTCGTCCCACAGACCCTCCTTGTCCTGGAAGGCCATGACGGCCGCCTGGGTCGCGCCGCCGAACTCGCCGTCGGCCTGGCCGCCCATCCAGCCCAGCTCAATGAGCCGGTTCTGCAGGGTAGTGACGTTCTTGCCGCTGGAGCCCACCTGCAGGTAAATATCCTTGCTCAGGTCGGGGGTAGCGGTGGCCTTGGCGGTGGGCTTGGGGGTGGCGGTGGGCTTGGCGGTAGGCTTGGGGGTAGCGGTGGCCTGGGAGGCGGTATAGGCCTTCTTGCTGATGGCCGTGTCGGAGTTGAGCTTCTTGAGGGTGTTGGTGCCGGCCTTGCCGTCCACGGTCAGGCCGTTGGCCTTCTGGAATTCCTCCACGGCGGCCTCCGTGGCCGCGCCGAAGTCACCGTCCACCGAGCCGGTGTAGTAGCCCAGATCCTTCAGCCGCTGCTGCAGGTTCTTCACCAGCGTGCCGCTCATGCCCTTCTTCAGGCTGGCGGGCGTGGGGGTGGGCGTGGCGGGGCCGGGGGTGTTGGTGGGCTTGGCCGTGATGGTGGCGATGGTATTCACGGGCGCGATGGTACTGGTGGCGATCCCCGCGGTAACCCCGGCCACACCGGCGGTGGTGGCGGAGGCGGGCGCGTTGGTGGCGCCCCACACGTCCCAGTCAATGGTGGGCTCGGAGGCGGGGGCGGCGGTATGGGTCGCGGGCGTGGGCGAGGGGGTGGCGGTATAGACCGGCGCCACGGACTGGAAGGGCAGGTTGTTGCTGCCCACGGTCAGCTGGTCGCCGTCGGAAATTTCATCGGGGGGAATATAGCAGCTGGTCAGCGTCAGCCCCAGCCCTACGACGCCGCATAACGTCAGCCACTTGACAATGCTGCGGTGCTTCATACGATCCATCAACCTTCCTTCCCTGGAGACAGGCAGCCGGGCCCCTGCCCGCTGCCGTATACCTATTGTACATGCTTCTTTGCCCCGTGGCAAGCGCAAAATTTATCCTTCCCTGACATTGCGTGCCGAACAGACCTTTGCAATGATACAAACGTTGGTTTTCGGCGGATTCTTCCCCCCTCAGGCAGGAAAATGGCCTCATGGGAGCGAAACTCTTCTGGAATCGTCCGCCGTTTGCGCGGCGGGCAGAATCCGAGGTGAAACCAAATGTCTGAATGCAATCACGACTGCTCCTCCTGTGGGGAAAACTGCGCCTCCCGCCAGACGGAGAGCCTGCTGGCCCCCGCCAACCCGGGCAGCCGGGTGAAAAAGGTCATCGGCGTGGTCAGCGGCAAGGGCGGCGTGGGCAAGAGCCTGGTTACCAGCCTGCTGGCCACCCTCATGCGCCGCAAGGGAAGCAACGCCGCCGTGCTGGACGCGGATATTACCGGCCCCTCCATTCCGCGGATTTTCGGGGCCCGTCAGCGGGCCGAGGGCTGCGACGAGGGTATCCTCCCTGTGGAGAGCGCCAGCGGCGTGAAGCTGATGAGCATCAACCTGCTGCTGGAAAACGATACCGACCCGGTGATCTGGCGGGGCAGCCTGATCGCGGGCACGGTGAAGCAGTTCTGGACCGACGTGGTCTGGGGCGATGTGGACTACATGTTTGTCGATATGCCTCCGGGAACCGGCGACGTGCCCCTGACGGTGTTCCAGTCCCTGCCGGTGGACGGGATCATCATCGTGACCTCCCCCCAGGAGCTGGTGGGCATGATCGTGGAGAAGGCCCTGAAAATGGCGCAGATGATGGACATTCCCGTCCTGGGCCTGGTGGAGAACATGGCCTACATCACCTGCCCCGACTGCCGCAGGAGGCTCTACCCCTTCGGCGAGGGCAAGACGAAGTACGTGGCCCAGGCCCACGGCCTG
>JBJEUJ010000367.1:0-5836 GCA_051883775.1 Aristaeellaceae bacterium | reverse complement strand
GGGCTGCCGCCCAGACCTGCGCAGGGGCTAACGCCGCCCCTGCACCTGCGCAAGGAGCTTCGCCCCTTGACCCGTTTTCGCTGGCGCGATCCTGTGGAGGGTGCGTCTGCCTGGACAATCCCAGCAAAGTGGTGTATAATCAGGAGCAAATGCAGCAGAAACCGGAGGCTGATGGCCATGAAGCATTACGCCCTCATCGGCGAACACCTGGGGCACAGCATGTCCGTCCCCATTCATGAGGCAATCTTCCGCCGCCTGGGCATTGACGCGGATTACCGCCTGGTGGAGCTGCCCCGGGCAGGCTTCGCCGAGGGCGCGCGCAGGCTCATGGACGAGGTGGACGGCTTCAACATCACCATCCCCTACAAGCAGGACATTATCCCCCTGCTTTCCGAGCTGGACGACGCGGCCCGGGCCATCGGCGCGGTGAACACCGTGTCCCTGGACGGCCCCGCCGTGGGCCACAACACGGACGTGCCCGGCTTTGCCGCCATGCTGCGGATGCACGGCATCGACCCCCAGGGCCAGCCCTGCTACGTGCTGGGGACGGGAGGCGCGTCCAAGGCGGTGGTGGCGGCGCTGCACCGCATGGGCGCCAGGCGGGTGACGCTGGTGTCCCGCAGCCCCAGGGGCGAGGGGGTTATCGACTACGACCGGCTGACGGAGGAATTCTCCGGCGTGCTGGTGAACACCACCCCTGCGGGTATGCTCTATCAGCAGGATACCTGCCCCATCCGGGAGGACGCGCTGCCCGGCATCCTCCGCCGTGCTACGGGCGTGGCGGACATCATCTATAACCCGCCGGAAACCGTCCTGACTGCCGCGGCCAGGCGGATGGGCGTTCCGGCCTGCACGGGCATGACCATGCTCATCGCCCAGGCGGTGGAGGCGGAATCCATCTGGCAGGGGTATCCCATGCCCGACGGCCTCACCGAAACCCTTGACAAGGAGCTGAAGCTGCTGTGAAAAAGATCCTGATCCTCAACGGCCCCAACATCAACCTGACCGGTCTGCGTGAAACATCCGTCTACGGCGCGAGAACCTTCGACGATCTGCTGGCCCTGTGCCGCGAGGAGGCGGAGAAGCTGGGGGTGGAGCTGCGCTGCGTGCAGTCCAACCACGAGGGCGCGCTCATCGACGCGCTGCAGCAGGCGTACTTCGACGGCTTCGACGGGGCGGTGTTCAACCCCGGCGGGTACACCCACACCTCCGTGGCCCTGCACGACGCCATCGCCTCCGTGCCCATGCCGGTGATCGAGTGCCATATGTCCAATGTCCATGCCCGGGAGGAGTTCCGTCATCGCTCCATGACGGCCTCGGCCTGCCGGGGGCAGATTGTGGGCTTCGGCTTCTACGGGTATGTGATGGCCATGCGGGCGCTGGTGGAGGCATGAGGCCCTTTCGCGCGCCGCGGATGGAGGAAGGCTCCGGGCGGGAGCTGCCCGGCTGGCGGAAGCAGTCCTTCGCCCTGCCCTACCGGGGCGGGATGATCTGGTTCGAGCACCTGGACGGCCTGGGCAATCATACGGAGCTGGCCCGGGAGAAGCTCATGCGGGACAGGCCGCAGCTTCTTTCCCCCACGGGGCCGGGGCAGGTGTGCGTGGTGCTGAATGAAACCCGCGTGGACGATGCCCTGGCCGACGAGCTGATGGCCGCGCTGCGCCACGGAGGCAAGCGGTTCACCCGGGTGTGCCTGGTGGGGGCGGATCTGCGCACCCGGCGGCGCATCCGAAGGGCGGCGGGGGATGCGTTCGCCCTGGCGTTTCTGCCGGGCCTGGAGCAGGCCAAGGAATGGCTGATCCCGGCAGGCAAAGCAGAATAAGCAAAGCAGCGTCCGCACGACATGCATCATGCGGACGCTGCTTTTTTCGCCCCTCATGCCCCCAACGTTCCCGGGGAGGCCCGGAGGGGCCGCAGCCCCTCCGTCCCGGGGTGGTGTCGGAGGGGGCAAAGCCCCCTCTGACTGGGGGGAGATGCGTCGAAGGGGGGCAAAGCCCCCCTTCGACTGTAATCGTATCCCGGGGCTTTGCCCCGGAGGCGGGTCGTTTTCCGCTCTGCGGAAAACTTTCCTTACAAATTCGCCCATTCGGCCATCACCGGGCACAAGGCCCGGCGCTGGCTACGCTCTGCCAACGCAAGCGTTGGCTATCGCTACTCGGGGCTTCGCCCCTCACTCAGCCGGGAGCGAAGCGACCAGGCGGAGACGGAAGAAAAACCGTCGCCCGCAGGCGACGTTCCCCCCGTCCCAACTCAAAAAAGTGGCCCGCAGGCCACTTTTTTGACCCCCTCATTGCGGATAGCTCAGCAGGAAGTGCTTGCCCGTGAGGCATACAGGAACACCGTCCGCAGGCAGCATCACCGTCTGCCCGGCAGGCATCGGGATTTCCCCGCCCTCCCAGGCGATCACGCCGTCCTCAATCGCCGTCAGAATGCCGAAGCGCTCCGGTGTGGGCTGAAGCGTCAGCCCCTCGCAGTTTTCCAGCCGCTCCAGACCGAAGAAATCGTTGCGCAGCAGCTGGCTCCGGCGGCCCGTCCCGTCCTCGGACAGCACCTGGGGCACAGCCTTGGCCGCGGGCAGCGTCACGTCCACCACATCGAGGGCCTTGTCCAGGTGCAGCTCCCGCTTCTTGCCTGCCTGATCCACCCGATCCCAGTCGTAGAAGCGGTAGGTCACGTCGGAGGACTGCTGAATCTCATAGAGCATGATGCCCTTGCCGATGGCGTGCACCATGCCCGAGGGAATGTACAGCACGTCGCCGGGGGCCACGTCCACCCGCTGAAGCAGCGCCTGCACCGCGCCGCCCTGGGCGGAGGCCTGACGCAGCTGCTCGGTGGTGGTGCCGGGCTTCACGCCGAAGATCAGCTGCGCGCCGGGCTCGGCCTTCAGGATCACCCACGCCTCGGTCTTGCCGAACTTGCCCTCCACCTTCCGGGCGTATTCGTCCCCGGGATGCACCTGCACGCTCAGCGCGTCGTCCGCATCCAGGAGCTTGAGAAGAAGCGGGAAGTCGCCCTTCACCCGGGTGCCCACCAGCTGCGCGCCGTAGCGGTCAATGAGGGCGGAGAGGGGCGTGCCCTCGTCGTCCACGCTGTTCAGGCCGGGAATCGCGCTCAGCTCCAGCGCCTCGCCCGTGCGGGGGTCGGGAATGTCCTTGTGATACACGCTGCCCAGACGGCTGCCGCCCCAGGGGGTGGCCAAGCCGCAGCGGTAGGCAGGATGCATCCGGATGGGGAAAAGTGCCATCAGCGGTCGCCTCCTTCGTCATGGGCCTGGCGGGCCAGCAGATACGCGCCCATGACGCCGCTGTTCTCGCCCAGGCCGGGGGAAACAATGTAGTTATCCAGCCCCGCGCCCACCGCCGGGCTGCTGATGTACCCGCCCAGCAGCCGCAGGGTCTCCCGGCGGATCATGGGCAGGAGAAATTCCTTGTGCATCACGCCGCCGCCCAGGATGATCTTCTCCGGGGAGAAGGCCATGATGGCGTTGTGGCACATCTGGGCCAGGTAGGAGGCCTCCAGCTGCCAGGCGGGATGATCGTCCGGCAGCGCCTTGGCGGACAGGCCCCAGCGCTTCTCGATGGCGGGGCCGGAGGCCAGACCCTCCAGGCAGTGACGGTGGTAGGGGCAGAAGCCGTCGGGGGAGGGATCCGTGGCCTCCGGGCAGAGCAGCTGATGCCCCAGCTCCGGGTGCATCATGCCATGGACGGGCCTGCCGCCCATCACCAGGCCGCCGCCGATGCCCGTGCCGATGGTCACGTACAGGCAGCTGCCCAGCCCCCTGGCCGCGCCCAGGGTGGCTTCCGCCAGGGCCGCGCCGTTCACGTCCGTGTCCAGCCGGGCAGGGACGTTCAGCGCACGGACAAACTCCGGCAGCAGGGGATAGTTCCGCCAGGCCAGCTTGGGGGTGGCGGTGATATAGCCGTAGGTGGGGGAGGCGGGGTTCAGGTCGAGGGGCCCGAAGCAGCCCACGCCCAGGGCGACAATGTGCTGCGCCCGGAAGAAGCCGATCATCTCCGGCATGGTTTCCTCCGGCGTGCGGGTGGGGATGGATACCCGCTCCAGCATGCCGCCCCGGCCGTCCAGGATGCTCATGACCATCTTGGTGCCGCCGGCCTCCAGCGCGCCGAAGCGCAGGGTTTCGTCACACATGGCTGATTTCTCCTCTTTCCATGGCGAACAGCGCCAGCTTGCAGTAGAAATCCTCCAGGATCATCCGCGTGTCGATGGTATGGTAGACGCGGATCTCCCGGCTGCCCTCCAGGGGCTGGTACGAAAAGTCCGGGGCGATGCGGGGCGCGGGCAGCAGATCGTAGTTGTCCCGCTCCCGATCCTCCAGCAGAAGGCCCACCGTGGGCTGATCCCCCAGGCACCAGCTCTCCCCGTGGGGCCATGCGCCCTTGCCCGCGCCCACCCGGGCGCTGAACTCCGCCAGCTGCTCGAAGAGGTAGCGGCCGATCTTGCCATAGGGCGCGACCCGGTACCTCAGCTCGGAGAGCGTCACGTTCATCTGCTTGTAGGCCTGGCGGGGCACCTGCCACAGGGGCGTGCGGGAGGCCATCATGACGTTGGCGGCATGGATGTCCTGGGCCAGGTTGAACTCCCAGCAGCCGTGGGGGTAATCGCCCCCGCCGATCCAGATGACCGTCAGCCTTTCGGCGATGCGGGGCTCCATCAGCAGCGCGCTGGCCAGGTCGGTGGAGGTGCCCAGCAGCCCCACGAACAGCGGCCGCTCGTCCTCCCGCATGGCCTCGTCGATGATCAGCTGCGCGCCTGCGGAGGGCACGGGGGTCTGCTCGTCGGGCATGGGCCTGTCCGCGCCCAGCACGACGGGGTATTTCCCGGTCATGTCCATCAGGTTCATGACCCTGAGGATTTCGTCGTAGCTGGCGTGAACCGTCTGGTGCTCGCCCCAGATGTGGGCGTTGGTTTCAAAGTGGGCGGCGATGATCCCCCGGATGTCCAGCATGGGGGTCAGCAGGTGATGGGTCAGGGCATACTGATCGTCGGCCTCGTTCTTGCAGTCGGTGTCGATGATCATCCTGACGCGCTTGGATTCGGGAACGGTAAAGTCCGGCAGCTGCATGGCGGCATGTCCTCCTGCGCGGTGGAATCAGTAGTTCTCGGCCCGGAGCATGAAGTAGCTCTGGGGATGGTTGCAGGTGGGGCAGACCTCGGGGGCCTGCTTGCCAACCACGATGTGGCCGCAGTTGGCGCACTCCCAGATGGCGTCGCCCTCCCGGGAGAACACCAGCCCACCCTCGATGTTTTCCAGCAGGCGGCGGTAGCGCTCCTCGTGATGGCGCTCGATCTGCGCCACCAGGGCGAACTTGTCCGCCAGCTCGTCAAAGCCCTCCTCCCGGGCCTCCCGGGCCATGCGGTCGTACATGTCCGTCCACTCGGCGTTCTCGCCCTGGGCGGCGTGGAGCAGGTTCACGGCGGTTTCCTGCACGGAGCCGCCCTCCAGGTACTTGAACCACATCTTGGCGTGCTCCTTCTCGTTCAGGGCGGTGGCCTCGAACAGCTGCGCAATCTGCACATAGCCGTCCTTGCGGGCGCGGGAGGCGAAGTAGTCGTACTTGTTGCGGGCCATGCTCTCTCCGGCGAAGGCCTCCAGCAGGTTCTGTTCGGTGCGGGTGCCCTTGAGCTCCTTCATGATGCATCCTCCTGTAAAATGAAAAATGTGGATTTTCCGCGGCAATGAAGGAAATATTCGTCGGCAGGCAGGCTCCTTCCTGCAAGGAAACGGGCCTTTGGGGGCAAATGTGCCTCCGGACGCTGCCGCGACGGTTGACATGCATTTTCACTGCGTGGTATAATCTAACCTGTGTGCCCCTTG
>JBJEUJ010000366.1:0-5837 GCA_051883775.1 Aristaeellaceae bacterium | reverse complement strand
GCGCGTCCCCGTGCTCGATCTTGCTCAGGTAGGAGGTGACGCACACCCCCTGGCAGACATGCTTGAGCATCAGGCCCTGCCGCTTTCGTTCCATGCGCAGCAGCGCGCCGGGCAGACGATCGGACATGATGATCCCTCCTCACGGGGCAAGCATATCACACATTCCCAAAACCAGCAAGGGACCGCGAAGCGAAAAGGGTCAAGGGGTGAAACCCCTTGCGCGGGTGCAGGGGCGGCGTTAGCCCCTGCGCAGGTTCGGGCGGCAGCCCGGCGTTCCCCCCAAACCAAGCGAGTTTCCGAGCAGGCGACGAAGTCCGCCCGCGAGGGAAACGGCAGATTCACTCAACCCCGGGGAACCGCGCCAGCGAAAGCAACATGCTCCGACACTTGCCAGGGAACGATCTCATCCGATCTTGCTTCGCTCGGCCACCTTCCTAAGAAGGGGAAGGCATTCCCGCCGCGCTCAGCAGCGCATACGAAAACCGGCCAGCCCACCAGGGCCAGCCGGTCAGCATTCACTTGTCCAGAGCTTCGTCCATCAGCCGCTGCAGCATCACCGGGTTCGCCCGGCCGCCGCTCAGGCCCATGGCCGCGCCCATCAGCGCCTTCTTCAGCTGGAGCTTGCCGCTGCGGTAGCCCTCCGCCAGATCGGCATGCTCCGTGAGCGCCTGCGCCACCAGCGCGGTCAGCTGCGCTTCGTCGCTGAGCTGCTCCAGACCGTGGCTGCGCACGTAGTCCGCCGGATCCTCATCCTGCTGCCACAGCGCCGCGATGACCTTCCGGGCCGCGCCGCTGTTGATGACCCCTTCCTCCACCATGGTGGCCACCGCCGCCAGATGCGCAGGGGCTACGGGCACCTTCGCGTCCTCGCCCTCCAGCAGGCGGAACACCTCGGTGATCATCAGGTTGGCCAGAGTCTTCACAGCCGTGGTGGAGGCAGCCGCCCGCTCGAAGTAATCCGCCAGGCCCTTGTCCGCCACCAGCTGCTCGGCAGCGTAGGGCGTCAGGCCCCAGTCGCGGACATAGGCGGCCTTGCGCTGGTCGGGCAGCAGGGGCAGCTCATCCTTCCAGCGTGCCAGCAGATCATCCGCCAGCACAATGGGCGCCAGGTCGGGGTCGGGGAAGTAGCGGTAGTCGTTGGCGTCCTCCTTGCGGCGCATGGAGGATGTCTTGCCGGTGGCCTGGTCGAAGCGGCGGGTCTCCTGGACAATCGCCTCGCCCTTGCGCACGGCCTCCACCTGGCGGCGGTATTCCTCCTCGATGGCCCGCTGCACCGAGGCGAAGGAGTTCAGGTTCTTCATCTCCGTCCGGGTGCCGAAGGGCTCGCCGGGCTTGTGGATGGACAAATTCACGTCGCAGCGCAGGGAGCCCTCCTGCATCCGGCAGTCGCTGACGCCGGTGTAGGCGATGACCGCCTTCAGCTTGCGCAGGTAGGCCACGGCTTCCTGGGGCGTGCGGATGTCAGGCTCGGAGACGATCTCGATCAGCGGCACGCCGCAGCGGTTGCAGTCGATGAGCGTCCCCTGCTCCGGGTCGTGAATCAGCTTGCCCGCGTCCTCCTCGATGTGGATGCGGGTGATGCCGATGCGCGTCTCCCCCTCGTCCGTCTCCACGGTCAGGTGGCCGTTCACGCACAGGGGCAGGTCATACTGGCTGATCTGGTACGCCTTGGGCAGGTCGGGGTAGAAGTAGTTCTTCCGGTCCTGCTTGGCGTAGCGGGCGATGGTGCAGTCCGTGGCCAGGCCCGCCAGCACGGCGTAATGCACCACCTGGCGGTTGAGCACCGGCAGCGTGCCGGGAAAGCCCATGCACACCGGGCAGCACTGGGTGTTGGGGGCCGCGCCGAAGGTGGTGGGGCAGGAGCAGAAGATCTTCGTCCGGGTCTTCAGCTCCACGTGCACCTCCAGGCCGATGACCATTTCATACCCGTCGATCATACGGAATGCCGCCATTACATTTCAACCTCCTTCATCGCGCCCAGCGCCTGCTCCAGCGCGTAGCCAATGCGGTACAGCCGGGGCTCGGAGAAGGTCGCGCCCATCAGCTGCAATCCCACCGGCAGTCCCTGGCCGTCCACCCCGCAGGGCATGGACAGCGCCGGAATCCCCGCGATGTTCACCGGCACGGTGTGAATGTCGCCCAGGTACATCTCCAGCGGATCCGTCGATTTTTCCCCGATCCGGTAGGCCGTGGTGGGGGCCACCGGGCCCAGCAGCGCGTCGCACCCGGACAGGGCCTTCTGGAAGTCCCGGATCACCAGCGTCCGCACCTCCAGGGCCTTCTTGTAGTACGCGTCGAAGTACCCGGCGGAGAGGGTGTAAGTGCCCAGCAGAATCCGCCGCTTCACCTCCGGGCCAAAGCCCTCGCTGCGGCTGCGGACGTACAATTCCTCCAGGTCGGCGTATTCCGCCGCCCGGCGGCCGTAGCGCACACCGTCGAAGCGGGCCAGGTTGGAGGAGGCCTCCGCGCTGGAAATGACGTAATAGGCAGGCAGCGCGTACTTCAGGGAGGGCAGGCTGACCTCCTTCACCTCCGCGCCCAGGGAGCGCAGGGTGTCCGCCGCACGCATCACGGCGTCCCGGACGTCCGCGCTCAGGCCCTCGGCGAACATCTCCTTCGGCAGGCCGATGGTCAGGCCCTCCACGCCGTCCTTCAGCTCCGCCGCCATGCTGCCGTAGGTGCGATCCACCGAGGTGGTATCCCGCCCGTCGTGGCCCGCCAGCAGGTCGAGGGCCAGGGCGTTGTCCTCCACCGTGCGGGTCATGGGGCCGATCTGATCCAGGGAGGAGGCGAAGGCAATCAGCCCGTAGCGGCTGACCATGCCGTAGGTGGGCTTCATGCCCACCACGCCGCAGAAGGCCGCGGGCTGGCGGATGGAGCCGCCGGTGTCGCTGCCCAGGGCGAAGGGCGCTTCCGCCGTCGCCACGCAGGCCGCGCTGCCGCCGGAGGAGCCCCCCGGCACATGGGCCAGGTTGCGGGGATTGCGGGTCAGGTGGAAGGCGCTGTTCTCCGTGGAGGAGCCCATGGCGAACTCGTCCAGGTTGGTCTTGCCCAGCAGCACGCAGCCCGCAGCCCGCAGCTTCTCCCACACCGCCGCGTTGTAGGGCGGCACAAAGTCCTCCAGCATCCTTGAGGAACAGGTGGTGCGAATGCCCTCGGTGCAGATGTTGTCCTTCACCGCCACGGGCACGCCGCACAGGGGATGCACCGCCTCGCCGGAGGCCCGGCGTGCGTCGGCCTCATCGGCCTGGCGGAGGGCTTCCTCCCGGCAGACGGTCACATACGCGCCAACCTTGTCCTCCACCTGGGCAATGCGATCCAGGTACGCCTCGGTGATCTCCCGGGAGGACAGCGCGCCGGAGGCCAGCTGCTCCGCCAGCTCCCCCATGGTCATGGATGTAATACGCTTCATGATGCTCTCCTCCTTCACTCAAAGGTCTTGGGAACGGTAACGCATTCCTCCGTGCGGGTGGGCGCGCTGGCCAGCAATTTCTCCCGGTCGAAGGGCTGCGCCGGCTCGTCCTCGCGCAGCACGTTCTGGGTGGGAATCACATGGGCCGTCATGGGAACGCCGGTGGTGTCCACCTGCTGCAGCGCCTGGGCGAAGGCCAGGATGCCCTCCATCTCCCCGCCCATGCGCTTTTCCTCCTCCGGGCTCAGGGAGAGCTTCGCCAGCTGCGCCACCTGCTGCACCACGATCTTCGGCTTCGGCGTGGCGGCAGCCTTGCTCTTTTCCTGGGCTGCCGCCGTACCCAGCTGCAATACCTCCAGCTGCTCCGGATCCACAAAGTCCGGCGCGCCGGTCATCAGGCAGGAAGCGTCCCGCACCTTGGGGAAGGCGATCACGTCCCGCAGGCTGTCCGCGCCCAGGAGCAGCATCACCAGCCGGTCCAGGCCGAAGGCGAAGCCGCCGTGGGGAGGCGTGCCGTAGCGGAAGGCGTCAATCAGGAAGCCGAAGCGCTGCCGGGCGCTCTCCTCGGAGAAGCCCAGGGCCTTGAACATCAGGGCCTGCACCTCAGGCCGGTGAATACGGATGGAGCCGCTGCCCAGCTCCACGCCGTTGAGCACCACGTCGTAGGCCTGGGAGCGCACACGGCCCGGGTCGGTCAGCAGGTAGGGCAGATCCTCCTCGTAGGGCATGGTGAAGGGATGATGCATGGCCAGGTACCGGCCCTCCTCCTCCGACCACTCGAACTCCGGGAAGTCCGTCACGAAGCAGAACCGAAAATCCTGCTTGTCCCGCAGGCCCAGCATGTCGCCCACCTCCAGGCGCAGGCCGCACAGCGTCCGGCACACCACGTCGAACCTGTCCGCGCAGAAGAGGATGAAGTCCCCGTCCTCCGCGTCCAGCTGCCGGAGCAGCTCCTTCCACTGGGCCTTGGTGAAGTACTTCTGCAGGATGGAGTTGACCTCGCCATCCTCATGGATGAGGATCCAGGCCATGCCCTTGGCGCCGTAGCCGATGGCGTGGTCGGTGAGGGTCTCGATGGTGGTGCGGGTGAACTTTTCCGCGCAGCCCTTGCAGTTCAGCGCGCGCACCTTGCCGCCCTTGTCCGCCACCCGGCGGAACACGGAGAAGGAGCATTCCGCCGCCAGCTGCGTCACGTCCCTGATGGTCATGCCGAAGCGCATGTCGGGCTTGTCGCAGCCATAGTTGTCCATGGCCTCGTGCCAGGTCATGCGGGGGAAGGTGTAGTCGATCTCCCGCCCCATGGTCTGGGCGAAGATGCTCTTGAACAGCCGCTCCAGATGCTGCAGGATGTCCTCCTGATCCACAAAGGACATTTCCATATCCACCTGGGTGAATTCCGGCTGGCGGTCCGCCCGCAGGTCCTCGTCGCGGAAGCACCGGGCAACCTGGTAATACTTGTCGATACCGCCCACCATCAGCAGCTGCTTGAAGATCTGCGGGGACTGGGGCAGGGCGTAGAAGGTGCCGGGATGCACCCGGCTGGGCACCAGATAGTCCCGGGCGCCCTCGGGGGTGGACTTGCAGAGCATGGGCGTTTCCACCTGGTAGAAGCCGTCACCGTTGAGGTAGGTCTCGGCAGCGTACTGCACCTGATGGCGGAACTTCAGCGCCTTCTGCATGGCGGGGCGGCGCAGATCCAGGTAGCGGTACTTCAGCCGCAGCTCCTCGCGCACCTTCGCGTCCTCATCCATGGAGTAGGGCAGGGGCTGGGCCTCGGACAGCACCGTCAGGGACGTGGCCGCCAGCTCCACCTCGCCGGTGAGCAGCCGGGGGTTGTAGGTGCTTTCGTCCCTCAGGCGAATCTCGCCCTCCACCTGCACCACGCTCTGCAGATGCACGCTCTCCGCCCGGTGGAAGTCCTCCTCCGCAAGCAGCCGCAGGTCGCACACCACCTGGGCCACGCCCTCACGATCCTTCACATCCAGGAAAATCACGCCGCCCATGTCGCGCTTGACCTGCACCCAGCCGCACAGCACGGCCCGCTGGCCCATGTGCTCCCGACGGATGTTCCCGCAATAATGTGTCCGCTTCATACCTGCATTTCCTCCTTTTACGATGGCCCGGGGAATAAAAAAATCCGTCCTTCTGCCCCATGCATCCTGGGGCGAAAGACGGCTGTCTTACGCGGTACCACCCACATTCGCTTCCCGCCGCACAGGCGGAGGAAGCCTTTCCCGGCAACGGCCCTGACGGCGATTGCCTGAAGCTGTCACGGGCTTCCCCCGTCCGCGCCTACTGGGTGATGAGCCTTTGGGGCGGCGGCTCCGAGCTGTTCCTTCACCGGGCTGCCCTGCCGCACTTGCACCTTGACGCGGCTCTCTGGGAAAGGCATCCTGATCGGCTACTGCTGCTCTTCATGGCCTTT
>JBJEUJ010000365.1:0-5839 GCA_051883775.1 Aristaeellaceae bacterium | reverse complement strand
CGCACGATGGTGGGGAAGGGGTGCGGCCCCATGACCGAGCCCAGGCAGTAGTGGGTGTCGCTGATGCGGTTCGTCCACTCCCGGAAGGCGGCGGAGCAGGCGTCCTTCAGGGTGGCGGTGCCGGTGGTGACGGGCACCACCGTGGCCCCCAACAGGCGCATCTTGTAGACGTTCAGGGCCTGGCGGCGGGTGTCCTCCTCACCCATGAAGACCACGCACTCCATGCCCATCAGGGCGGCGGCGGTGGCGGTGGCCACGCCGTGCTGGCCCGCGCCGGTCTCGGCGATGAGGCGGGTCTTGCCCATCTTCTTCGCCAGCAGCGCCTGCCCCAGCACGTTGTTGATCTTGTGCGCGCCGGTGTGGTTGAGATCCTCCCGCTTGAGGTAGATCTTCGCCCCGCCCAGGTCGGCAGTCATCCTGGCGGCATGGTACAGCCGGGAGGGCCGGCCGGCGTATTCGTTCAGCAGCGCCGTCAGCTCGGCGTTGAAGGCGGGGTCGTCCTTGAAGCGGTTGTAGCCCTCCTCCAGCTCGATGACGGCATTCATCAGCGTCTCGGGGATATACTGCCCCCCGTGCACGCCAAAGCGTCCCTTGGACATGATGGTCAATCCTTTCTTGCGGCAGCCACGGCCGCCAGTATTTTGTCCCGATCCTTGCGCCTGTCCGTCTCCACGCCGCTGGACAGGTCAATGCCGTATGGGTGTAACTCCCGCCTGGCCCGGGGGATGTTCTCCGGCGTCAGCCCTCCCGCCAGCAGGAAGGGCCGCTGAACCTCCCGCAGCAGCGACCAGTCGAAGGTCTGCCCGGTGCCCTTGCCGCTGTCCAGGAGGATCATGTCCGCGCTGGAGGCAAGGGCGGCGGATAAGTCGTCGGGGGTATGGAGGGTGAAGGCCTTCCACAGGGGATAGCCCGGGGCCAGGGTGCGCAGGGCGGCCAGGTAGCCTTCATCCTCACCGCCGTGCAGCTGGGCGATGTCCATACCGCCCGACCTCAAGAGCGCCGCCACTGCCTCCACCGGCTGATCCACCGTCACCCCCACGGGGATGATGCCCGGGTCCAGCAGCCTTCGCAGGGCCAGGGCCTCGGCGGGGGTCACGCTGCGGTGGCTCCTGGGGTAGCCGATGATGAAGCCGCACCAGTCGGGCCGGGCCTCGTTCACGTAGGCCACGTCGCAGGGGCGGGACAGGCCGCAGATCTTGATGCGCGTCATGAGGCCGCCTCCCGCAGGGCCCGGAGCATGGCCGCCTTGTCGGGCGCGCGCATCAGCGCCTCGCCGATGAGCACAGCGTCCGCGCCGATGGCCACCAACTTCGCCATGGATTCCGGGCCGGTCACGCCGCTCTCCGCCACGTACACCGTGCCGGGCGGAATCAAGTCCCGCAGCCGGGCAGCGTTGCCAAAATCCACGGAGAAGTCCTTCAAATTGCGGTTGTTGACCCCGATGACCCTGGCTCCGGCCTGCACGGCGGAGGCGATCTCCTTTTCGTCGTGGGCCTCCACCAGGGCGGCAAGGCCCAGCGCGTCGCAATGCTCCAGGCAGCGGGCGATGGTCGCGGTATCCAGCAGGGAGCAGATCAGCAGCACCGCGTCCGCGCCCATGACCTTCGCCTGGTCGATCTGATACGCGTCCACCACAAAGTCCTTGCGCAGCATGGGCAGCGCGACGGCGCCGCGAATCTCCCGGAAGATGCCGTCCGAGCCCAGGAACCATTTCGGCTCCGTCAGGCAGGAGAGGCAGTCGGCCCCGGCAGCCTCATAGGCCCGGGCGATGTCCAGATAGGGGAAGTCCGGCGCGATCAGCCCCTTGGAGGGGGAGGCCCGCTTCACCTCGCAGATGAAGCTTATGCCAGCCTTCCGCAGGGCCTGCTCGAAGGCGGCCCCGTGGGCAGGCGGGCCTTGCCGGGCCATGTCCGCCATGGCCTCCGGGGGAACGGCCGCCTTGTCCGCCGCCACCCGCTGCCGGGCGAAATCGGCAATGGTGTCCAGAATCGTTGCAGCCATGGCGGTCATGCCCCCGTGCGGCGGATGACGGCTTCCAGCTTGGCCAGGGCCGCGCCGGAATCCAGGATGCTCTCCGCCAGCGCCACGCCCTCCTGGATGGAGGCGGCCTTCCCGCCGATGTACAGCGCCGCGCCGGCGTTCAGGCACACCGCCTGACGCTTCGCGCCCCGTTCCTCCCCGGAAAGGATGGCGCGGGTGATGGCCGCGTTCTCCGCAGGAGTGCCGCCGACCAGATCAGCCTTGTCGCAGCGGGCATAGCCGAACTGCTCCGGGGTGATCTCGTAGGACTGGAACCAGCCATCGCGAATCTCGCAGACCAGGGTGGGTGCGCTCATGGAAATCTCATCCAGCCTGTCCGTGCCGTAGACCACCATGCCCCGCTTCACCCCCAGCTTGCTCATGACCTGGGCCAGGGGCTCCACCAGCGTGCTGTCATACACGCCCATCAGCTCCATGTTGGCTCCGGCGGGGTTGGACAGCGGGCCCAGGATGTTGAACACCGTGCGGATGCCCAGCTCCTTGCGCACGGGCGCCACGTACTTCATGGCGATATGGTAGTTCTGCGCGAAGAGGAAGCAGAAGTTCTCATCCCTGAGCAGGGCTTCGCTTTGCTCCGGGGGCAGGGTGATGGTCACGCCCAGGGCCTCCAGCACATCCGCCGCGCCGCACTTGGAGGAAGCCGCCCGGTTGCCATGCTTGGCTACCGGCACGCCCCCTGCGGCGATGACGAAGGCCGAGGTGGTGGAGATGTTGAAGGAATTGGCCCCGTCGCCGCCGGTGCCCACGATCTCCAGCACGTCCATGTTGTGCAGGAGCTTGACGCAGTGGGCGCGCATGCCCGCGGCGGAGGCGGTGATCTCGTCGATGGTTTCGCCCTTGAGGGACAGGGCGGTCAGGTAGGCGGAGGTCTGGACGGGGGTGGTCTGGCCGCTCATGATTTCATCCATGACGGCTTCAGCCTCGGCGTAGGTCAGGTTTTCCTTTTTGGACAGCTTGATGATGGCTTCGCGGATCATAACGGTTTCCTCCTTTTACATTACAGGCTTGCAAGAAAGTTCCGGATGATATGCCCGCCGTCCGGGGTCATGACGGACTCCGGATGGAACTGAACGCCGCAGACGGGATAGTCCCTGTGCTCCACCGCCATGATTTCCCCGTCCGCCGTCCGGGCGGTGACGCGCAGGCAGGGGGGCAGCGTGGCCTCCACCGCGGACAGGGAGTGGTACCGGGCGGCGGGGAAGGGCGCGTCCATGCCCCGGAACAGGCGGCTGCCGGGCAGGGGGGTTACCTGGGAGACCTTGCCGTGCATCAACGCTTTGGCGTAGGACACCGTGCCGCCGAAGGCCTCACAGATGGCCTGATGCCCCAGGCATACGCCGAAGATGGGAATCTCCCCGGCCAGGGCGCGGATAGCGTCCTCGCAGATGCCCGCGTCCGAGGGCCTTCCCGGCCCCGGGGAGAGGAAGATGGCCTCCGGGGCCATGGCGCGAAGGTCATCCACCGTGCAGCGGTCGTTGCGGATGACGGTCAGGTCGGGGCGAATGCTGCCCACAAGCTGGTACAGGTTGTAGGAAAAGCTGTCGTAGTTGTCGATGAGGACGATCATGTCAATCCCTCCTGCGCGGCGTGAATGGCCTTGACCACGGCCCGGGCCTTGTTGATGCACTCCTGGTATTCCGTCTCCGGCACGCTGTCGGCCACGATGCCCGCGCCGGACTGGACGCAGATGCGGCCGTTCTTCTTGTAGGCCAGGCGGATAGCGATGCAGGTGTCCAGGTTGCCGGTGAAGTCCAGGTAGCCGATAGCCCCGCCGTACACGCCCCGCTTCCGGCCCTCCAGCTCCTGGATGATCTGGCAGGCCCGTAGCTTGGGCGCGCCGGACAGGGTACCCGCCGGGAGAATCGCGTCCACCGCGTCCACCGCATCCCTGTCCGGGCGAATGCGCCCTGATACCGTGGAGCCGATGTGCATCACGTGGGAGAAGCGCTCGATGCTCATGTACCGCTCCACCTTCACGCTGCCCAGCTCGCTGATGCGACCGATGTCGTTCCGGCCCAGATCCACCAGCATGTTGTGCTCGGCCCGCTCCTTTTCGTCCGCCAGCAGCTCCGCTTCCAGCCGGAGGTCGTCCTCCTCCGTCTGTCCCCGGGGCCGGGTGCCTGCCAGCGGGAAGGTGTGCAGCACGCCGTCCTCCAGCTTCACCAGCGTCTCCGGCGACGCACCGGCAATCTCCACATCGTCGCTGGAGAAGTAGAACATGTAGGGGGAGGGGTTCTCCGTGCGCAGCGCCCGGTAGACGTCGAACATGCTGCCCTCCGCCCGGGCGGTCAGCGGGTCAGACAGCACCACCTGGAAGATGTCTCCCTCGTGGATGTAGTGCTTGGCCCGGCGCACCATGTCGCAGTAGGCATCCCGGGTAAAGGCGGGGGTCAGCTCCTCCTTCAGGCGCAGGGGCTTGAAGTCCGCCCGGGCGCCGCTGGTCAGCAGCCGGAGCATCTCGCCAATCTCCGCTTCCGCCTCCTTGTAGGATTCCTCCGGCCGTCCGGCGTCCACCCCGGCAATGAGGATCAGCTTCTGCCGCCCGTGGTCAAAGACGATCACCTTGTCGAAGAGCATCATGTCCACGTCGCGGAAGTCCTGTCCCTCGCCGCCCAGACGCAGCGTGGGCTCGGCGTACTTGATATAGTCGTAGGCGAAGTACCCCACCAGCCCGCCGGTGAAGGGTGGCATCCCCGGCAGCCGGGGGCTGCGGTAGCGGGCGAGAATCTCCCGGAGGGCCTGCCCCGGGTGATCTGTCCGGGAGACGGTCTCCGACAGAACGCCGTCCTCGTCCACCCGGCGGATGCGCAGCAGACCGTCCTGGCAGGTGACCTCCAGCGTGGGGGAGTAGCCCAGGAAGGAATACCGGCCCCACAGGTGTCCGCTGGCGGCGCTCTCCAGCAGATAGCAGTGTCGGCTGGCCGCCCGCAGCGTGCGCATGACCTCCACCGGGGTGAAGCGATCCGCCAGCACCTCCCGGCAGACGGGAATCCGCCGGTATTCGCCCGTGGCGGCGATGGTACGAACCTGTTCCAGCGTGGGGTACATCATCATCCAACCTCCATCCGTTGCCAGGCACGAAAAAGCCCCGTCCCTGACAGAAATTGTGCTTTCCTGTCAAGGACGGGGAATTGCTTCTCCGCGGTGCCACCTTGCTTCACGGTATGACCCGTGCCCTTTGCGAGATACCTGCATATCTCCGGCAACTGACGTATGCCTCCACGTCGCGGAATACTGGGCGGTTCCCCGCTGTTCCTCGCGCCCTCTGCGGTCCATTTGGCTCCCTGCTTTCGGCCCGGCTCTCAGCCCCCCGGACTCTCTGTGCGTGCACTGAAGCTTTGATCTCCGCATCGTCGGTTTACTGTGTTAAATTGTTGGATACATTATACACATTGCCTACCGGATTTGTCAACAGCTTTTTTTGCCTGATCGGGAACTTTTTTTCCGGAACGGACGGACACAGCCATACCAGGGAAGGATTCCCAGGGGCAGATTCGTTCTTATAGGCAGAAGAGAAACCGCAACCGGGAGGACGCACCCATGATGAAACGCATGACCTGGCTGACCATCCTGACCCTGGCGCTCTGCCTACTGACCGCCCCCGCTCTGGCGAACCAGTGGGGCCTGACGGGCAAGCTGTATACCCTGGTGTCCGGCGCGGGCGCATGGGATGACTACACCGCGCTGGGCGATCAGGCGGGGGACGCGGCGGTGCTGCACAGCCGCTACCACAACGTGCTGGCGCTGGCGGAGGACGGCGGGCTGCGGGCGTTCACCAAGGCCGTGCATCAGCCGGAGG
>JBJEUJ010000364.1:0-5842 GCA_051883775.1 Aristaeellaceae bacterium | reverse complement strand
TCCCGGGGGTGCATGCCGGTGCTGGGCTCGTCGAAGATGTAGGTCATGCCGGTGAGGGAGCTGCCCATGTAGCGCACCAGCTTGAGCCGCTGGGCCTCGCCGCCGGACAGGGTGCTGGATTCCCTGTCCATGGACAGGTAGGGCAGGCCGATGTCGATCATGCGCGTCAGGGAGGCGGTGAGGGCCTCCACGATGGGGACGGCCCGGGGATCGTCGATGGCCGCCAGCACCTTCACCAGCTCCGTGAACTCCATGGCGCACATCCGGTCGATGCTGTATCCCGCCACCTGGCAGGCCAGGCTCCTTTCGTTCAGCCGCCGTCCCCGGCAGACGGGGCAGGTCCGCTCCTCCATGAACTGATTCAGCTTGCGCAGGGTATGGTCGTGCTGCTCCTCCGGGCCCTTCATCAGGCACAGCCGCTGGAACTGGGTCTTGATCCCCTCCACCCGCTTGTGCGCCCGGGGCCCGCCCGGCTCCCTGCTGCCAAAGAGCAGCAGATTCCTCTCCTCGTCCGTATAGTCCCGGTACCTTTTGTCCAGGTCGAACAGGCCCGAGCCCGTGTACTGCTTCCAGTAGTAATTCCCCACCCCGAAGGCCGGAAGGGCGATCATGCCCTCATTCCAGGATTTGTCCGGGTCGATGGCCCGCTCGATGTCCAGCTCCATGATCTTCCCGATGCCCGAGCAGGCCTTGCACATGCCGTTGGGGTCGTTGAAGGAGAAGCAGGATGCCGTGCCCGCATAGGGCGTGCCGATGCGGGCGTAGAGCAGGCGCAGGGCGGCGTACATATCGCTGATGGTGCCCACGGTGGAGCGGGCGTTGCCCCCCAGCCGGGACTGATCCACAATGACCGAGGCGGACAGGTTGTCGATTCTGTCCACCCGGGGCTTCTCATACTTGGGCAGCCGCCCCCGCATGAAGGCGGTGTAGGTTTCGTTCATCTGCCGCTGGCTCTCGGCGGCGATGGTATCAAAGACAATGCTGGATTTCCCGGAGCCGGACACCCCGGTGAACACCACGATTTTTCCCTTGGGAATGTCCAGGGAGACGTTTTTCAGGTTGTTCTGCCTCAGCCCCCGGATGATGATGGCTTCCTGGTTCATGCCGCAATCGCCCCGCTTTCTGCATGAAGGATACTGCTTTCACGCTTCTTCTGGCTCGACCATTTGTGCGATTCCGCGGGTTTGCTCCGCCCTTTTCCGCACGGGCACCTGGATTTCCGACAGCCACTGGCTCTCGTCGTCCCTGTTCCACACCCCGTCGATGTAGCTCTCCCGGATGTCGCCCGCAACCTCGTACCCGTTTTCCTCCACGTAGCGCAGCACGGTCTCATAGGCCTCGGGGAGGGTACGGTAGGAGCCCCGGTGGAACACGCACGCCGCCTGGACGGCCGGAAGCGTCCTGAAGCGCAGCGCGCCGGTGGCCTCCTTTGCCGCCGTCACGGCCTCGCAGATTTCCGCCGGAATGTCCGCGTCCCTGTACCCCGGCTCCGGATAGGCCGTGAAGCAGTACTCCGGCAGGGCGCATTCGCAGCCCGCCTTCTCCATCAGCGCGCCCATTTCCGGCATCCGGTCGAACAGGTCATCGTAGGAGGTCAGGCGAACATGCATGCAGGCCACGGTGGCCGCCGGGATGGTCTTGAGCAGCACCGGCGCGCTCAGCCCCGTCTTCCCGTGGGCCAGGTAGCCGTCCACCACGGCGATCTGCCGGGTCAGCTCCGCAATCCTCGCCAGCAGGGCGGCCTTTTTCTTCAGCAGCACTGCTTTCTCGTCCGCGCCGGCGTGGATGCCGGCGATTTCCTCCAGGGTGAAGCCCGCCTGCTTCAGGGCGGTAATCCGGTGGAGCTCCGCCATCTGGGACAGGGTGTAGAAGCGGTAGCCGGTATCCGGGTGAATCAGCGCGGGCAGGAGCAGCCTCTGCTCCTCGTAGAAGCGCAGGGTTTTGACGGTCACATGGTTCATCGCGGCGAACATGCCGATCTTGTACAGCGTGTCGCCACTTCTTTCCTCGCAGGGCCTGTGTTCCTGTTTCATGTCCATTGGCTTACTCCCATCGGAAGGTTCTGGCGGCAACGGCGCCGCATACCGCCGTCATGGCGGCCAGGACCGCCACCGGCGCGACCATATCATCATAGCACCCCAGGGACACGGCCTTCAACAGCCTGATGCCCACGCCCAGGGGCATCCACCCGGCCACGGCCCTGAACCCCGCCGGGAACACCTCCGCCGGGATGGTGGCCCCGGAAAACAGCAGCATGGGGAAGTACAGAAGGCTGGTGGCCACATTCATGGATTTGGCGGTGCGGCACAGGCTGGCCACCATCAGCCCGATGGAGAACATGGCCGCCATGGTCAGCAGCCAGGCGGCGATGTACGCCAGTGCGCTGCCCTCCATCCGGTAGCCGAAGAGCCCCACCGCCGCCGCCGTCAGGAGCAGGGTGGACAGCGCGGCCATCACGCCGCTGCACAGGGTATCGCAGATGAGCAGCCGCGCGGGGGAGCAGGGGCTGCAGTACATCCGCCGCAGCACGCCCTGGGCGCGCTTTTCCACCAGGGTGATGGGGATGCTCATGAACGCGCAGCAGCAGACGCCCACCGTGGACAGGGCCGCATAGGCGCTCTGCAGATAGGTCAGCCCCGAGTCCGCGGCGCTCCTGTCCCCGGCAATCATGGCAATCACGACAAGCACCACCACCGGCATGGCCAGGCAGAACAGCATCACATCCGGCGAGCGGAGGAAAACCCTCTGCTCCACCCGGTACATCCTCCAGAACCTTCTCACAGCAGCTCCTCCTCTCCCATGTAAAACAGGTACGCTTCCTCCAGATCCTTCCGCCCCGAGGCGGCGATCACCTCACCGACGGCGCCCTCCGCCACCTTCCTTCCCGCCCGGATGAGGCACACCCGGTCGCACAGGGCTTCCGCCTCCTCCATGTAATGGGTGGTCAGGAAGATCGTCAATCCCCGCTCCTTTAGCTGCCTGAGGGTGCGCCACACCTCCCGCCGGGCCACCACGTCCAGCCCCGTGGTCAGCTCATCCAGAAAGACGACCTCCGGGTTCCCGATCAGCGCCAGCACCACGTTGAGCTTCTGCCGCTCCCCGCCGGAGAGCTTCGCTACATAGCTCCTTTTGAAGCCCGTCAGCCCGAACTGCTCCAGCAGGCGCGGATAGTCCGCCGGGGTCTCATACAGGGAGGCGTACTCCTGGCAGGCCTCCTCCACGGTGATGCCGGGCTGGTAGCGGGTGCTTTGCAGCTGCACGCCCACCCGCGAAAACACCTGCCTTCTGTGCCGGGCGGCGTCCAGGCCCAGGAGCCTGGCTTCGCCCGCGTCCGGCTGCTTCAGCCCCAGAATCAGGTCGATGGTGGTGCTCTTGCCCGCGCCGTTGTGCCCCAGCAGGCCGAAGACCTCGCCCCTTTGCACCTCAAGGGACAGCCCGTCCACTACCCTGCGGCCTGCAAAGGCCCTGGTCAGCCCCTTCGCGCTGATGACCGGTTCGTTCATCGTAAAAATCCTCCTTGCTTTTGCTTGCAGGGAGGATTGTAGCATCTCCCCTTAGGGGGAGAGTCAAGGGGGATTGTGCTTTCTTTTGCGGATTTTCCGGCTTATGCCCAGAAGTCCTCCGTCTGCCGCAGGATCTCCTGCGTGGGCGTCACGGTGGCCTCGTGGATGGACGCGCCCGTTTTCCGCAGGTAATGGCGGATCAGCGCATAGCCGCAGGCGTAGCCCCCGCAGTAGGGCATCCCCACGGGCTGCCCGCCCCGCAGGGCCATGATTTCATCGCCATACAGATAGGAGGAAAGGGTCTGGAAATCGCTGGCCGCAAGGTTGTCCCGGATGAGGGGCATGACGGTTTCCCGCAGCGCTTCCGCAGATGTTTCCCGAACCCACCGGCCGATCTTCTCCTCGCCGAACATGGCGGCGGCAAAGCTCTCCGCCAGGCCCTCGGAAACGATCATGTCCGCCAGGGTGATGTGGCTGCCCCACTGCATGAACTGCCAGCGGACGTTGTGGTTGGTCTCATGGGCCAGCGCCACCGGCAGCAGCGACAGCGACCGCGCATTGGGCACAACGGAGCCGAGGATGTACCCGGGAATGCCCCCGTCGCCGCAGTAGTCCCCGGCCAGGGCGGTCATGGGGCTGTGCGGGTCGCTGAGCAGCACGGTGAACACGTATTCCTGCTTCGGCAGGGTGATGCCGTGCCGCTCAAAGCCCGTCAGCGCATCGCGGATGCTGCCCTCGCACGCCGCCCAGAAGCCATCGTCGCTGATGGCGTCAATCTCCGCCCGGCGCGCCTGCGTGATCTGCCCGGGGGTGTAGTAGCCGCTCATGGCCGCGGCGGATACCACATCGTACCCGCCCTCGGTTTCCGCCCGCAGGGGCGCGCCCACGCACGCCCACTTGAAGGCGAAGGGGCCCATCAGCGCCTCCCGGTACAGGCGGTCCTTTTCAGCCGGGTCCGCATTCATCATGGCCCGGTAAATCCGGTCGGAACGAATTGCTGCAATGTTCATGGTCAAAAACCTCCTTCGTTGTCCTGCGTCCGGACACGGTCACAGGATACGCCATGACGCTGCGTCAGGGTCAAGAGGTTTTTCTGCGCCTTGCAGCGCGGTTGTCCTTATTCCTCCCGGCGACAGGGCATGAGCAGGGCGGCGATCAAGTACGCCAGCACCCCGCTGCCCCCCGCGGCGCACAGCAGCACCCAGGCCACCCGCACCAGCGTGGGGTCAAGGTCCAGGTACTCGGCCAGGCCGCCGCAGACGCCCACCACCAGCATATCCTCATCGGACTTGTACAGCTTCCTGTTCATTGGACAGTCCTCCCTGTGTCAGTACGTAATCGGCGTGCGGAACAGCGCGCTCAGGATGCAATCCAGGAGAAACACCGCCAGCAGCGCAAGGCTGCCTCCCCGGATCGCGCTCACCGGAAGCTTGCGGAACAGCCGGGCACACGCCGGCTCCAGCAGGTAAAGGAACGCCAGCCCCATCACGCCAAAGCTCGCCACGCTGCGCAGGCAGACAATCCCGTCCACGTTCAGCAGCAGCCCGCGGTAATCCCACAGCCTAAGGCCAAAGACCTGCATGCTCACATACCCCACGGCATACTCCACCACACCGGCCACCCCGGCGCACAGCAGGAGCAGCAGCGCCGGATGCTTCTTCAGGGGTTTGAGCGCCTGGATGCCCAGCGCCCCGACGCCATAGATCGGCAGCCAGGGCCCGTACAGCACGCCCCGGTTCCGCAGCAGCCCCTCCGTCGCCCAGTAGAAAAGCTCCTCATAGAGCCACCCCACCAGGCTGCCCATGAGAAAAATCAGGAAAAGATAGCTCATGCCCTCCGCCGTAAGCCCTCGGCGGCGAGGCGTTGTTTCGCAGCGTTCCATGCTGATTGCCTCCCGGTTCCTTGTCTCCGTTCCCGCTCCTATCATACAGGAAAGCCCGCCCGGCGGATAGGCGCGTTTTGCAGGGGAATGTGTCTGTTTTCGATGCCGCCTCTCAGGCGCAACGCCGCCATCGCAAAAAAAAAGCGGAGCGTGGCCGTCCTGACGCTGCCGCGCTCCGCGATCTCCCGGGGCGCGTCACGCCTCCAGGAAGTCCCGCCGGTACTGGGAGGGCGTGACGCCCTCCGCCTTCTTGAACACCTTGGTGAACACCCGGTAATCCCCGTAGCCCGACTGCTCCGCCACCTCCGCAATGGACAGGGAGGTGGTCAGCAGCAGCTTCTTCGCCCTTTCCATGCGGATGCCGGTCAGGTAGGCCAGGAAGTTCACCCCAATCTCACTCCTGAACAGCTGGCTGATGTACTGCGGGTTCAGATGAAACTGCTCGGCCAGCACGGAC
>JBJEUJ010000363.1:0-5845 GCA_051883775.1 Aristaeellaceae bacterium | reverse complement strand
CCGGCTCTGCCCAATGCCGCCGCCCATGGTCAGCGGCAGCCTGCCCTCCAGCAGCATCCGGTGGAAGGGCAGCGAGCGGCGGTGGTCGCAGTGGGCCAGGGTCAGCTGCTTATCGAGGGACTCCGGGCTGACGCGGATGCCCATGGAGGAAATCTCCATCGCGCAGTCCAGCACGGGATGGTAGAAGAGAATATCGCCGTTCAGCTCCCAGTCGTCGTAGTCGGGGGCGCGGCCGTCGTGGGGCTTGCCGGACTTCAGCGCACCGCCGATGCCCTGGATGAACACCGTCCCGTGCTCCTTGACAAAGACGTTCTCCCGCTCCTTGGGGGTGAGGGCGGGGTACATGTCCTCCAGCGCCTGGGCGGTGACGAAGGTCACCTCCCGCTTCAAAAGCGGCGTGTCGCACAGCTGGGGGTACTTGCCCCGCACCGTCAGCTGCGTGTCGCAGATGGCGGCCACAATGTCCCGCACCGTCTGATGCAGGGTGAACTCGTTGCGGCTCTCGGGGGTGATGACCTTCTCCCAGTCCCACTGATCCACGTAGACGGAGTGCAGGTTGTCCAGGCTCTCGTCCCGGCGGATGGCGTTCATGTCGGTGTAGATGCCCTTGCCGGGGAACACGTCGTAGCGGTAGAGGGCCATGCGCTTCCACTTGGCCAGGGAATGCACCACCTGGGCCTGGGCCCCGGCGAAGGGAATGTCGAAGCCCACGGGACGCTCCACGCCGTTGAGGTCGTCGTTGAGGCCGGAGGAGGGCTCCACGAACAGGGGCGCGGACACGCGCTTCAAATGCAGGGCCAGGGACAGGGAATCCTGGAACACCCGCTTGATCAGGCTGATGGCGCTCTGGGTCTGATAAAGGGACAGCTTGGGCGTGTAGCCCTCGGGAATGACGGAACGGTTCATGGCGGGACAGCTCCTTTGCTATCGGATTTTGCCATTATACTACGTTTCCGCCGGATTTTCAATGCCCGGGCGGCCGCCGCGCTTTACAGGCCCTCTCCCCCATGCTATAATTGGGAAAAACGCGGGGAGGAACGTGCATGACGCAGCTGGAGGCCGCAGGCTTGCTGGAAGCCCTGGCCCAGGGCGCGGATCCCTTCACGGGGGAGATGCTGCCTGCCGGGCACGTATGCTGCGACGAGCGGACAAGCCAGGCCCTGCGCATGGCGGTCAAGGCCCTGCGGGGTCAGGACGCGGCCCGGGAGGACAGGTGGGTGCGCAAGGATGGCCGCCTGAACGCGGGCCGCCCCTGGACGGCGGAGGACAACGCGCAGCTGGAGCAGCTCTTCCGCCAGGGCATGAGCCCGGAGCGTATGGCTCCCCTGCTGGGGCGCAGGCCCCGGGGCGTGGCGCAGCAGCTGAAGGCCCTGGGGCTGGAGGGCGGCGGCCATGGCGCGCCCCGGTCGCATCAGCCCTGGACGCAGGCGGATGATGACGAGCTTGTCCGCATGTACCCCACGTGGACGGAAAAGCAGCTGGCCCGGCACTTTGGCCGGAGCGAGTATGCCATCCACTGCAGGCTCATCCGCCTGGGCGTGATTGAAAACGATGTGACACCTTCATCCACGAAAGGAGACTGAACCCCTTATGCAGCAGCTTCAACTGAAGGATTTTCTCAACTACCGCTTCCTCTCGGAGGTGCGCTGGGCCCCGGACGGCAAAAGGGCCGCCTTTGTGGTGTCCTCCTGCGAGGAGGAGCAGAACGCCTATTCCTCCCGCCTGTACCTGTGGGACGGGCAGGTGCGGCAGATGACCGACCTGGGCAAGGAGCGGGGCTTCGTCTGGCTGGACGAGAACCGGATCCTCTTCCCCGCCGTGCGCTCCGAGAAGGAGAAAAAGCGCGCCGCCGCCAAGGAGCAGTTCACCAGCTACTACGCGCTGGACGTGCGGGGCGGCGAGGCCCTACCGGCCTTTACCCTGCCCTTTGCCGCAGCGTCAGTCAAGGTGCTGGACGAAACCCACCTGGCGGTTGTGGGCGCGCTGGACGTGAACGTCCCCGACTACGACCAGATGACCGCCGAGGCCCGGGCCCAGGTGGCGAAGAACCGGGAGGAGGACAAGGACTACGAGGTCTTTGACGAGATTCCCTTCTGGATGAACGGCGAGGGCGTGACCAATGGGCAGCGCGCCGCCCTGTACCTGGTGGAGACGGAGCCGCTGAGCGTCCGCCGCGTCACCGGGGACACGGAGAACGTGGGCGCCCTGGCCGTGATGGGGGACGAGGTGTTCTTCGACGCGGCCAGCTGGACGGACAAGCTGCCCATCCTGGGCTGCTGCATCCGCGCGGTGAACTGGAGGACCGGCGAAGCCCGCACGGTGTATCAGCATGAGCGCATGGCGGTGTCCGGGCTGATGAAGGTGGGCGAGCGGCTGTACGTGATGGCCACGGAGGGCAAGCGCCACGGGCTGAACGAGAACAACTGGGTGTACGTTCTGGAGCCCCGGACGGGGGAAATGACGGTGCTGCGCCGGGAGGAATACAGCATGTACGGCTCCGTGGGCAGCGACTGCCGCCTGGGCGGCGGACAGCAGCAGGCCGCCCGGGGCAATGACCTGTACTACATCACCACCCGGGAGGGGGACGCGCCGCTCTACCGCCTGCACCCCGACGGCAGCGACGAGCCCATCATCGTCCAGCCGGGCAGCGTGGACTGCTTCGACGTGTCCGACAAAAGCGACGTGGTGCTGCTGGTGGCCATGCTCGGGCAGAAGCTGCAGGAGCTGTACGCCTACGACCTGCGCAAGTGCCGCCTGACCCAGCTGACCCACCTGAACGACGCCGCCCTCAAGGGCAAGTACGTGGCCAGACCCAGGCCCCTGACCGTGGAGAGCGAGGGCTACACCATCGGCGGCTGGGTGCTGGAGCCCAGGGACTACGACCCCAGCAAGCGCTATCCCGCCGTGCTGGACATTCACGGCGGCCCAAAGACCGTCTACGGCACGGTGTTCTACCATGAGATGCAGCTGTGGGCCAACATGGGGTACTTCGTGTTCTTCTGCAACCCCAAGGGCAGCGACGGCAGGGACAACGACTTTGCCGACATCCGCGGCCACTACGGCGAGACGGATTACCGGAACATCATGGCCTTCACCGACGCGGTGCTCGCAGCCTATCCGCAGATTGACCCCCAGCGGGTCTGCGAGACCGGCGGCAGCTACGGCGGGTTCATGACCAACTGGATCATCGGCCACACGGACCGCTTCTGCTGCGCGGCGTCCCAGCGCTCCATCGCCAACTGGCTGAGCTTCTACGGCGTGTCGGACATCGGCTATGTGTTCGCCACCGACCAGAATGCCGCCCATCCCTTCGAAAACCCGGAGAAGCTGTGGGAGCATTCCCCGCTGAAGTACGCATCCAACGCCGTGACGCCCACGCTGTTCATCCACTCCGACGAGGACTATCGCTGCCCGATGGCGGAGGGCCTGCAGATGTTCACCGCGCTGAAGGACAAGGGTGTGCCTGCGCGCCTGTGCCTGTTCCACGGGGAGAACCACGAGCTGTCCCGTTCCGGCAAGCCGAAGCACCGCATCCGCCGTCTGGAGGAAATCACGAACTGGTTTGAGAAGTACAGCAGGTAAGCCCCCTCCATGTGATTGCGCCGGCGGAAAAGGGGCAAGGGGCCAGGCAGGCCCTCCCTGCCCGCGCAGGGCCCGGGCTTCCGGGCGGCGGGCGCCGCTTCCCCCGCATCGACACGAATGGGAGGTTCATCATGGCTGACATCATCCGGGTTTCCGATCCCCACCGGGCGGACGTGCGCTTTCAGGACGGCGCGCTGCCCCATCTGCGCGGGGTCAAGAGCTGGCAGATTCTCCGCTGCAACCGCCGCCACCCCGAATGGGCCGGGGGCATCGGCTGGACGTACAACCACGCCCCCATGCTGGCCCATGCCTACGGCAGGTTCTTCTGCGAATACCTGTCCAACCCCGTGGACGAGCATGAGGTGCCCGGCCACACCATGCTGACCTCCAGCGAGGATGGCGTCCACTGGGACAGGCCCGTTGTGGCCTTCCCGGAGGTGGAGGTGCCCACCTGGCCGTACAAGGGCCCCCGCACGCCGCTGCTCAGGGAGAAAATGCTCACCGTCCCCCACCAGCGCATGGGCTTCTATTACGCGAAGAACGGGGTGCTGCTGCTGCTTTCCTTCTATGGCATTGTGCATGACCGCAGCTGCTCCGCGCCCTGCGACGGCTGGGGCGTGGGCCGGGCGGTACGGCGGATTCTCCCCGACGGCACGCTGGCGGAGGGAATCTACTTCCTTATTTATAACGAGCCCGCCGGGTACACGGCGGAGAACGCCGGGGTGTTCGCGCCCTTCCGTGAAAGCGGGGACGACGAACTCATCGCCGCCTGCGAGGAGCTGCTCCGCAACGGCGCGGCCATGCGCCAGATGTACGAGGAGCAGCGCTTCGACAGGCGACTGTTCCCCACCCCGGCGGCGCAGGCGCTGTCCTTCTACACCACCGGCCCCACGGAGATGCTGGGTGTGTACAAGAAGGGCATGGCGGCGGTATCCCACGACCAGGGCAAAACCTGGAGCGACGTTACCCGGCAGGCGACCATCTGCACCGCCACGGGGAAGGTCTGGGGGCAGAAAACCTCCGACGGCCGCTACGCCCTCCTGTACAACCCCACCACCGACGGGCAGCACCGCTGGCCCATCGCCGCGGTGACGGGGGAGGACGGGCATCATTTCGCGGACATGGCGGCTGTCACCGGGGATATGTCCCCCCAGCGCTACGGCGGGCTGGACAAGAACCTGGGCCCCCAGTACATGCGGGGCATTGCCGAATGCAACCCGCAGTCCCCCGACGGGGACGTGTGGCTGGTCTACTCCAACAACAAGGAGGACATCTGGATCAGCCGGATTCCCGTGCCGCTGACAAGCCTTGGCGAAGCGGAGGGCGAGGTGCGCTGTGAGGCCGGAACCCTCCCGGCGGAGCTCAGCGTATACGCGCCGCTGTGGGCGCCGGTGGAGGCGGAGGACGGCGCGCTCCTGATGCGGGACCGGGATCCCTACGACCAGGCCCGAATCGAAATGGCGATCCGTCCGGCGCAGCGGGGCACGGTGCGCTTCACGGCGGAGGTGGAAGCCCTCGATGCCGCGGGCGCGCTGACCTTTGAAATCCAGGACGACACGGGCCGCACGCCCATCCGCCTGGTGTTCCGCCCGGACGGTACGCTGTACGTGCGCGGGGACGGCCGCACCGACCCCTGGCAGCCCTATGACACGGGCAGGGCCATCGACGTGGAGGTATCCTTCGACTGCGCCTTGGCCCGCTATACGGTGAAGGCCTTGGGGCAGGAGAAGAGCTTCGGCTTCAGCGCGGCGGTGGACAGCCTGACCCGCTTCCGCCTGATGACCAAGGAGAAGATTCCCCATGCAAGCACCGTGGACGACTGCGGCAAGTGGGGCGTGAAGGAGCAGGTGCTGCCCGGCTGCGAGGAGCCCACGGCGGAGAGCGTCCTCCGCCTGCGGGACATCCGCTGGCAGACGGAAGGCTGACCTGTGCGGCGTAATACAGGCATCCCCCGGCGGACACATGCGTCTGCCGGGGGATGCTTTTGCGGGGGGAAAGCGGGCGCCGCAGCCCCGGCCCCGCGCCGTCAGGGACCGGCGCCAGTGGGCGGAGGCCCCCGTCCTCACAGGCACAGCAGCCTTGCCAGGCTTGCCCATTCGTCGCAGCCCAGGCGCTTGAGGATGGGCGCGGCGTAGCGGTCGAACTCCGTGTGGTCGATCAGGCGGAAGGCGGCGGCGGTCACATCGACTGCGGCGGCAGTATCCTCCCTGTCCGCCATCCAGCCCACCCACAGGAAGCGCAGCAGCGTGTACACCGCGCACAG
>JBJEUJ010000362.1:0-5862 GCA_051883775.1 Aristaeellaceae bacterium | reverse complement strand
ATCTGCACCTGCAGGAAGGCGAAGGTCACGCCCATGGCCAGGGCGTCGATGCTGGTGGCGATGGCCAGGGGCAGCATGGTTTTGAAGGTGAAGGAATCGTCCAGCTCCTCCGTGTCACCCTTGAGGGCCTCGCGGATCATGTTGCCGCCGATGATCCCCAGCAGCACGAAGGCGATCCAGTGATCCACGCTGGTGATCAGCGACTCAAACTGCCGCCCCAGCACGTAGCCGAGGGCGGGCATCAGCGCCTGGAAGCCGCCGAAGTACGCCCCCACAATCAGCGAATGCTTGATCTCCGCCTTGCGCACGGACAGTCCCTTGCAGATCGACACCGCGAAGGCGTCCATGCTCAGCCCTACCGCAATGAGAAACAGTTCAATCAGGCTCATGAGAATCCTCCTGTCGTCTGGGGGAGGGACGAAAAAACGAGGCTTATCCGTCGCTTCCCCATGGATTGTATGGGAAAAATGCCAGATAAGTCTCGTCGCAATGTACAAAGCCAGGGGCGAACCCCAATATGTTGACTTCATCCCGCGTTGCCGCGCCGACTACTCCCTTACGGGGGACACCTTACCACAGCCCGGCAGGGTTAGTCAAGCATAACCAGCAGTCTGCGGCTCCGCCCGCCAGCGGTACACCCGCCGCCGCCCCGCCGCGTCCACCGTGGAGACCGCCAGATCCCCCGGCAGCTCCGACAGGAAGCACATTAGCGGCAGCTCCGGCTGGCGCACCGTGCGCTGGAAGTGCTGCAGGGCCACCATGCCCTCCTCCGTCCAATAGCCCACCGCCCAGCTCTCCAGCCGGTCGAAGGTCTGCTCCGTCACGGGAAACTGCGGATGCTGCGCGCCGAAGTCCGTCAGCAGCAGCACGTTGTCGGCAAAGGTGGCCTCCAGGGGCGCAGCGTCCATCACGGCCGGGCAGAGCAGGGTGACGCTGCCCTGGGCCAGGCGGCTGCGGGCCACCAGCAGCGCTTCGGGGCTTTCGTCCACGCCGATGAAGCGGCAGCCCAGCTGCTGCGCGGCCACCAGCGTGGTGCCGCTGCCGCAGCACAGGTCGCACACCAGGTCGCCCTCCCGCACCACGGGGCGCAGCAGGCGGTCCAGCAGCTTCAGGGGCTTTTGCGTGGCATAGCCGGTGCGCTCGGGATCCCGCTGCTGCAGGTGGCTGATGTCCGTCCATACGTCGCCGGGATACACGGGCGCATCCTCGTAGTAGCGGTACACCTTGCCGCCGGAGCGGATGGAGCGGTAGCTGCGGCCCTCCTCGTCCACGGCACGGCGCATGTGGTTGCGGCGCGCGGCGGCGCGCTCCAGGGGCACGCGGGTCAGGTCGAAGCGGTAGCGGGGAGAGCGGGCGTAGAGCAGGATCACGTCATGCTTGCGGCTGAAATGCCGCTTCGCCCTGCCGCCGCTCTCATAGGCCCAGATGATCTCGTTGAGGAAGCGCTTCTCGCCGAACACCTCGTCGCAGATCAGCCGGGCGTAGGCGGACATCCGCCAGTCCAGGTGAAGCAGCAGCACCCCCGTGGGGGACAGCAGCCGATGGGCCTGCTCCACCATGCCCCGCAGCCGGGAAAGGTACAGCTCCCTGTCCTTGCAGACGTCCTCGTAGGCGGGATAGGTGGGGGCGGGGCTGCCCGTGCGCCAGCCCTTGGCGCCGTAGCGGCGGCGGCGGGTGAAGGCGTCCCCGGTCATGAAGGGGGGATCCAGGTACACGCACTGCACCTTGCCCAGGCAGGGGGTCAGCTCCGGCAGGGGCGCGGCGCTGTTCCCGCACAGCAGCAGGTTCTCCCCTGCGCCGGTGACCTCCCGGCTGGCCTGCACCTGCTCAAACATGGCTGTCACCTCCGAACTGTCTGCGAAGGGCCCGCAGCTCGTCCTGCTGACGGGTCAGGCCCAGGAGGAAGTCCCGCTGCGCCTCGTCCTCGCACAGGAGGTTCCCCACCTGCCGCACCGCCTGGACGAAATCCTCCCGCAGGGCGGACCTGCCCTGCCGGGCCAGGGGGCATACAGCCCTCGCCCGCAGATCCATGGCGACCTTCACGCCGTCCTGACGCACCACGGGCAGCAGCGGAAACAGCCGGCAGGACAGAGGCCGGTCCGCCCGGTTGCAGCGGCCGGGGCAGATCAGCAGCGTACCCTGGGCCGTGGCTTCCAGCCGGTAGCCGGGCAGATGGGCGTAGTACGCCTCCTCCCCGGGGAAAAGCAGCATGCCGGTTTCCTCGCCCTCGGCGGAAGCGCAGCAGCGGCAGCCGCAGATGCTGCCGCAGTCGGTGCGCAGCGGGGTCAGGCTGTCCAGCAGGGCGCGGGCAGTCAGCAAACGGTCAAGCATGGCGGAGCCTCCTTTTCCTCTATTGTACAACAGATTCCACGCCGCGCATAGACCATTTTCGCCCGGGGACGACAATTTTCGCAGGCAGGGGATGGGACAGGGCTGCATGAAAAACGGCTCCCCGGGCATTGGGTTTGCCGGGGAGCCGCCACAGATGCAGCTTACTCGTAGACGGCTCTGCTGCCGCCGATGTAGGGCAGACGGCTGTAAGCCATGACCAGGTTGGCGTGACCCACGTGGTTCACGTCCAGGCGCAGGGGCACCGCCACCGGGCGGATGTGCATGCCCACCAGCGTGTCGCCGATGTCAATGGCCGCGTCGGCCTGTACGGCCATGGCCAGCGCGGGCTGCTCCAGCAGCTTCCATGCCGCGGCGGGGACGCTGCCGCCCGCCTTGGGCTGGGGAATGGCCCGCACCTGGGTCAGGCGCAAGTCCCGCAGCACCCGTTGCTCCATGACGACGGCCCGGTTCAGATGCTCGCAGCACTGGAAGGCTGCCTCCAGCCCGTGGGCCCGGCAGGCCTCCAGCATGGCCCGGGCAATGACCTCGCCCAGCTCCGGCACGCTGCCCTTGCCGATGCGCGCGCCCGCCACCTCGCTGGTGGAGCAGCCCAGCACAATCAGCCCGCCGGGCTGGATGTGCCCGGCCTCGGTCAGCGCGTCCACAGCCTGACGCAGGGTCAGGCGAATCTCCTTGAGCAATGCTTCGTCCATGCTTCATTCCTCCTGTGCGTTATGCTCATGATGGTGCAGCGCCTGCTCCAGATGCTGCCGGGGCCTGCGGGTGGCGGCGTCCAGCAGGTTGCCCATGCCGATGGCCACAAAGCTGCTGATCAGCCGGGCGATCATCCGGCCGGTCTCCGCGTCCACCTCCCGGGTGGCGGAAAGGATGGCCAGTGCGCTGTGGAGCCTGTCAGCGCTCAGGTCGTTCAGGGTGGCCGCTCCGGTGGCCTCCAGCAGGGAGAACAGCGTGTCCACAAAGACCTTCCGCTGCCCGGCCGGGGCCTGGCAGAGCCACTCGTGCAGGGTTTCGTCCATCAGCTGGCTGCCCGCGTCCACGTCCCCCAGCTCCTCAAAGTGGGGGCCTGCCAGCTGCCAGGTGAAGGCGTCGTGCTGAAGGAGGCTCACGGCGGTGGAGCGCACCACCGTGTAGCTGGGGTGATGGGCCAGCAGCAGCCCCACCACCGAGGACTGCGGGATGATGGCATGCAAAACGCCCCGGATGCGCCCGTAGCCCTCGCTTTCCAGGGTGGCGTCGTCCAGGCCGGGGCCGTCGAAGCTGTATACGCCCCGGAGGCGCGCCTGGGTCTCGGGCTCGGCATGGGCGGCGGCGTAGGAGGCCAGGTTGCCGCCCTTGCTGTGGCCCGCCACCAGCAGGTCATGATCCGTGCGCAGGGCCGTCCGCTCCAGGTAGGTCAGGGCCTCCATCTGCGCGGGGACAGGGCTTTCAAAGGCCATGGTGAAGTCCTCCCGCCAGCCCACCAGGGAGCTGTCCGTCCCCCGGAAGCACACGCACACCTGCCCGTCCGGCAAATCAGCGGTGACGGCGGAGAACTGGATGTTCCGCTCGTCGTCCACCACATTCACATAGTCGTGCAGGCGGACGCCGCCGAAGCGCACCGTGTCCGCCATGGCGTAGAGCAGCTCCCGCCACTGGACGAAGTACTGGTTGCCCGTCTGCGCCCGCAGGGGCAGCAGCGGGGCCAGCTCCCGCAGCAGCATGCCCTCGCCGCTTTCGGCATGGGGGCCCAGGTCGTTGTAGGAGAGGCTGGCGAGGATCAGCCCGTCCACCGGGGTGAAGGGCGCGCTTTGCAGGGACAGATCCCCGCGCCAGGTCAGGTAATCCATCATGTTGGGCATGCTTGTCCCTCCCGGGTTATTCGTCCAGCTCGCCGGAGGCCTGCATGGCCTCGAACTCCTCCCGGGAGATCAGGCACATGCGGGGCTTGGAGCCGTCCTTGGCGGAGACGATGCCACGCTTCTCCATCTCGTCCACCAGGCGGCCTGCCCGGGCGTAGCCCACCTTCAGCCGCCGCTGCAAAAGGCTGGTGGACACCTGCCCGTCGTTCACGGCCATCTCGATGCACTGGGCCAGCAGGGACGCGTCGCCGCTGATATTGTCGGTGGCGTCGGCGGTATCGGCGGAGGGGGGATTGGCCTCCCGCTCCATCTGATCCAGCTGCTCCAGGATGTCGGGATCGTACTCGGCGTCGCTGTGCTCGCGGATGAAGTCGGTGACCCGGTTCACCTCGTTATCGCTCATGAAGCAGCCCTGCACGCGGATGGGCGTGAACTCGCCCGTGGGCATGTAGAGCATGTCGCCCCAGCCCAGCAGCTGCTCCGCGCCCTGGCGGTCCAGGATGGTGCGGCTGTCGATGAAGCTGGAGACCTTGAAGGCGATGCGGCTGGGAATGTTGGCCTTGATCAGGCCGGTGATCACGTCCACAGAGGGACGCTGGGTGGCCACCACCAGGTGGATGCCCGCGGCGCGGGCCAGCTGGGCCAGGCGGCAGATGTGATCCTCCACCTCGCGCTTGCAGGTCATCATCAGGTCGGCCAGCTCGTCGATGATGATGACGATGCGGGGCATGAACTCCTCGCCGTCCTCCAGCTTGGCGTTGTAGCCGTCGATGGCGCGCACGCCTCTGCGCTCAAACTTCTTGTAGCGGTCCATCATCTCCGCCACGGCCCAGGCCAGCGCGCCGGAGGCCTTGTGGGGGTCGGACACCACGGGAATCAGCAGGTGGGGGATGCCGTTGTAGCACTGCAGCTCCACCACCTTGGGATCGACGAGGATCAGCCGCACCTCCCGGGGCGAGCAGCGGAACAGGAGGCTGTTGATCATGGTGTTGATGCACACGGATTTGCCCGAGCCCGTGGCGCCCGCGATGAGCAGATGGGGCATGCGGGCCAGGTCGCAGATGATGGGCGTGCCGGCAATGTCCTTGCCCAGGGCCACCGCCAGGGTGGACTTGGCTTCCGCCATGGCCTGGGAGCCCAGCACCTCCCGCAGCGTCACGGTGGACACCTTGCGGTTGGGCACCTCCACGCCCACCAGCGCCTTGCCGGGGATGGGCGCCTCAATGCGCACGGACTTGACCTCCATGTTCATGGCGATGTTCTTGCCCAGGTCGGTGACCTTGGTAACCTTGATGCCCGCTGCCAGCTCCAGCTCAAACCGGGAGATGGCCGGGCCGTGGGTCACATGGCGCACCTTGGCCGGCACCTTGAAGGACTGCAGCGTCTCCTCCAGCCGCTGGGAGCGCATGGCGTCCTCCTCCGGGCTGATGCCCGCCTGGGGCTCGGGGGCCTTGAGCAGGTCCATCCCGGGATAGACGTAGGGCGGGGGCAGCTCCATCTCCACCTGCTGCTCCTCCGGTTGGGCCTTGCGGGGCGGCAGCTTCAATTCAGGCTGCCAGGCGTCCCTGGGCGGCTCCTGCTGCAGGCGGGGCGCCTTCACGGATGCGACAGGCTGCTGGGGAGCGTCCTCCCAGGGCGGCGTCTCCGACCAGGAGGGCAGGGGCTGCTGCTT
>JBJEUJ010000361.1:0-5880 GCA_051883775.1 Aristaeellaceae bacterium | reverse complement strand
CTGAACCGCAAGACCTTCTACTATCACTTTGAGGATATTTACGCCCTGTTCAAGTGGACGCTGGAGCAGGATACCATCGAGGTGATCAAGCAGTTCGATATGCTGATCGACTTCCGGGAGGTGCTGGAATTCGCCATGGATTATGTGCTGACCAACCAGCACATGCTCAACGCCGCCTATGACGCCATCGGCAGGGAGGGGCTGAAGCATTTCTTCTATCATGATTTCATCGGCCTGGCCCAGCATCTGATCGACAGCCTGGCCCAGCAGCAGGGCGTAACCCTGGCGGAGCCCTACCGGGCGTTCCTGTGCGAGTTCTTCACCGAGGCCCTGGCCAGCATGCTGCTTTCCTGGGTGCAGCAGCCCAGCGCCGTCACCCGGGACAAGGAGTGGGTGCTGAACTACATGGAGCACCTGCTGCAAACGGCGCTGCCCGCCCTCATCCGCAGCGCAAAGGACAAGGGTCCAGGCTATGTGGCCGGTTAAGCGCCGCAGACATACGCGCATCGCCCGGACCCGGCCAAAGGGCAGGAGATGCACCCGCCCAAAGCAAAGGGAGCAACCCGTCCGCGGCGGATTGCCCCCTGGTTGCTATGCTCGGGCGGCTGGCGAAGCGTTTGGGGGCTTCCGTTCACCCACCGGGAGAAGCAGCCCTGCCGAAGCCTCCGGCCCCTTCCCGCTTCTCCCCTGACGCTTAACGGTACAGCTCCATATCTCGCAGGAGCTTCTCGCGGGCCTTGGCGGTCTTCATGGATTTGAGCGGATTGGCTCCCTTCCGTTTGCCACACAGCACCCGGATCAGCCACTGCGCCGGGTAGAACACGCAAAAGACCGGTACCCACAGCGGGCTTTTGGCCCAGGGATAGGTCTTCTCTGTTTTCCACCTGACGTAGCGGATATAATTCACCACCGGGGAATGGATGTCGGACTGGGGATCCATGCGGTTGCCCATCATGGTGACGCTCAGCGTCCGCTCCCCCTGCTGCGCATGGAAATTTCCCACCGCCAGGATGTCCGCCATGGCTGCATCCACCAGCTTGTCCGGCACAGCCCCGACCCAGGAGCACGCCGGCAGGCCCAGATATTTCTCGCCCATGCGCGTCACCATGCTGGCGTACCGCAGCAGGCCGCACTGATCCAGCAGTGCAATGTCCTCCTGCCCAATATCCCCGCGCAGCTGATGCACCGTCACCGCCCAGTCGCACAGCTGGCGCAGGCCAATGCCGGACGAGCTCATGTGCCTCGCCATGTGCGCAAGCAGCGAGATCAGCTGATAGGATTGCGACAGCATCGGGAACGTATATCCCGAGAGCGTCTGCTCCCGGACATGAGCAAGCGCCTGCTCCATGTAGTCCGCCGTCCACGCGCCCTTTTCCGTCTGCGGAAACATGGAGGTTGTCCTGTGCAGCTCCAGGAGCACATCCGCCCGCTGCAGATCCGCATGCATGTCGGTCTCATGGTCCACGATAAAGCCGAGCTTCTCCAGGGCGTGACAGCCGGCCTCCAGGTTGTCCTCGCCCACAAGCAGATCAATATCCCCCGGCAGGCGCAATTCCGGGTGCGGATAGCACCAGGTCACACTTGCGCCCTTCAGCACGGCGCAGGGAATCTGCTGCGCTGCCAGCGCATCGATGATTTCCCCCTGCGCCTCCAGCATATGCTCCGCATGCATGGCAGAGGCTATCGCCGCGCCCCGTACCCGGCTCACGATCTGCTCCGGTACGCCATCCAGCCGCTTCACACCGGCATACAGCAGCGCTGTCACCGCGTGGTCGTTGGCCTTTTGCAGCAGCTTGTCCCAGTCAATGTCCGCAGCCACTGCGGGCAGCGTTCCCCCGAAGAGCTCGTAGGCCAGCAGAGACAGCAAAGCTTGCGTTTCCCGTTCCTCAACCATGATGATCACCTCTTTTCCGCACGCCTGCTGCCGTACGCGCGCTGTATCCAGCCGGCAGCGCCCTTGACAAGCCTGTATGCGCCTGCGCCAAGCATCGCGCCCAGCGTGTTGGAAAGCACATCGTCCAGCTCGCACAGGCCCAGCCCGAATACAAGCTGCGCAGCCTCAATCAGGCCTGACAGCAGCAGCGCAGGCAGCACGGCCGCAAGGCTTGGCCAGAGCGAATACAGCAGCGCCCCCAGGGGGACGAACAGCAGAACATTATGAAAGATTTCCACACGCAGCCTCTGATCGGACAGCAGCTGCTTATAGGACCAGAACAGCTCCAGATTCATCTTCTGGGCGCCTGTCTCCCGGACGAAAAGGGTCATATACCCAATGAACAGGATGTATCCGCCCAGCAGCGCCACGCGGCCGCGTTTGGGAAGCCACACAGCCCCGGCAACCAGCAGAACCGCGATCAACACATTCAGCAGCGGCTGCTGGCTGAGAAACTGATCCATCATCACAATCTCATGCCCCTGTGCATCAACGTAATAGGAGCGCACACGCTCCTTGCGATTGTACTCAATCACCTGGGCATACTGGCCCCGGCTGAGGGCAACAGGCTCGTCCTCCAGCGAGTAATACGCATAGCGGACAATATTGTTCCACTCGTCATAGGTATACCGGACGATTCCATACCCCTGGTTGTTCACCATGGGCTGTCCGCTTGCATCCAGATAGATGACGCCCATGTTCCTGCCGCTTTCATTCCGCAGGTATCTGCTGCCGCTGTGCCCCAGCGACAGCACCGCCGGTGCGCCCGACAGGTCCCAATACATGTCCACCGCAACCCAGCCATGCTCATCGTAAGTCCGCGATACCGAAGCATATCCCGACGACAGGAGAACAGGCTCACCGTCCTCGCCCAGATAGGTGAAGTGCGTCACCCGATTCTGCTCGTCAAACGTATCGCGTCGCAGGCCATACTGCCCGCCGGAAAGCGCCACCGGCTGCCCCGCTTCATCGTAGTACATATCCTGGATCGCATGGCCTGCGTCGTCCACCGTCCGCTCGATGATCGCGTAGCCAGAGCTGTTCCTGACGGGCTGACGGTTCGCATCAACATAGGTGATCCGGATCAGCCTGTCGCCATCGTAGAGGTTGATTTTCCCATAGTAGCCGGACACCGCAACGGGCTGACCGTTTTCATCAAGGTAGTATTCTTCGATGGGGTTATCGTTCTCCACCCTGCGCACGACGGACGCATAGCCCTTGTCCGTCGCCAGGGTAACGACGCCCTGCGCATCCACGTAATCCACCCTGTACCCGTCCGCTGTTTCGATGCGCTGCTCGGATAAATTGGAGGATGTGGCTGCATGGGCACACGAGGGCAGCAGGAGGAGCCCCAGCATGAGCAGCAGCCACATGCTGACGCACGCCCGAATGCATGCCCCGGCATGCAGACAACGCGCTGTTCTCATCAATACCTCATCAGCACCCCCGCTCCTCATGCCCGGCACGGCTTGTCGATGCAAGAAGACCCAGCCGCTTCTATTCAACGATGTACACGGCTGGGTCATTGCCTGTTCTGTATGTATTATTTGCTCTGGTAGAACGCCCGGTACCACTCGGCGAACTTCCGCAGGCCCTCCCGGATACCGATCTTCGGCGTGAAGCCGAAGTCCCGCTCCAGGGCCGCGCTGTCCGCGTAGGTCACGGGAACGTCGCCGGGCTGCATGCCCACCAGCTGCTTGTGCGCCTCAAAGTCATAGTCCTCCGGCAGCACACCGGCGCGGACCAGTTCCTCCTGCAGGGTGTTGATGTAGTCCAGCAGGTTCTCCGGCGTGCCTCCGCCAATGTTGTACACGGCGTAAGGCGGAACAGGCAGCCCATCCTCGCCGTTCTTCTTCTCCGGCGCGCCCTGCATCACCCTGACAACGCCCTCGACGATGTCATCAATGTAGGTGAAATCGCGCTTGCAGTTGCCATAATTGAAGATCTGGATGGTGTCGCCCTTGAGCAGCCGTTGGGTCGCGGAGAAGTAGAACATGTCCGGGCGGCCTGCGGGGCCATACACCGTGAAAAACCGCAGGCCCGTGGACGGAATGTTGTACAGCTTGGAATAGGCGTGGGCCATCAGTTCGTTGGACTTCTTGGTGGCGGCATACAGGCTCACCGGGTTGTCCACCTTGTCATCCGTGCTGAAGGGCACCTTCTTGTTGCCGCCATAGACGGAGGAGGAGGAAGCATACACCAGATGCTCCACCGGGAAATGACGGCAGGCCTCCAGAATGTTGTAGAAGCCAATCAGGTTGGACTGGATGTAGGCGTCCGGGTTGGTGATGCTGTAACGCACGCCCGCCTGGGCCGCCAGGTTCACCACCACCGCGAAGCCATGCTTCTCAAACAGGCTGTCAATGAGCGGCTTGTCGGCAATATCCCCCCGGACAAACTCGAAGCGGCCGCCGGCGACCTGCTCAATCTGCTCCAGCCGCCATTCCTTGAGGCGAACGTCATAGTAGTCGTTCATGTTGTCGATGCCGACCACCCGGATAGCCGGGTAATCCTTCAGCAGACGGATGGACAGGTTCGCACCGATGAAGCCCGCCGCGCCGGTGACAAACACCGTCTTGCCGTTCAGGCTGACATTGTACTCCTTCATTTGCTTCTCTCCTCACTTGATGGTTATACCGTGGTAGTCTTCCTGTACCTGTGCGTAGCTCTTCGCGTCGCCAATGTCGTACCGCTGGCCGGGCATTTCAAAGGCATACACGGGCACTTGCGTGCTCAGCCACGCCGCAAAGGAGCCGGGCGCGTCATAGCCGCAGCCCGCCGCCAGCGCCTCCGGGATGCGCGCCACATCGCACGCCCTGTACAGATAGAAGGGCGGCACCGCGTGGTTACCCTTGGGCTGCTGGGGCTTCTCCTCATAGCTGGTGATGAGCTTGTCCTCATCAAAGGTGATGATGGCCGTCTTGCGCTGCTTCTCCAGGCGGTTTTCCTCGTGGGTCATGACGCAGGAGGCCTGCTTGGCCCTGTAAAAGTCCACAAAGGCCAGCAGGCTGAAGTCCAGCACATTGTCCCCGGCCATCACCAGCACATCGTCTTCATTATTCTGCAAGCCCAGCGCAATATCCTTCACCGCGCCCAGACGGGTTTCATTGGTGGACGTGCCGTCATCCACCACGGTGATCTTCTGCGGCTTGGCGGCAGCCCATGCCTCAAAATGGCTTGCGAACTTGTGGTTGCTGACCACGATGAACTCGTCGATCGCCGGGGACACATCGTCCACCAGCCAGTCCAGAATGGTCTTCTCCCCCACCTTGAGCAGGGGCTTGGGGAAGTTCTCCGTCAGCGGGTACAGGCGCGTGGCATAGCCAGCGGCAAGAATCAGACACTTCACTTTTTCATTTCCTCCATCACGCCGTCGGCGGATTCGCACAGCGCAAATTGATACTTCCCGCGCAGGGCCGGGAAGGCCTTCAGGTATTCCTCCTCCACATGCCGCTCGATGCTCTCGGCATAGGCCGGGTCAATGATCGCCATGCAGCAGCCCTTGAAGCCCGCGCCGGAGAAGCGTCCGCCATAGACGCCGTCGGTGTGCCGCATGATCTCGTAGAGGCGAATCAGCTCGGGGCAGCCGCACTCATAGTTGTGCACGGAGGAATAGCCGGACTCAAACACCAGGCGGCCATACTCCAGCAGGTCGCCGCTGCGCCAGGCCTCCGCGCCGGCTTCCGCACGGGCCAGCTCGGTATAGAAGTGCTCCGCGCGCTTCTTCCAGTTGCCGGGAAGCTGCTCGCCGTACTGATAGTAGACCGTGGGCGGTACATCCCGCAGGCGGGTGTCGGCGTACTTTTCATAGGGCATACCGGAGAAGGCCTTCAGCGCGTAGGACGCAGCCTTGCACTCGTCCACGCGGGCGTTGTAGGCGCTGTTCTGCAGCGAACGCTCCAGGCCGGAGAAGAAGATGGCGATCTTGTAGTCGGGCATGTCGGGAT
>JBJEUJ010000360.1:0-5899 GCA_051883775.1 Aristaeellaceae bacterium | reverse complement strand
CTGGGGCGACTGGCAGCTGCCGGTGTTCGCCTATGAGGCGGCGGCGGCGCTGGTGACCATGATCGTGTGCCTGTGCCTGATGCGGGGCGGCAGACGCCCCGCGGGCCGGGTGGCGGAGGTTTTCCTGGCGCTGGTGAGCCTGTGCCAGGTCATGCTGGAGAGCCTGCGGGCGGATGAGTTCATCCGCTTCGGGTTTGTGAAGTTCAACATGCTGGCGGCAGCCGTCGTCCTGGGCGGAGTGATCGGGCTGAGCGTGTGGCGGCAGGTGCGCCGCGGGGGCTGGAAGCCCTGGCAGATTGTCCGGCTGATCCTGTTTGCGGCGGCCATCGGCGTTGTGATTCTCATCGAGTTCGCCCTGGACAAGTCCCCCATTGACAACCGCCTGCTCTACGCGGTGATGGCCCTGATGCTCCTCCTGATGGGCGTGAGCGTGCTGCGGGAGGGCAAGTGACCCTTGCGCGCAGGCGGGGCGATGTGCTACAATGATCTTTGGCTGACCGGCATACGGCCGCCATGCACGCAAGACGCTTTTTGACTGTGAAAGGACGTAAGCCATGCAGGTGATTCATCCCCAGGGGATGTACAACAACCTCCCGCCGGAGGACGTGTTTATCGCCCTGGACGATATGGGCACGGAAATGGGCGTGGGGTATATCATCTATCAGTATCAGCCCCACCTCTACCCGGACTGCCCCATCAACCTCTACTTCAGCCTGGACTGCCAGCCCTCGGCGCGGTATGTGCTCTTCGGGGCGGTGGTGGCCCGGGCGCGGCAGCTGCGGGACAGCAACCCCAACGTGGGCGCGCGGGTGTATACCGCCATCAAGCCCGAGGACGAGTGGTCCAAGGAGTTCTATCTGCACAGCGGCTTCTCCTGCGAGGACGCCGAGGAGCTGCTGCAGCTGCAGATTCCCGCCGGGGACGGGCGGATTCCCATGAGCTGCGCGGTGGCCCCCGTGCCGCTGAACACCCCCGAGGAGCAGGCGGCCTTCCTGGGGCGGCTGCAGCAGCATGACGTGACCTTCATCGACCAGCAGTATCTGCAGAACCTGCAGTGCCTGCCCCACTTCCTGGCCCTGGGCCTGTACCGCAATACCGACCTGATCGGCGAGATTGTGCTGGCGGGGGAGGGCAGCGCCTGCGAGCTGGTGGTGATGTACATTGTCCCCGGCAGCCGGGGGCAGGGCATGGGCAAGGCCCTTGTGCACCGGTGCATGGCCATCATGGCGGCGGAGGGCGTGACGCAGGTGAGCTGCCGGATCATGAACCGCAGCCTGCCCATGCGGGGCCTGACCCGGGCCTTCGGCGCGCAGAGCCTGGGCGTGAGCATGCTCTATCCCAGCCTGACCCTGTAAGAACATCCGTGCAAAGGAGATAAGCGTCGTGGCCAAGCTCTACTACCGCTACGGAGCCATGGGCTCCAGCAAGACCGCCAACGCCATCATGGTGCAGTACAACTACAAGGAGCGCAACCAGAAGGTGCTGATGGTCAAGCCGAAGCTGGACAACCGGGACGGGGAGCGGACGGTGCTGTCCCGCTGCGGGCTTTCCACGGAGTGCGTGTTCATGGAGGAGGTGCCCTCCATCGACGTGAGCCGGTACGACTGCGTGATTGTGGACGAGGCGCAGTTCCTGACCAAGGCCCAGGTGGAGACGCTGGTGCACATTGTGGACGACCTGAACGTGCCGGTGATCGCCTACGGCCTGCGGGCGGACTTCCAGGGGAACTTCTTCGAGGGGAGCCAGTGGCTGATGGCCTGGGCGGACACCATCGAGGAGATCAAGACCATCTGCTGGTGCGGCAAGAAGGCCATCTGCAACGCCCGGGTGGTGGACGGCCGGGTGGTCAAGGAGGGCGACCAGATCCTGCTGGGAGGCTCCAGCCAGTATGTGTCCCTGTGCCGCAAGCACTGGGCCAATGGGGACCTGGGGGACTTCAGGAATCTGCATATGGGGGATTGAGAAGTCCCGTGCATCAGCCGGCAGGGAGTAATGGATGGAATCCCTGCCGGCTTTGTGCAACATGGAGGAGGAACACATCATGCCGAACTGTCCGCATTGCAACAGTATATACTTCGGGAATCCTGACACGTGTCCTGAGTGCAGATACAATTTTGCGCTGAGGCGGGTGGTATCAGCGGAGGAGCTGCGGCGGCAGAGAGATGAGGCGCAGGCTCAGCGGGAGGCTGCGCTGAAGGAAAAGCAGGAGCTGCAGCAGCAGGAGGAACAGCGCCAGCGTGAGATCCAGCAGAACAGGCTCAGCATCCTGATGAAAAACCCCTGTTATGAATACAGGACGGAAATGGTGGCTGACAGCAGGAATGGTATCCCGGATGTTGAAAAGCTCAATGGTGTGCTGGAGCATTATGCCCGCGAAGGCTGGCGGCTGCACACGGCCATGACCAATGAGGCAGGCAGGAACAGCAGCTCCACCGGGGTGGGCGGCATAAGCACGGGAACCAATGCCACGGTGGATGTAACGGTACTCATTTTCGAGCGGTGCATCAAGCCTGCGGAATTCTGATGAACAACGCCTCGTTCCCGGATGGGGAGCGGGGCGATTGTTATAGGCGGGGGATTGGCGGCCCGGACGCACCGGAAGCATCCACCTTACGGCAATTTTTTGAATTTTTGTTACAGAAATGTGAAATAAGCCGTTGACACAATCTCTGCCGTGGCTTAAAATAAAGACTGGTAACCTATCCGTGGCTTACCATGGATTTGTGATGAAATCTCCGGCCTTCGGGGCCGGTTGCCAGGAAACAGGAATGCGGAGGGCGAGGATATGCGTCAGGCGAAGGCATGGATCGGTAGGAAGTACGTATGGCTGGCGGCAGCGCTGCTGCTGATGATGGCCGTGTGTGTTTCCGCTGCGGCGGAGACCTATCCCTTTACGTCCGTGGCGACGGTGAAGGTGAATATGCGCCGCAGCGCGTCGTCCACTGCCGCGCTGGTGGACCGCATCCCCGAGGGCGCGTCCGTGACCGTCGTGGGCTCCAAGGGCAATTATTACAAGGTGGAGTACAACGGCCAGAGCGGCTATGTGATGAAGGAATTCATCTCCTCCGCCGCGGGCGACGTGGCGACTCCCACTCCCGTGGTCACCCCCACCGCCACCGGCTACCCCTATGACACGGTGACCACCTCCAGCGTGAACCTGCGGGCCAAGCAGTCCGTCAATTCCGAGAAGCTGGCCACCATCCCCAAGGGCGCGGCCATCACCGTGCACAAGGTCTCCGGTACCTTCGCCCAGGTGACCTACAACGGCCAGGATGGCTATGTCAAGACCGATTACATCCAGCTCAAGACCATTGTCAAGGCCACCGCCACCCCGTCGCCCACCCCGGTCATCGCCACCGTCGCCCCTGAGGAGAACGCTTCGGGCTATCAGGTGCTGATGCAGGGCAGCACGGGCGCGCAGGTCAAGGCCCTGCAGCAGGCGCTGACGGAGCTGGGCTTCCTCTCCGGCACGGCGGACGGCATCTTCGGCAAGGGCACGGAGAACGCCGTCATCGCCTTCCAGAGCGCCAACAGCTACCCCGCCACCGGTATTGTGGACGCCAACCTGCAGGCCTTCCTGTACAGCGGCAAGCCCAAGAACGCCAAGGGTGTCAAGACCGAGGTGAAGACCCTGGCCCCCGTCAGCGGCGTGACCATCCGCCTGAACGACCAGGGCGACCTGGTGGGCACCGTGCAGACCCGCCTGCAGGAGCTGGGCTACTACACCGGCGAAATCACCTGCGTGTATGACAAGACCACGCAGACCGCCCTCAAGGCCTTCCAGAAGAAGAACGGCCTCACCGCCGACGGCGTCTGCGGTACGGAGACGCAAAGCAAGCTCCTGGGCGGCTTCGCCCTGAGCGCCAATGCCACCGCGACCCCCACCGCCCCCGCCCCCACCGCCACGCCTACCCCCGTGCCCACCTTCCAGGTGCCCGCCGCCACCGTCCGCCAGGGCGATACCGGCGATGATGTGAAGCTGGTGCAGCAGCGGCTGAAGGAGCTGGGCTACTATACCGGCACGGTGGACGGCAAGTTCGGCTCCGGCAGCGTGGCGGCGCTGAAAACCTTCCAGACGAAAAACGGCCTGGACGCCGACGGCGTGGCGGGCAGCGGCACCTACGAGCTGCTGTTCAGCCACGGCGCGCTGGCCTTCACCCAGACGCCCACCCCCGCGCCCGAGGCCATTCCCACCCCCGCGCCCGTGACCTCCTATCCGCCCATCACCCAGGAGAACGTGGTGAAGATTTCCCTGGGCGTGACGGATCCCCAGGTGACCCGCCTGCAGAACCGTCTGACCCTGCTGGGCTACTACGTGGCCAACCCGGACGGCACCTGCAAGGCGGACGACGTGGCGGCCATCAAGGCCTTCCAGAAGAAGAACGGCCTCACCGCCGACGGCGTGGCCGGGTACAATACGCAGGTCAAGCTGTACAGCCAGTCCGCCATCACCTACTCCGGCGCCATTGCCGGCGGTACGGTGGAGGCCTTCACCACCCTGCAGAAGGGTGACAGCGGCGACGAGGTGGCGGCCATGCAGCAGCGGCTGATCGACCTGGGCTACCTGAGCGGCGAGGCGGACGGCAAGTTCGGCACCGCGACGGCGGAGGCGGTCTACGCCTTCCAGAAGGCCAACGGCCTTGTCCGGGACGCCAAGGCAGGCTCCCAGACCCTGTCCCTGCTCTATTCGGCCACCGCTGCCAGCGCGCCCACCGCGACGCCTGCCCCCACCCCCAGCCTGACGGCCCCCCAGACCCTGCGCCAGGGCGACGTCAGCGACGCGGTGGTGCTGATGCAGCAGCGGCTGATCACCCTGGGCTACCTGGCGGGCGAGGCGGACGGCAACTTCGGCGTGCTGACCTACCGGGCGCTGCAGGCCTTCCAGAAGGCCAACGGCCTGACGGTGGACGGCATTGCGGGCAAGCAGACCCTGGCCGCCCTGAACAGCGCCAACGCCGCAGCCAATCCCGGCACGGACGCCACGCCCGCGCCCACGGCCACCCCGGGCTTCAGCACGGCGACCAGCAGGCTGACTGCCGCCAACGTGATCTATGAGAACTGGTACTCCTCCGTCCGCGCCCAGGCGAAGATTTACCAGTACGCCACGGTGTATGACTTCTCCACGGGCATCTCCTGGCAGGTGCATATGTTCTCCTTCGGCAACCACGCGGAGGTTGAGCCCCTCACCGCCGCGGACACCGCCAAGATGGAGCAGGCCTTCGGCGGCAACACCTGGAACCCCAAGGCCGTGTGGGTGCTCTTTGGCGACGGTACGGTGTACATGGCTTCCACCCACTCCATGCCCCACGAGGTGCAGCACATCACCGACAACAACTTCGCCGGCCACGCCTGCATCCACTTCCCCCGCACGGATGCGCAGGTGGCGGCCATCGGCAGCTACGCCACCAGCCATCAGAAGTGCATTGACGCTGGCTGGCAGCTGACCCAGAGCATGATCAGGTAAATTCAATGGAGCTTTCCGGCAGGACTGTTGCGGCAGCCCTGCCGGTTTTTGTTTGGCGCGAAGGAGGCTGCGGCCCGTCCAGCGGGCTGTGAGACATCATCAGCAGCACGGGCATCTGCGAGGGGGGATATGCCGGAATCTGCTGCTAACAAAAATCCCCGGCGCAGCTCTCACGCATGCGCCGGGATATTTTGCTTGCGGGGAATCAGCCCAGGATGCCCAGGTGCTCCAGCAGAATCTTCACGCCCATCAGCACCAGCACAATACCGCCGAACAGCTCCGCCCGGGACTTGTACTTCGCGCCGAACACGTTGCCCACCTTCAGCCCGACGGCGGACAGCACGAAGGTGGTCACGCCGATGAACAGCACCGCAGGGATGATCTGCACCTGCAGGAAGGCGAAGGTCACGCCCATGGCCAGGGCGTCGATGCTGG
>JBJEUJ010000359.1:3076-5907 GCA_051883775.1 Aristaeellaceae bacterium | reverse complement strand
TCGACCCCCGCCGCGTCTGCCTGACCTGCGGCGGCTGCGCGGTGCTGCTGCGCGCCGGTATTCCGGCCGGGTGCATCCTGCGGGATCGCGAGGTTTATCACGCCTGAGCAAGGCTCCGGCGTTCACAGAAAGGAGGGAGCCTTGATGCAGCCAAGGCCCCGTGTGGTACTGATTGGCGTGGGCGGCTACGGCCGGGCATATCTGCGCGCCATGATCGAGGAGGACGCCGGCGCGGATCTGACCGCCATTGTGGACAACGATCCCGCCGCCGCCGCGAAATTCCCCGTGATTGCCGAAAGGCACATCCCCGTTTACACCTCCCTGGAGGACTTCCTTGCCCGTGACAGCGCGGATCTGGCGGTCATCGTCACGCCGGTGCATACGCACCTGTCCATCGCCCGGGCCTGCTTTGCCCATGGCATGCATGTGCTGTGCGAGAAGCCCCTGTGCATGACCCTGGAGGACGCCCGGGCCATGGAGGACGCCGCCCATGCCGCCGGAAAGCAGCTGGCCCTGGCCTATCAGATGAACTACCGCCGGGACGTGCAGGCCCTCAAGCGGGACATCCTGGCCGGCCGCTTCGGCAGGGCGAAGCGCATGGCGGTGTGCCATGCCTTCCGCCGGGGCGCGTCCTACTACGCCCGGAACCGCTGGGCGGGGCACATCCACGACGGCGGCCGGGAGGTTTTCGACAGCCCCTTCGCCAATGCCTCCGCCCATAATTTCCAGATGCTGACCTTCCTGCTTGGCGACAGCATGGACAGCGCCTGCGCCGTGACGCAGGTGGAGGGCGAGCTGTTCCACGGCAACCCCGCCGTTGAAAACTACGACATTGCCGCCCTGCGCTTCCATACCGACGCGGGCGCGGAGCTGCTCTACTACACCGCCCATCCCCTGCGGACGGAGTTCTTCGGCCCCTACGGCGTGATGGAGTTCGAGAAGGCCACCATCACCTACGAGAGCGCGGAGCTGCACCTCCACGCGGTGATGGATGACGGCGCCGTCATCGACTACGACCAGCCCACGCCCCACGGCGACATGCAGAAGCTCTACGATATGATCGACTGCATCGTCCACGGCGGCACGCCCCTGTGCGGCGCGAAGGCGGATCAGGCGCACATCCAGGCGGTGCGCATGGCCCAGGAGCTGCCCATCCGCACGGTGCGGGAGGAGCTGCGCCGGTATGAGGAAATCGGCGGCGACCGGTTTGTCCTCATCGACGGCCTGGAGGACGTGATGCTCCGCAGCATGCATGCCTGGGCGCTGCCCTCGGAGATCGGCATTTCCCTGACGTAAGGACAGCGGCGCCTCCTGCATACGCGCCCCTGCTGACGCAATCCGCAAGGCTCCCGGCGCAGGGGCGCGCTTTTTTGTTGGCATGAAGGCTGCACAGGCCCGCAGGCAAGCCGCATCAGCAGACAGGCCGCCGCTGCGCCTGTCCAAGGCCACCTGCCCCCGTGAAGGCGGGAAGTTCTCCTGATGCAGGCATCCCCCGCAGGCCTGCTGTCCGCGGGGGATGGGTTCGTCCGGTATCAGGGGTGAATGATCAGCCGGCCCTCGGGGGTCACCTCCGCCGGGGAGATGAATCCCACCCGATCCTGCCCGGTCATTTCCGTCCGGCCGTGGTAGCAGATGAGCAGCTCGCCCTCGGGCGAGTGCAGCATGCAGCTGTGGCCCGTGCCGGTCACCTCGCCGTAGCGCTCCAGGATGGGATTTTCCTCCGCCTTGACGAAGGGGCCCAGGGGCGTTTCGCCCACGGCATAGCCCACGGCGTAGTCAGGCCCGCCGAAGAAGTTGCCCGAGTAGGTCATCAGGTAGCGGTCCCTGGCCTTCATCAGGAAGGAGCCCTCGTTCCAGCGCCGTCCGGTGGTGGCGGCGGAGCGGCCCTCCCAGGTCTGCTCGGGGCGCAGGAGCTTAACCGGCTCGCCGATGACGCCGCTGAAGTCCGGCTTTAATTCCACCCCGTAGATCCAGCTTTCCTCCAGCCCGTTCACGCTGTGCTCATAGCAGCAGCGGGAGTAGTACAGGTAGTACCGGCCATCCTCCCGGTACAGGTTCGCGTCGATGATGGGATACCCCGGGTCGAAGATGGGCCTGTCGCTCACCTCGGTGAAGGGGCCGACGGGGCTGTCCGCCACCGCCGCGCCGATGCGGTAGTTTTCCAGCGCGCCGGTGGGGTTGTCCTTCCAGTTCGCGCTGTAGAGCAGGGCGTACCTTCCGTCGATCTCGTAGCACTCCGGCGCCCAGAAGGTGTCGCTGGCCCAGCGGCCGTCCCTGGCCCTGAGGGCCATGCCATGCTCCGTCCAGTGGATCAGATCGTCGGAGGAGCGCACCGGGAAGCCGCCGCCGCCCTCCTGGGTGCAGTAGAGGTAATACCGTCCGTCCGATGCCCGGAGAATGAAGGGATCCGCCGCCGTGAAGGGGAGCCGTACCGTCTTGAAGGCCATGGGTGCTCAACCGTCCTTTCCTTCTGTACCCATCTTTTTTCCGCAGGTCAAAATACGTCAGATTCGGATCAAGAATAGTATACTTTACTCCCTTGCTTTTTCAAGCAGTTTACAGTATTCTTATGGCAGAAAAGTTCCCGTCAGGGACAAACGAAAAGGAGATACAGCTTATGCCGCTATTGTCATCGGAGTATCGTGACCGGCTGAAGCACTGGCAGCGGGTGCTGTCGGAGGATTTCTATCATCCCCTGGGCGACATTGCATTTGAAGGCTTCACCACCATGGAGCATCTGACCCCCGAGCAGGCCCTGCAGGGCGATTTCCAGCCCGTGCCCGTGGGCCTGGAATGGGGCCACACCTGGGAGTACATGTGGGTGCGCTCCA
>JBJEUJ010000359.1:0-2976 GCA_051883775.1 Aristaeellaceae bacterium | reverse complement strand
GTGCCCGTGGGCCTGGAATGGGGCCACACCTGGGAGTACATGTGGGTGCGCTCCACCGTGACCCTGCCCGAGGCGGCGGAGGGAAAGCCCATCGCCATGTCCCTTGACATGGGCGGCGAGGCCACGCTGCTGGTCAACGGCGAGCCCTTCGGCACCCGCCGGGCGGAGTGGGTGTCCGTGCCCCATCATTACATTTCCGACAACGTGCTGACCCTCTCGGGCAAGGCCGGGGAAACCTTCGACCTGCTCTTTGAGGTGTACGCGGGGCATTACTTCCCCGATGTGGGCGGCTGCGCCACCGGCCCGGTGCTGCCCGGCACCCTGGGCGATCCCAGGGAGGAGGGCCGCCGCACCCGGGTGGGCCGCTCCACCTTCGGCGTGTGGAACGAGCCTGCCTATCAGCTGTGGATGGACGTGTCCACCCTGTGGCAGCTGCTGGACGAGCTGCCGGAGGACTCCCTGCGGGCCAGCAAAATTGCCGACGGCCTGGAGGAATACACCCGCATCGTGGACTTCGAGCAGCCCCTGCCCGGGCGCATCGCCAGCTACGAGCGAGCCCGGGAGGCCCTGCGCCCGCTGATGGAGGCCCACAACGGCCCCACCGCCCCGGTGCTGGCCGCCGTGGGCAATGCGCACCTGGATCTGGCCTGGCTGTGGCCCCAGCAGGAGACCCACCGCAAGACCGCCCGCACCTTCGCCGCCCAGCTGCGCCTGCTGGAGCGCTACCCTGAGTACAAGTACATTCAGAGCCAGCCCGCCGCCTACGAGATGTGCCGGGAGCACTATCCCTCCCTGTACGGGAAGATCCGTCAGGCCGTGAAGGACGGCCAGTGGATTGCCGAGGGCGCCATGTACGTGGAGCCTGACACCAACATGCCCTCGGGCGAGGCGCTGATCCGCCAGCTGGTGTACGGCAAGCGGTTCTACAAGGAGGAGTTCGGCGTGGACAGCCGCATGCTGTGGCTGCCGGACACCTTCGGCTACTCCGCCGCGCTGCCCCAGCTTCTGCGCAGCTGCGGCGTGGACTATCTGGTCACCCAGAAGATCTTCTGGGCCTACAACGACAGCGATCCCTTCCCCTACCACTACTTCACCTGGAAGGGCATGGACGGCAGCGCCGTGACCTCCTTCCTGCCCACCAGCTATACCTACCGCACCGATCCCAAGGATCTGTCCCGGATCTGGCGGGAGCGGGTACAGAAGCGTCACCTGGACGCGTTCATGGTGCCCTTCGGCTACGGCGACGGCGGCGGCGGCCCCTGCCGCGACTATGTGGAATACGCCCTGCGCGAGCGCGACCTGGAGGGCATGCCGAAGGTGGAGATGACCTCCCCCATCGACTTCTTCCAGGACATGGAGAAATCCGGCGGCCCCGTGAACACCTGGGACGGCGAGCTGTACTTCAGCGCCCACCGGGGCACCTACACCACCCAGGCTGCCGTCAAGGCCAACAACCGCCGCAGCGAGTTCGCCCTGCATGACATGGAGGTCTGGGGCGCGCTGGCCATGTGCAGGGGCCGCGCCTTCGACCAGCAGGCCGCCGAGCGGCTGTGGAAGGTGCTGCTGCTGCACCAGTTCCACGATATTCTCCCCGGCTCCTCCATCGGGCGCGTGTATCAGGAGGCCAACGAGCAGCACCGTCTGCTGCAGGCGGAGGCTTCCTCCCTGGCGGAAGGCTCCCGCAAGGCTCTGCTGGACGACGGCGAGGGCGTGACGGTGTTCAACAGCCTGGGCTTCGACCGGGACGAGGTCATCGAGTTGCCCGAGGGCTTCGGCGGCGCGCAGACGCTCTCCGGCGCGGCGGTTCCTTCCGCCCATGGCAAGGCCCTGGTGCATGTGCCCGCCCTGGGCATGGTGTCCCTGAAGCCCGCCGCTGCCTCCGCGCCTGCGGAGACGGCCACGGCCGAGCTGACGGCGGACGGCGCGATCCTGCGCTGCGGCAATCTTGAGGTTCTGGTGGACAGCCAGGGCCATGTGACCCGCTACACGCTGGATGGCCGGGTCATGTCCGCGGGTGTGATGAACCAGCTGACCCTGTACAAGGACGTGCCCCGCGTGTTCGACGCCTGGGACATCGACAGCAACTACCGGGAGCAGGAGCGCTTCGTGAGCCATGCCGACAGCCTGACCGTCGAGGCCTCTGACGGCCTGGTCGCTTCCGTCACCTGGACGGGGAGCATCGGGCATTCGGCCATCCGGCAGACCATTTCCATCCGCGTTGGCAGCCCTGTGGTGACCTTCGACACCACGGTGGACTGGCACGAGATGCACCGCCTGCTGAAGGTGGGCTTCCCGGTGGACGTGCGGGCGGAAATGGCCCAGCATGAGATTCAGTTCGGCTATGTGGATCGTCCGACCCACCGCAGCCGCAAGTATGACCAGGACCGCTACGAGGTGTGCAACCACCGCTGGACGGCCCTGCACGACCACAGCCACGGCTGCGCCGTTCTCAACGACTGCAAGTACGGCGTGGGCGTGATGGAGAACAGCATTGAGCTGACGCTGCTGCGGGCCGCCACGTCCCCCGACATGGTCAGCGACCAGGGTGAGCAGCACTTCCGCTACGGCTTCACAGCCTGGGCGGGGGACTTCGACCAGTCCCCGGTGGTGCGCCAGGGTCTGTGCTTCAACGAGCCCGTGGCGCTGCTGCCCGGCGTGGCAAAGACCTTCTCGGCCTTCCGCGTGGATGCGCCCAATGTGATTCTCGACACCCTGAAGCCCGCCGACGACGGCAGCGGCGATCTGATCCTGCGCCTGTACGAGAGCGGCAAGGCAGACACGGTGTTCACCCTTACCTCCGACCTGCCGGTACGCAGCGTGCGCCGCTGCAGCCCCCTCGAAGATGCGGGCGAGCTCTGCGAGGGCATGGTTTTCCACGTGAAGCCCTTCCAGGTGATGACTTTGCGTATTGGGGTGTAAGGGGGACGCTGGGGCTCCTCGCCCCAGGCCCTCGCCAAAGAGCCTTCGGCTCTCTGG
>JBJEUJ010000358.1:0-5922 GCA_051883775.1 Aristaeellaceae bacterium | reverse complement strand
CTCATACTTGCCCGCGGCATTCTGCTGCTTCAGGGTGACGGTGGCCGGTACGTCCGCCAGGCGGATGTACACCTGCCGCGCCTGCGCACCCTCGGGCAGGGTGATCGTCAGCGTACCGGCCTTGCCCCGCTTGAAGGCGTAGGCGGTATCGTCCTGTCCGTCGCAGAGCAGGGAAGCGTCCACCTCCGTTTTTCCGTCCAGGAGCGTGGCGGAATACTCCTGCGCCGCGCCGGAGCCTTCCGCCGTCGCGCCCAGGGGCATCAGGGAAAATATCAGCAGAAAACAAACTGCGCGAATGATGCTGCGCTTCATAAAGCCAAGCCGCCTCCCGATCTTCTGTGCCGTTACTCGCCGCTGACCAGCGTCGCAAAGTAAATCATGTCGCCCACCTGGCGGAACTTGTGGTCCGGGTCATTGATGCGCTGATCCCCCAGCATAAGGGTGGCGGAGTTGCCCCCGTCCAGGTTGTAGGCGTGCTTCACGCCCCTGGCCACCAGCTGCTCCACCACCTCGTTCATGGTCAGGCCGGCCTTCTTGTCCTGCTCCGGGCCCTCGCAGACGAAGATCATGTACGTCAGCGTGTCCAGCTGGCAGAACACCATCCGCTGGGCCGGGGTGGGCGCGCCGCAGCTTACCTTGTCGCCGGGCTTGAAGGTCTGCACCTCGCCGTCGATGATCAGCGCAGGCCCGAAGCAGAACGCCTCCCGGCAGCCCGTGCCGTTCTCCAGGTAATCCTTCCACTCGGCGACGGTGTTCTTCGTGAGGATGACAAAGTCGCCGTTGTCGTCGATGATGAGCGTATCCCGGGTGCTTTCCGGCTGCTGGCGGAGAATCTGCCCGCTGCGCACCACCACGCCCTTGTTGTGATAGCTGAAGAAGTCGCCGTTGATGGCCAGCACCGCCTGCTGCTCCTCGGCCATGACGTTGACGGGCCGGGTGGTCTTGGAGGGATAGGGCGCGGCCAGGGCTGTGCGCAGCTGGCTCACATCCGTCAGCGTCACATAGGCGAAGTACACGTTGGTGACGCCCACCACGTCCTTCTCGATGGTGATGCTGATGGTCCCATCGTCATAGCTCAGCCCGTCCGCGCCGAAGGCCGATTCCACCGGCGGATAGGGCGCAGGGCCGCCCAGGGGCAGCACGTCCGCCTGCGCCAGGGAACAGAATAGCATCAGCGCGGATAGCGCCGTCAGCAACCGCTTCATGGAAAAACCTGCCCTTCCTCCTTGACGCGCCGCCGGGCCGTACCCTTCGCCCGGAGGCCGCATCCATGGATGCTTATTGGAAAACAATCAAAGGAAATTATATCATAGCCTCCATCAAAGCGCAAGCAACATCCACCGGGAATGCATGCTCTCCGGCAGACATGGCAAAGCCCGGCCTGCCGCTTGTCGGGCGGTCAGCCGGGCTGAATGGATTACGCTGCGGGATGCTCCCCCGCCACCAGGCGCAGCAGACGCTCGTGCATCAGGGCCATCAGCGCCACCACCGCCAGCAGACACCAGGGCAGCAGCGCAATGCTGATCCACCCCGCCAGGAGCCCGAACACGGGCGGCGCCAGGCAGGAGCCCACGTACGCGCTGGCCATCTGCACGCCGATCATGGCCTGGGACTTGTCCACGCCGAAGTGCGCCGGAGTGGAATGGATGATGCAGGGGTAAATCGGCGCGCAGCCCAGGCCCACGATCACCAGGCCCGCCAACGCCGCCGCGTCCCCCAGGGGCAGCAGCATGCACAGAATGCCCACGGCGATGATGCCCTGCCCGGCGCGGATCAGGGTCTCGTCCCGGAAGCGCACGGTGATGAACCCGTTCACCGCCCGTCCCACCGTGATGCCCAGGAAGAACAGGCTGGCAAAGCGCGCCGCCGTCTCCTCCGGGATGCCCCGGTACAGCGCCAGATAGCTGCTGGCCCACAGCCCCGTCAGGCTCTCCAGCGCGCAGTAGCAGAAGAAGGTCACCATCACGGCCTTCGCCCCGCGGATGGCCACCACCTGCCTGAGGGGCATGGCCCTGGGCTTCTCGTCCGTGCCGGCCGCGGCCTGCACATCCGGACGCTTCTGCCACATGGGAAGGCTGAACAGAAGCACCGCCGTCAGCACCACCTGGATCACGCCCACCCAACGGTAGCCCGCAGGCCAGCCGTAGCCGCCGGTGAGCGCATAGCCCATCACCGCCGGGCCCACCGACGCGCCCACGCCCCACATGCAGTGCAGCCAGCTCATGTGCCGGCTGGAATAGTGCAGGGCCACGTAGTTGTTCAGGGAGGCGTCCACGCTGCCCGCCCCCAGGCCGTAGGGAATGGCCCACAGGCACAGCATCCAGAAGGAATGGCAGGTGGAAAAGCCGAACAGCGCCACCATGGTCATGGCCACGCTGGCCGCCGTCACCGCGCCGGTGCCGAAGCGCAGGGTCAGCCGGTCGCTCTGCAGGCTGGAGACAATCGTCCCAGCCGCAATAATCATGGAAATCACACCGGCCCAGCTCACCGGCACATTCAGCTCCTGGTACATCACCGGCCAGGCCGCCCCCAGCAGCCCGTCCGGCAGGCCCAGGCTGATGAAGGCCAGGTAAATCACCGCAAGAAGCAGCGTCGTCATGCTTGCATTTCCTCTCTGTATGTGATAGAATAGCTTTTACTCACCCGTTTTTTTCATGAAGTCCCAAAGCCTCCATCAGCGCGGGAATCGCCTGCTCGAAGGCCACGCCGTAACGCAGCGGAAGGCCATTGTCGAGGGTGTGCAGCATGGACAGGTGCGTGAAATCCACCGCCACCTTCGCCGCCTCCGCCGTGGATTTGCCGCAGAGCATCGCGCCCATCAGCGCGCTGGCGAACACATCCCCCGTGCCGAAGAACACCTGGGGCAGCTGCGGTGCGCCCGCATAGGAGAAGCTGCCGTCCCTCGCGCAGAAGCCGCAGGCCCCCAGCTGCTCCCCCCGGCTGACCCCGGTGACGATCACCTGCCCGCAGCCGTAGCGGGAAGCCAGGGCTTCCAGCAGCGTGCGGACGGTTCTTTCATCCGGGTTGGGATCATAGGGGCGGCCCAGCAGGATGCACGCCTCCGTCAGGTTGGGGACGATCACGTCCGCCAGGCGGCACAACTCGCCCATGCCCTCCGCCATTTCCCGGGTGTAGGTGGCGTAGAGCCGCCCGTGATCCGCCATGACGGGATCCACCAGCGTCAGTCCGTCCGCCCGGCGGTAGCGCGCCAGCACCTCCCCCACCAGCTCGATCTGCTCAAAGGAGCCCAGGAAGCCGGTGTACAGCCCGTCGAAGCGCAGGGGCAGCGTGGCGAAATGCCCGCTGATGGCCCGCATCTCCTCCGTCAGGTCCAGGCAGGTGTAGCCGGTGAACTCCCCCGTGTGGGTTGAAAGCAGCGCCGTGGGCAGCGCGGAGGTATGGATGCCGCAGGCGGAGAGCACCGGCAGCGCCACCGTCAGCGAGCAGCGTCCCACGCAGCTCAGATCATGAATCGCCAGCACCTGCTTCTGCATCCGTTTCTCCCCCTTCTTCCCGGTTACCCGCTGCATCATACCGCAAAAAAACGGCTTTTGCAAGCCTTGTCGGAAAGGATTTTTCATGCGCGACATTCTTTACAAGGAGCCGGACTTCGTTTTCTCCTACCGGGTGGGCGGCGTGCTGATTCATGACGGCCATGTGCTGCTCCAGCGGCCCGATGATGACGACGGCTACGCCATCATCGGCGGACACGTGGCTGCCATGGAAACCGCCGAATGCGCCCTCCGCCGGGAATTTCTGGAGGAGCTGCACGCCCCCGTTGCCGTGGGGCCGCTTGTGGCCGTGGGGGAAAACTTCTTTCCCTGGGGCAGCAGGCCCTGCCACCAGATTCACCTGTACTTCGCCGTCACCCTCGAGGATGAGACCGCCATCCCCCTGCAGGGAACCTTCCACGGCTGGGATGACCTGGGCGGCGAGCGCATCGGGCTGAACTACACCTGGATTCCCCTGGCTGGCCTGCCCGACGTCAAGGTCTATCCACCGCAGCTGGCGGAGCGGATCCTCAAGGGCGGGGAGGCTGTCACCCACTTCACCTACCATCAATAAAAAAGGAGGCGAACCCCATGATTCTCGAAACTGAACGCCTGATCCTGCGGGAAATGACGCAGGAGGACTACCCGGCCCTGTGCCGGATGCTGCAGGATCCCCTGTGCATGTACGCCTACGAGCATGCCTTCTCCGACGAGGAAGCGCAGGCGTGGCTGGATCGTCAGCTGCGCCGCTACCGGGAGGACGGCTTCGGCCTGTGGGCCATGGTGCGCAGGGACACGGGCGAGATGATCGGCCAGTGCGGGCTGACCTGGCAGGATGCCGGCGGCGAGCGGGTGCTGGAGGTGGGCTACCTGCTTGAGCGGGCCCACTGGCATCAGGGCTATGCCACGGAGGCTGCCGTGGCCTGCCGGGACTACGCCTTCAATGTCCTGGGCGCACCGGAGGTGTATTCCATCATCCGCGACACCAATGCCGCCTCCCAGGCCGTGGCCCGGCGCAACGGCATGACCCCCTGCAAGGCCTTCATCAAGCATTACTACAACATGGATATGCCCCACCTGCTCTTCCGCGTCCGGCGGGAGGAGGTGGCCTCCCCCGCCCCGTAACGCCAGCGCGCCCCCTGACGCATCATGCACGTCAGGGGGCGCGTTTTTTTTGCGGCCGGTCAGCGGCTGCCGTGCAGCCCTTCGGCGTCCAGGGTGGCCCGGTATTCGCCGGGGGTCTTGCCCACAATGCGCTTGAAGGTCTTGGAGAAGTGGGCCACGTCGTTGTAGCCCAGCTCCTCGGCGATGGCGTGAATCCGCAGGGATGGGTCGGCCAGCAGGGGCTTGGCCCGCTCCATGCGCATGTTCCCCAGCAGATCCAGGAAGCTCTGCCCGGTGTGGCGGTTGATCAGCTTGGACAGGTGCCACTGGCTGACGTACACATGCTCCGCCACATCGCTGAGGTTCAGATGCTCGGTGCAGTGCTCCCGCATGTACTTGAGCGCCGCGTTGACAATGAAGCTCCCCGCCTCCGCCGCCGTGCCGCTCTCCGGCTCCGCCGCCGGGGCTGCTTCCTGGGCTGCGCCGTCCAGCCGCCGGGCCATGGTGCGGATGGCCTCGTTCAGCTCGTCCATGCGACTGGGCTTGAGCAGATACCGGCACACCCCCAGGTGCAGCGCCTTCTGGGCGTAGTCGAAGTCCCGGTAGGCCGTCAGCACGGTCATCTGCATCTGCGGGAACTCGCTGTGCAGCGCGGCCAGCATGGTCAGGCCGTCCATGTTGGGCATGCGGATGTCCGTGAGCACCATGTGGGGCTGCTCCCGTCGGATTAGCGTCAGGCCCTCCTGCCCGTCCGAGGCCGTGCCCACCACAGTGCAGCCCATCTCGCCCCAGGCGATCACCCGGGACAGCCCCTCCAGGATCAGCCGCTCGTCATCCACCAGCACCACGCGGTACATGTTGACCCTCCCCTCATTGCGCAAATGGTGAAAGCGCCATCACCCGCTCCCAGCATTCCTCCGCCGTCATGGAGCCCTCCGCGATGGACGCGATGCACCCCAGCAGCCACTTCTCCCGGGCTTCCTTGTTCATGTCGTCCTGCAGGGGGCTGAGCATCCGGTTGCCCGGGGCGGTCAGCGCCTCCACCGAGGCAAGGAGCCTGCCGCTCAGCTGCTCCCCTGCCAGGCTCCGCCGGCTGTCCTCCTGCGTCAGGAAGGCCAGCAGCGCCACCGCCGCGTCCCGCCGCCGGGGATCCTCCCAGGCCCGCCGGGTCAGGTAGAAGCCCATCGACACGCCGCCAATGTACGCCGTGGGATCAGCCTGCTCCGAGCAGGCCGGGAAGGGCATGACGATGGTGGTGTCCATGCTGCCCTCCGGCAGGGTGTTGGCAAACCAGCTGCCGTCGATCTGCATGGCGGCCTGCTTGTCC
>JBJEUJ010000357.1:0-5947 GCA_051883775.1 Aristaeellaceae bacterium | reverse complement strand
CTTCCTGACCATGTCCATGGCGGAAATCTTCCAGAGCTTCAACATGCGCTCCCGCAGGGGCAGCATCTTCACGCTGAGGAAGCAGAACCCCTGGCTCTGGGGCGGCGCGGCGGCAGCCCTGGCCCTGACCACGGCGGTGATCTACGTGCCCTCCCTGAAGACCCTGTTCGGCTTTACCTCCATCTCCCTGGTGGAATACCTGGTTGCATTGCTGCTGGCGGTGAGCATCATCCCCCTGGTGGAGCTGGTCAAGCTGATCCAGCGCGCCACGGGCCATGGTGATTGACTTGCAGGCGCAAATGGGGTAAACTATACCTGCTGTGAAAATGAAGTGAAGCAGGGGTGAACGGGCGGTGCGCAAGGGCGAGGAAAAGAAGCAGGAAATGCTGGCGGTGGCGGAGAGGCTGTTCTGCGTCAAGGGCTACGACGCAACCAGCGTGCAGGACATCCTGGATGTGCTGCATGTGAGCAAGGGAGGCTTCTACCATCACTTTGCCAGCAAGGAAGCCCTGCTGGAGAGCCTGTTCACCTCCCGAGCGGAAGCCGCCGCCGCAAAGGCGGAGGAAGCCCTGTCCCTGCTGGTGGATCCCATGACGCGGGTGAATACGGTGCTGCGCTGCTTCATCCCCATGCGCAAGGAGGATCGCCCGTTCCTGGCCATGCTGCTGCCGCTTCTTTCCCGGCAGGAGGGGCGTTCCATGCGCCTGTGCTACAGCGAGGCCCTCGAAAATGCCTTCCTGCCCCTGCTGGAGCGTGAGATCGACGCGGGGCAGGTGGCGGAGGCGCTGATGCCCGTTACGGCAGGCACAGCCGCCATGACGCTGCACCTGCTCAGCCGCTGCTGGTATGAGGCAGCCATGTATCTCCTTTCATGCGCGCAAAAAAACCAGGAGCATCAGGCGTCCGTGCTCCTGGGCATTCTGGATCAGTACCGCCGGGCGGTGGAGGTGCTGCTGGACGCGCCCTATGGCAGCATTGTGCTGGCCGACCTGCAGGAGTGGGACAGCCTGGCCGAGGTGCTGCTGCGGCGGATGATGCTCCCCATGCAGGGATAAACGCGCCGAAGATGAATCCATCGTGTTTCCTGCCCCTCAGGAGGGCCTGTCAGGCCGTCCGGGGGGCTTTTCGTATATGATCCACCTGACAGGCGCAAAGGCTCACAGGCCCCTTCTGAGCGTTCCTGTGAAGGGGTGGTGTGTCAGGGCGGGGAAGGGGTGGTTGCATCCCCTTTCCCCTGGCCCTGGCACACTTCACTCTGTCCGTCTTTCTTTCTCACCACTCTATATTTATATAGAGGTCGTGAGAGTCTTCTCTCCACCTTGATTTTGAAGGTTGCGAGAACATTCTCAGCACCTTGTTTTGCAGGTCGTGAGAAACATGCTCAGCGCCTTGCGCCATCGTGCCGCGCACATCCTGACGCCCTTCAGCAAGCCTGTTCTTCCCTCTGTTCCTTCCCGGGCGGTATGTCATGTTATCCGGCGGAAGGGGGGAAAGGCAGGCTCTTTTGCCTTTCCCCTTCTCCCCGGATGACATACGTGCACCTGTCCCTATATACGTAGTATATAGTGGTTGCCGCCACAATTTGTTGCAACCTTGTTTTGAAGGTTGCGGCAACACTTGGCCTTCACCTGGGTTTCAGGCTCAGCCCGGTGTTTTCATCTTCATCTGCGCTGCAGGGAGGAATCCTCCTTGCGTTCTTTGACCTGATTTACGCGGGGCGGTATGTCATGTTATCCGGTGGAAGGGGGGAAAGGCAGGCTCTTTTGCCTTTCCCCTTCTCCCCGGATGACATACGTGCACCTGTACCTATATACGTAGTATATAGTGGTGGCGGCAACCATGGTTGCAACCTTGATTTGCAGGTCGCTGCAATCTTGTTGATCAGGTTGCCGCCGCATACGCGCAGACCGCTTCAGGGACTGTCATCCGCATTCCCTGCCATGGCGTAAGTCCGGTGTGTGGTTCCTTCATCCGCGCCGCCGGGAGGTACCTGCCTTGCGCCCCTTGTCCTGCCTTGCGCGGGGCGTGCGGTCTGCGCCCTTCCCGGCAGGACGGGCCCGATGCTCCGCCGTCCGGGGAGGCCGCGCTTCCCCCGGCGGTACCAGGCACTGCCGGCCGTAGCCGATGAGGTCCTCCCGCCCGGCCAGGCGCAGGGCCTTGCGCACCAGGGGCTGGTTTCTCGGCGCGCGGAACTGCATCAGCGCCCGCTGCATGGCCTTCTCCTCCGGTGCGCGGGCCACGTAGACGGGCTGCATCGTCCGGGGATCCAGGCCGGTATAGAACATGCAGGTGGACAGGGTGCCCGGGGTGGGGTAGAAGTCCTGCACCTGCTCGGGATAGAAGCCGATGTCCCGCAGGTAGCAGGCCAGCTCAATGGCGGCGTTCAGATCGCTGCCGGGATGGCTGCTCATCAGGTAGGGGACAAGGTACTGCTTTTGCCCCAGGCGATCGTTGACCTCCCGGTACCGCTGGCAGAAGGCGTCGTAGACCTCCCGGCGGGGCTTGCCCATGCGATCCAGCACATAGGGGCAGACATGCTCCGGGGCCACCTTCAGCTGGCCGGAAATGTGGTGCTTGCACAGTTCCCGCAGGAAGGTGGGATCCTTGTCCGCCATGATGTAGTCATATCTGAGACCGGAGCGGATGAACACCTTCTTCACCCTGGGCAGCGCCCGCAGCTGGCGCAGCACGTCCACCAGCTCCCTGTGGGAGACGGTCATGTTCCTGCAGGGCGTGGGATAGAGGCACTGGCGGTTTTTGCAGGTGCCGGATTTGAGCTGCTTCTGGCAGGAGGGCAGGCGGAAGTTGGCGGTGGGCCCGCCCACATCATGGATATAGCCCTTGAAATTGGGCAGGGTGGTGAGGAGCTTTCCTTCCTTCACGATGGATTCCGGGCTGCGGGACTGGATGATCCGCCCCTGATGGAAGGTAATGGCGCAGAAGCTGCAGGAGCCGAAGCACCCCCTGGTGGATGCGATGGAGAACTCCACCTCCTGCAGGGCGGGCACGCCGCCCTCCTTGTCATACATGGGGTGCCAGCGGCGGGTGTAGGGCAGGTCGTATACGGCGTCAAGAGCCTCCCGGCTCAGGGGCAGGGAGGGCTCGTTCTGGATCAGATAGCGGTCGGTATCCTGCTGCTGGCACATGCGGCGGCCACGGATGGGGTCCTGCTCCTCGTACTGGGTGAGGAAGGCCTCGGCGTAGCGGCGCTTGTCCGTGGCTACCTCGGCGTGGCTGGGCAGCAGGATGCAGGAGGAGTCCGGCGTTTTGCTCATGTAGCATACGCCGCGGAGCCTGCTCAGCTCGGCGGGATTCATGCCGTCGGCCACCCAGTTGGCACACTGGATGATGGAGGTTTCCCCCATGCCGTACATCAGCAGCGTGGCCCCGGAATCCACCAGGATGGAGTGGCGCACCTTATCGTCCCAGTAATCGTAGTGGGAGAAGCGGCGCAGGCTGGCCTCCACCCCGCCGATGAGGATCGGCACATCCTTGTACGCCTGGCGAATGCGGTTGCAGTAGACCACCGTGGCCCGGTCCGGGCGCATACCGGCCTTGCCGCCGGGGGCATAGGCGTCCTCCTGGCGGCGCTTTTTCGCCACGGTGTAATGGTTGACCATGCTGTCGATCACCCCGGCGGTCACCAGAAAGCCCAGGCGGGGTCGGCCGAAGCGCCTGAAGGCGCTGTCGTTCTGCCAGGGCGGCAGGCACAGCATGGCCACCCGATACCCTGCCTGCTCCAGAATTCTGCTGATGATGGCATGGCCGAAGGAGGGATGATCCACATACGCGTCGCCGCATACGTAGACAAAGTCCGGCACGTCCCAGCCAAGGGCATGCATTTCCTCCGGGGTAACGGGTAGAAAGCGGTCGTTCATGCTGATGCCTCCCATGCGCTTATGACACCATTGTAGAAGAAGCGTCAGCGTCTGTCAAGGCGCGGCATGCCGGAAACATTCGCCATGCGGGCTGTACAAACCGGGCAAGTTCGTGTACAATAGAGGAACAGCAAGCGATTCATCTGCAAGAAAGGGGTATCCGACCATGAGCAGCATTCCCACTCCCCATATCACCGCCAAGGCAGGCGATTTCGCCCCCACCGTGCTGATGCCCGGCGATCCGCTCCGCTCCCAGTTCATCGCTGAAAACTTCCTGACCGACCCGGTGCTGGTCAACAACGTCCGCGGCGTGCAGGGCTATACCGGGCTGTACAAGGGCAAGCGGGTGTCCGTCATGGCCAGCGGCATGGGCATGCCCTCCATCGGCATCTATTCCTATGAGCTGTTCAACTTCTACGGCGTGGAGAACATCATCCGCGTGGGCACCGCCGGCATGCTGGATCAGCGGCTGAAGGTGCGGGACATCGTGCTGGGCATGAGCGCGTACACCAATTCCAACTTTGGCAGGCAGTACGGCTTTGAGGGCAACGTTGCGCCCTGCTGCTCCTGGGAGCTGCTGAGCCGGGCCATGGAGGCCGGCAAGCGGCTGGGACAGGTTCCCGTGCCCGGCGCGCTGTATTCCTCCGACATTTTCTACGACGAGTCCGGCGCAGGCGCGAAGCTGCAGAAGCTGGGCGTGCTGGCGGTGGAGATGGAGGCCGCGGCGCTGTACATGAACGCCGCCCGCGCGGGCAAGAATGCCCTGGCCATCTGCACCATCTCCGACAACCCCTTCACCGGCGAGGAGCTCAGCGCCGAGGAAAGGCAGAAGAGCTTCACCAAGATGATGGAAATCGCCCTGGAGATCGCCTGACGGCATTCCAACAGTGGACAGGAGGATGGCAGCCATGGTCAAGGTCAGCATCTGCACCGGCATGTCCTGCAGCATGTACGGGAGCAGCGATACCCGCATGGCGCTGCAGAAGGCATTGAAGCAGGCGGGCGTCGCGGCACAGGTGGAGGTCTCCGACACCTTCTGCATGGGGGAATGTGCAAACGGCCCCTGCGTGCGCATCAACGGCGTGAAGCACCGCCATATGGATCCGGACAGCGTCGCCACCCTGGTGCAGGAGGAGATTCTACCCCTCGTCAACGGATAAGCCAGCGATATGCATATGACAAAAGCCATGCGCCCTCGTTCATCAGGCGCATGGCTTTTTCCTTGGCTATTCCTTTGTCCACGCCTCCCGCAGCGCCGCCTTCACGGCGGATTCCCTCCGGCTGACCTGCACCTGGGTCATGCCCATGGCCCGGGCCGTTTCCGCCTGGGTTTTGCCGAGGCGGTAGCGCATCAGCAGCAGCCGCTGATCCTCCCGGGGCAGGCGGGATAGGATGTCCCGCAGGAGCAGCCTGTCCAGCCAGTTGTCCTGCTCCGGCAGCAGCTCCGCCAGGGTGTGTCCGCCGCTTGCAGGCACAGCATCCATGGAGGTCACGGACACGTCCTCCATGGCCAGCATCAGCTCGGCCGCATCCATGCGCAGGGTCGAGGCCAGCTCCTGCACGGTGGGATCACGGCCCAGGTGCTGTGTCAGCATCCTTTCCGCCCGCCGGACGCGGCTGCGCAGCTCCCTGTCCCGGCGGGGGATATGCACGGGCGCGTCGTTGCGGCAGAGCATGCGCATTTCGCCCAGGATCATGGCTGCGGCATAGGTGGCGAAGGTCGTCCCGTAGGCCGGGTCGTAGCGCGCCATGGCCTTCATCAGCCCCACGCAGCCCTGCTGGTACAGTTCCTCCTTCTCCCGCCCGTACCAGGGGAAGCGTCTGACCATGGCCGCCACCAGCGGCAGATGCTCCTCCGCCAGCGCTGCAACGGCCTCCCTTCCGTGCAGGCGCGCCTGGGCCAGGTCGTCGGAGAATTCCGCCCGGGCCATCACAGGGAGCCTCCTGCATGGATGCGCTTGCGCATGCGGACGGTGGTGCCCTTGCCGGGTGCGGAATCCACCTGCAGCTCATCCATGAAGGTCTGCATTACCGCAAAGCCCATGCCGCTGCGCTCCTGCTCCGGGTGG
>JBJEUJ010000356.1:0-5964 GCA_051883775.1 Aristaeellaceae bacterium | reverse complement strand
CTGCCCGGCGTGGTGGCCTGCACCCCCAAGGGCGCGCTGGAGATGATCCGCCGCACGGGCGTTGACCTTTCCGGCAAGGAGGCCGTGGTGGTGGGCCGCAGCAACATCGTGGGCAAGCCCATGGCCATGCTGCTGCTCCAGGAGAACTGCACCGTGACCGTCTGCCACAGCCGCACGGCGGATCTTGCGGCGCACACCCGGCGGGCGGACATCCTGGTGGCGGCGGTGGGCCGGCCGAGGATGATCACCGCCGATATGGTCAAGCCCGGGGCCATCGTCATTGACGTGGGCATCAACCGGGTGGACGGCAAGGTGGTGGGCGACGTGGACTTCGACGGGGTGAAGGAGGTTGCCGGGTGGATTACCCCGGTGCCGGGCGGCGTGGGCCGCATGACCATCACCATGCTGCTGGAGAACACGGTGGAGGCCGCCGAAAGGGCCGGAAAGTAACGTGCCGGACTGGATTCTGCAGGTCAGCGACCTGAACGAGTACGTCCGCCGGTCCCTGGCGGCGGATCCCATGCTGCGCAGCCTGCGCATCCGTGGGGAAATCAGCAATTTCAAGGCCCATTCCTCGGGCCACTGGTACTTCACCCTCAAGGATGACCAGGCCCGCATCGCCTGCGTGATGTTCCGGCAGAACGCCATGCGCATGAGCCTGCGTCCCCGGGACGGCATGGTGGTGGTGCTCTCGGGCAGCGTCAGCCTGTACACGGCATCGGGCACGTATCAGTTCTATGCCGAGAACATGCGGCCGGACGGCGTGGGCGGGCTGTATCAGCAGTTTGAGGCGCTGAAGGCCCGTCTGGCGGCGGAGGGCCTGTTCGACCCTGCGCGGAAAAAGCCCCTGCCCCTGCGGCCGAAGAAAATCGCGGTGGTCACCTCCCGCACCGGCGCGGTATTGCAGGATATCCGCCGCGTGGCTGCGGCCCGGGATCCCGGCGTGCCGCTGGTGCTTTTGCCGGTGCAGGTGCAGGGCGAGGGCGCGGCGGAGGAGATCGCCTCGGCCATCCGCCGGGCGGGGGGGCTGCCGGGGGTGGAGGTCATCATCGCCGGGCGTGGCGGCGGCTCCATGGAGGATCTGTGGGCGTTCAATGAGGAAATCGTCGCCCGGGCCATTGCGGACAGCCCCGTGCCGGTGATTTCCGCCGTGGGGCACGAGACGGACTTCACCATCGCGGACTTCGTGGCGGACGTGCGGGCGGCCACGCCCTCCAACGCGGCGGAGCTCGCGGTGCCGGACCGCTCGGAGCTGCTGGAGGGCCTGCGCATGGTGCGACGGCATCTGACCAAGGCCATGGACGCCATGCTGACGGACAAGGCCCGGCAGGTAGCGTATCTGGCCCGGCGGCTGACGGCGGCAAGCCCGGAAATGCGGCTGCGGGAAGCGGCCCATCGGCTGGCGCAGTGCCGGGACCGGCTGGAGCGGACGGTGGAGCGTCCGCTGACGGAGGCCGCGCCGAAGCTGCGTGTGCTGCGCCTCCGGCTGGATCACGCCATGGACGGCGCACTGGAGATTCGGCGGCAGCAGCTGGCCCGGGACAGGGCGCGGCTGGAGACCCTCGATCCCCGGCGGGTGCTGGATCGGGGCTACGCCCTGGTGACGGACGGGGACAGGGTGATCGCCACGAGGGACGCGGCGATGGCGTCCCCGCGCATGACGCTGCACTTCCGCGACGGCGCGGTGCGGGTGCGGCATGAGGAGGATTGAGCATGGCAGCGAAAAAGAAGCTGACCCTGGAGGAGCAGCTGGCGGCGGTGGAAGGGCTGATCGGCCAGCTGGAGCAGGGCGGCATGAGCATTGAGACCTCCCTGAAACGCTATGAGGAAGGCATGCAGATGATCGCCGCGATGGAGAAGGAGCTGGCGGAGGCCACCCAGCGGCTGACGGTGCTGCGCAAGGGCGCGGAGGGCGGGGAGGAGGAAATCCCCCTGGAGGAGGACGTATGAGAACCTACGGGGCCTATCAGGCCATGGTGGAGGAAGCGCTGCCCCGGCTTCTGGCGGGGCTGGGGGAGATTCCCGAGCGGCTCCTGTCGGCTATGGACTACTCCCTGACGGCGGGGGGCAAGCGGTTGCGGCCGGTGCTTATGCTGGCGGCCTGCGACATGGCGGGCGGCAGGCTGGAGGAGGCGCTGCCCTTTGCCTGCGCGCTGGAGATGATCCACACCTACAGCCTGATTCACGACGACCTGCCCGCCATGGACAACGATGATCTGCGCCGGGGCAAGCCCACCAACCACAGGGTGTACGGCGAAGGGCTGGCTATCCTGGCGGGGGACGGGCTGCTGAGCGCGGCGATGGAGCTGATGCTGCGGGCGGCCTGCCGGATGGGCGAAATGCGGGGAACCCGGGCGGCGGAGGCCATTGCCCGCCGGGCCGGCGTGACCGGCATGGTGGCGGGGCAGACCGTGGACGTGACCGAGGAGGGCACGGAGCCCACGGTCCAGCGGGTGAGCTACATCCATGCCCACAAGACCGCCGATCTGCTGACCGCGCCCCTGGAGGCCGGGCTGATCCTGGCCGGGGCCACGGAGGAGCAGCTGCGGGCGGGCATCGCCTACGGCTATCACCTGGGCATGGCCTTCCAGATGGTGGACGACCTGCTGGACGTGGAGGGCGACGCGGCGCTCCTGGGCAAGAACACGGGCATGGATGCAGCGATGGGGAAGCTGACGTGGGTTGCGGCCGTGGGGGTGGAGCAGACCCGGCGCGACGCCCGGGAGCATATCCGCCTGGCGGTGGAAGCCCTCGGCATTTTTGGCGAATCCATGAATTTTTTGAAAGACCTTGCGCAAAGTACCCTGTTGAGGGTACAATAAAGGGAGCTTATCACAGGGATGGGGAAGGTGATGATTTGCATAACGTTGCGGAGATTTTTTCCAATCGCGCGCTGCTGTGCGCCATCACAGCGTGGTTCGTAGCCCAGGCCATCAAGATACCCACCTACTGGCTGGTGGAAAAGAAGATTGACTGGGGCCGGTTTTTCGGCAGCGGCGGCATGCCTTCCTCCCACACGGCCTTCGTGGTATCCCTGACGATCATGATCGGCGCGCTGGAGGGCTTCAACACCTCGGTGTTCGCGCTGAGCTTCATCGTAGCGGCGGTGGTCATGTACGACGCCACCGGCGTGCGCAAGGAGACCGGCAACCAGGGTCAGGTGATCAACGAGATTCTCCGCAAGGTGCTCATCAACGGGGAACAGATTGCCGACGACGACCTGAAGGAGCTGGTGGGCCACACCAAGGTGGAGGTGCTGGGCGGCGCGCTGGTGGGGCTGATGTGCGCGCTGATCTTTATCCTTTTGTGATCCCGGAGGTTATCCGATCAATACAATACGGAGGAATGAAGTCATGGATCGTTTCCTGGAAGAAATCGTGGTCAAGAAGAACAAAGTGGTCAACGAGATTCTGTTTGTGCTGTCCATGGTCGTGATGATTCTGTCCGGCCTGATGGGTTTGTTCAACCTGCAGTTCCTGTTCTACGCCTTCTCCGTGCCCCAGCTGGTGGTGACGCTGATCAACATCGGCATCGCGGTGGTGCTGTTCCTCTTCCGCGACCGGCTGCGCACGGACTATGAGTACACCTTCACCAACGGCGACATGGACTTCGCCATGGTGTTCAACAACAGGAAGCGCAAGAGCCTGGGCAGCCTGAAGGTCAACCGCGTGGACGCCTTCGGCAAGGTCAGCAGCCCCGCCTTCCAGCGCTACATCTCCATGCCCGGCGTGCGCAAGGACAACTGGTTCCTCAACCGGGGCGCGGAGCTGTACTACTTCTACTTCCAGAAGGACGCCAACAAGCGCATCATCATCATTGAGCCCAGCGAGGACATGGTGGAGTACATCAAGCATTATCTGCCCCGCGGCGCCTGGCAGGAGTAAGGGATGGAAGTCTATCTGGACAACAGCGCCACCACCCGGCCCTCGGCTGCGGTGGTGCGCGCCATGCAGGACGCCCTGACTGTCCACTGGCACAACCCCTCCTCCCTCTACCGCCCCGCCCTGGAGACGGAGAAGCTGCTTTCCGCAGCCCGGGAGGACTGCCTGAAGGCAGCGGGCGCGCCGGGCCAGCGGCTGATCTTCACCTCCGGGGGCACCGAGGCGGACAACATCGCCATCCTCGGGCACCTGCGCACGGTGCGCAAGCCCGGACGGGTGCTGATGCTCTCGGTGGAGCATCCGGCGGTGCTGCAGTGCGCCCAGGAGGCGGAGCGGCTGGGCCACAGGGTCGATATGATCCCCGTGGACAGGCGGGGCGTGGCGGACTTGTCCGCCCTGACGGCCATGCTGGACGACACGGTGCGGCTGATCTGCGTGATGCAGGTGAACAACGAGAGCGGCGCGATTCAGCCCCTGGAGGAAATCGCCGCCCTGCGCAAGCAATGCTGCCCTGACGCTGCCATTCATGTGGACGGCGTGCAGGGCTTCCTGCGCGTTCCGGTGAATTTTGGCCGTCTGGGCATCCAGTCCTACGCCTTCAGCGGGCACAAGATTCACGCCTGCAAGGGCGTGGGCGGGCTGATCGTGCAGAAAAGCCACAAGCTGAGCCCCATCGTCTTTGGCGGCGGGCAGGAGGAGGGCTACCGCTCCGGCACGGAGAACACCGTGGGCATCATCGGCCTGGGGGAGGCCGTGCGCACCTATCCCGCCGACGGCCCGGAGAGAATGCGGGCCTGCAAGGCGCATCTCTGGCAGCGGCTGCATGAAGCGATTCCCGAGGCGGTGCTCAACGGCCCCGCCCTGGACGACCCCGCCAGCGCGCCCCACATCCTCAACGTGAGCCTGCCCCCCGTCCGTTCCCAGACCATGCTTTTTGCCCTGGAGGGGGACGGGGTCTACGTCAGCGCCGGTTCCGCCTGCGCCAGCCGCAAGCAGAAGTTTTCCGGCGTGCTGACGGCCATGGGCCTCCCGGCGGATGTGAAGGACAGCGCGCTGCGCTTCAGCCTCTGCCCGGACACCACCATGGAGGACATCGACTACGCCGCCGACGCGGCAATCAGGCATTATGGGCTGCTGCGGCGCTATGTCCGCCGCTGAGGCAGCGTAAAGGAGAGACGCTCTGTGCGAGAGCTGCTGCTGGTTCGCTACGGCGAAATTTTTCTCAAGGGGCTGAACCGCCCCGTTTTCATGCGGGCGCTGGTCAAGCGGGTGAAGCACGCGGTGGCCCCGCTCCACGGCGAGGTCTGGCTGCATGACGGCCGCATCTTCGTCAGCGGCTTTGACGATATGGAGGAGTGCATCCGCCGGGTGACGAAGGTCTTTGGCGTGCACAGCGTGTGTCCCGCGGTGGAGATGGACAAGGGCGACTTCGACGCCATCTGCGCCCGGGCCGTCCGCATGACTGAAGGGCTGACGGGCACCTTCAAGGTAGTGGCCCGCCGCTCGGACAAGCAGTACCCCCTGGATTCCCCGGCCATCGGCATGGAGATGGGCTATCAGATTCTTCAGGCCCATCCGGAGCTGTCCGTGGATGTGCACAACCCGCAGCATGTGGTGAACGTGGAAATCCGCGACAGGTGCTACCTGTACGTCAAGGTGATCATGGCGGTGGGTGGCATGCCCGTGGGTACCGGCGGCCGGGCGACGCTGCTGCTCTCCGGCGGCATCGACAGCCCCGTGGCCGGATGGATGATCGCCAAGCGGGGCGTACGCATCAACGCCGTGCACTTCCACAGCTACCCCTACACCTCCGACCGGGCCAAGGAAAAGGTGCTGGACCTGGCGCGAATTCTGTCGGAGAGCTGCTGCGGCGTCCGGGTGCACGTGGTGCCCTTCACCCATATTCAGATGGAAATCCATGAGAAGTGCCCCGAGGAGTACACCACGCTGATCATGCGGCGCTTCATGATGCGCATTGCCGAGCGGGTGGCCCGGCAGGAGCAGTGCGAGGCGCTCATCACCGGCGAAAGCATCGGCCAGGTGGCCAGCCAGACCATGCAGGCGCTGAACACCACCAACATGG
>JBJEUJ010000355.1:2781-5988 GCA_051883775.1 Aristaeellaceae bacterium | reverse complement strand
GTTGTTTCTGTATCGTTTTCAAGGTTCGGTGCCGCTCGCTCTCGCGAGTCAGCTTGAACATAATATCACCTATTCGATCTTTTGTCAACACCTTTTTGCAAACTTTTTTCACTTTTTTTGATTCTTTTTCAAAGTGTGAACGTGATTCCTGCATGGATCGTCATCATTCGGCATAGAATGCTTTATTTGCCTGTCGGCATTGTTTTTCGTTCGCCATGCGGGACATCCGTCCCGTATCCGCCAGGACTGCCGGGAGCAGCAGCTCTGTCACCTGTCGGCGAAGTTCCTCCTCTACATGGCATTGGGCCCGCGCCATGGCCCTCTCCGCCGCGGGACGTGAGATATAGCACAGATGCGCCAGCATCTCCGCGCTGCGGCAGGCGGCGCACTGCACAACAACCTCCGGGCAGAGCAGGTGGGAGGCGAAGCAATCGGCCTCCGCCTCCTCCGCAGGGCCCGTTTCCTGGTGATGCAGCACAATGTGCCCCAGCTCATGGGCCAGGGTGAAGTTCAGCCGCGCCGGATTGCCTCCGGCCCGGTAGCAGACCACATAGCCCTGGCGGCCGCCCTCCTCCGCGCGGACGGTAAAGGCGTCCGCCCCTGCGCACAGGCGGTCCAGCGCATCCTCCGGCAGGTTCATCACCTCCGCCGCCTGGTCGAAGGTGCACAGGTACGTGTCCCGGCAGCGGCGGAGGATCTCCATCGGGCGCACGGGCAGGGTATTCACCTGCAGGCGCACCAGCACCCGGCAGGCTGCCGTCGCCGCCCGGTCATAGTCAGGACGGCGGATCACTTCCCGTCCCCCTCTCTGAAGGCGTGGCGGAACAGCGCACGGCCCACGGCGATCAGCTTCTCCTGTTCCTCCGGGGTCATCTGCCGCAGGGCGCGGGTCATGACCGTCACGTTGGTTTCCGGCGCGGGATGGTCGCACAGCTCGTCCAGGGACACGCCGAACAGGTCCGCCATCCTTTGCAGGGTTCTGGTGTTGGGCTCGGACTGGCCCCGCTCCCACTTCTGCACCGCACTGGTGGATACCCCCAGCGCCTCTGCCAGCGCCTGCTGGGTCATGCCGCGCCTCTGGCGGATCAGGCGCATCTGCTCTGCGAACATGCGTTTCACCTCATTCATAGTATACGCCGGTTTTTCCGTAATTGCAAGCGTTTTGATGCTTGACAATTACTTTTTTACGTGTTATGATGCCCACTGTAGAACGAACGTTCTCTTATAAGGAGGGGGATGCAGATGAATACCGTACAGGCGCTGAAGCGCTACCGTTCGCTGATGATTGAGCTGACCGCCCTGGAGCAGCAGCTGCGCCAGGTGGAGCGCACGGGGCGGCCCAGCGGTGTGATGACCCAGCGCTATGACAGCCTCCGGGGCACCAACGATCCCACCAGTGCGGCCATTCAGCTGGCGGAGGGGCTGGAGGCCTATGCCCGGCGCAAGCGGGAGGAGCTGGCCTTATTGAAGCCCCAGGTGGACGCGGCCCTGGCCCAGGTCAGCGATTTCCGGCTGCTGGTGGTGCTGCAGCGGTATTATCTGGCGGGGGAGACGGACGAGCAGGCCGCCGAGGCCGTGCATCTCAGCGACCGCTACGTATGCCGAATGCGCAACGCCTTCCTGCGCAGCCTGAACGGCACATCGCGTGCATAATGACTGCACACCCTGTGCACAAAGAGGCACACGCATTGCATTGCGCCTGCACACCCTTCCGTGATATTGTGGTATCGCGGCAAGAGGGAACAGGAACCCCGCGCCGCCCATGCGTCCGGAACACCGGGCGCATTTTTCATACCGGAAAGGAGGAAGGACATGTCCACCAACACCTGCGACCAGCCCGACGTTGCCACCCCCGAGGAGGTGCTGGTCACCATCACGCAGATCATGCGCGGCACCATGACCGAGACCGCCACCCGCAAGGGCGCCGGGGGGGAGGAATCCATCCAGCTGCCGCCCAAGGTTTCCGAGCGCAGCCGCGCGGCGGAGCTGCTGGGCAAGCGCTACGGGCTGTTCACCGAGAAGGAGGCGGAAAGCCAGCCCAAGGCGGAGATCGCCGCGATGATCCACGAGGCCCTGGCGGAGCTGAAGGCGGAAAACCATCGTGGATCGTGAGGCGCTGTCCCTGCTGGTGAACCAGCCCGCCCGGGTGGCCCGCTGGTGCGGCGCGGACAGGCTGCGGGACGAGCCCCACGGCCGGTGGATCCGGCAGATGCTCCTGGGCGAAAAGGACATGACCCTGCTGGCCCACCGGGGCAGCTACAAGACCACGTGCCTTTGCTGCGCGCTGGCCATCGGGCTGATCGTGTACCCGGAGCGGAACACCATCTTCCTGCGCAAGACGGACAGCGACGTGACCGAGGTGCTCCGCCAGGTGAAGGCCATGCTCCGCGCGGACGCCATGCAGGCCCTCTCCGCCCGGCTGTGGGGCCGCCCCGTGCAGCTTTTGCGCAGCGACCAGTTCACCCTCACCGCCGACTGCTATACCGCACCCCGGGGCGCGGCCCAGCTGCTGGGCCAGGGCATCCGCGGCAGCCTCACCGGCAAGCATGCCGACCTGATCGTCACCGACGACATCGTGAACCTGCAGGACCGCCTCAGCCCGGCGGAGCGGGCCTACACCTGCAGCGTCTACCGGGAGCTTCAAAACATCCGCAACCCCGGCGGGCGCATCATCAATGCCGGCACCCCCTGGCACCGGGACGACGCCATCAGCCTCATGCCCAACCCCCAGCGCTGGGACGTCCGCCGCACCCGCCTGCTCAGCCGCAGCCAGGTGGACGCCCTGCGCCGTTCCATGCCGCCCTCCCTCTTCGCCGCCAACTACGAGCTGCGGCACATGGCCTCGGAGGACGCGCTCTTCACCGGCGAGCCCGCCTGGGCGGAGGACGCTTCCTGCCTGCAGGGCGGCGTTGCCCACCTGGACGCGGCCTACGGCGGCAGCGATTACACTGCGCTCAGCTGCGGCAAGCGCGACGGCGACAGGGTGTACCTGTACGGGCGGCTGTGGCACGGGCATGTGGACAGCGTGCTGGAGGAGATCCTGGGCCTGTGCGCGCAGCTGGGCTGCACCCCCATCCACGTGGAAACCAACGGCGACAAGGGCTACCTGGCCCGGGAGATCCGCAGCAGGGGCTATCCGGTCAGGTGCTATCAGGAGCGGGCGGAGAAGCACAACAAGATCGCCACCTTCCTGTACAAGTGGTGGCC
>JBJEUJ010000355.1:0-2681 GCA_051883775.1 Aristaeellaceae bacterium | reverse complement strand
TGCCCCTGTGGGCCAACAGCGAGCATCAGTCGGAGTTCACCCCCGCCATCAAGGCCAAGATCGACGCCTACGACAACATCCTCTCCGACTTTGCGGATAACCTGGACCGGGCCAACGATGTCTACTGGGTGCTGAACAACTTCGGCGGCACCACCGAGGACATCGCCCGGATGCTGGAGGAGATCAACCGCATCAAGGCCGTGGCAAACCTGTCCGACGGCACCGGGGCCTCCGCCACCGCCGAGCCCCACACCATCGAGGTGCCCTACGCTGCCCGGGAGACCGCCCTGCGCCTGCTGGAAAAGGCGCTGTACCGGGACTTCATGGCCCTGGACATGGACGCCCTCACCGGCGGCAGCCTGACCAACGTGGCCATCCGGGCAGCCACCGCCTCCCTGCACCTGAAGGCCGACCGCTACGAGTGGCAGGTGTTCCGCTTCGTGCAGTCGCTTCTGCACCTGCTGGGGGTGGACACGGAGGCGATCCGCTTCCCCCGCCAGTGCATTGCCAACGAGTCCGAGACGGTGGAGGACATCTACCGCATGCGGCAGGACATCGACCGCCGCACGGCCCTGAAGCTGAACCCCTACATTCAGCCCGAGGAAATCGACCCGCTGCTGGCAAAGGGGCCCGACCCATGCTGATCAGCCACGCCGCGGAGATCGCTGCGCGCCTTGAGCGCAACGCCGCCTCCGCCCTGGACGGCGCGGGCCGCACCGCCGTCGCGCTTGTCCTTGGGCAGCTGCAGTCCGGCTACGGCGCGCCCGTGAGGGACACCGGCGCGCTGATGGACAGCATCGCCCACGCCGTGGAGGGGGACACGGTGCGCATCGGCTCTCCCCTGCCCTACGCGGCCTGCGTCCATGACGGCACGTGCCACATGCCCGGCAGGCCCTTTCTGTCAGACGGCATTCTGGGCGGGGCGGAGGACATCGCCCGTGCCATGGCGGAGGCGCTGGGGCAGGGGCTTTGATCCCCCATTCCATATCGCATTAAGGGAGGCGCAAGGAACCGCGTCTCCCTTTTGCATACCCGCGCAAAGGAATCTGCGCGGCGGGCCGAAGGAAACCGGCCCATTTTTCATGCAGAAAGGAGCAATGATTCATGGCACTCACCCGCAGCCTGCTCAGGGAGCTGAACCTGGAGGACAGCGTCATTGAGCAGATCATTCAGGCCCACAGCGAGACGGTGACCGTCCTGAAGGCGGGGATCGACGCTGCCCGCACGGACGCATCCACCCTGGCGGAGGTGACCGCCGAGCGCGACATGCTGCTGGAGCAGGTGGCCCTGCTCTCCGCCCAGCAGGCCGACGCGCAGCAGCTTCAGGCGGAATACGAGGCCTGGAAGGCCCGGGAACAGCAGAGCGTCACCGACGCGGAGAAGCAGCAGCTCATCCGCCAGGCCCTGCTGGACGCCGGGGCCAACGAAAAGGCGGTGACCCTGCTGGCCCGGGAGATTGACCCGGACAGTCTGGTGATCACCGGCGGCGTACTGCAGAACGCGGAGGAGGTCATCGCGCCCGTCCGGGAGAAGTACGCGGCCTTCTTCGCCCAGCCCGTGCGCCTGCCCGCCTCGGTGATTCAGCCCCCAGCCAGCCTGCACGGCGCGCTGACCCGTCAGGACGTGGCCGCCATGTCCGCCGAGGAGATCAACGCCAATTGGGACGCCGTGCGCGCCGTACTGGCCCGCGCCTGATCCCGCCATCCCTCACGAGCCCTTCATCAACGAAAGGAGAACAGCATTATGGCCATTACTTCCTTCATTCCCAAGGTCTGGTCCGCCCGTCTGCAGGAGAATCTGCACAAGGCGCTGGTGTTCGGCGCGCTGTGCAACCGCAACTACGAGGGTGACATTGCCCAGTGGGGCGACACGGTGCACATCAACAACCTGGCGGACATCACCGTCAAGCCCTACACCCCCTACACCGACATTGACGATCCCCAGCAGCTCTCCGGCACCGACACCACCCTGACCATCGACCACGGCGCGTACTACAACTTCTACATCAACGATGTGGACGCGGCCCAGGCCAGCGCGGATCTGATGGATTCCGCCATGCGCAACGCCGCCTGGAAGCTGGCCGAGGACACAGAGCAGTACATTCTGGGCGTGATCCGCGCCGGTGCGGGTACGACCCGCGAGGGTGCGATTCCCGCCGACGGCGTGTACGGCCTGATCGTCTCCATCAAGACCGCGCTGGACGGCAAGAACGTTCCCCGCGCGGGCCGCAAGCTGATCGTGCCCTCCTCCGTGGAGGCGAAGCTGCTGATGGACAACCGCTTCGTCACCGGCAACGGCGCGGTGTCCGACGCGCGTCTGGCGGAGGGCTCCATCGCCCGGGCCGCTGGCTTCGACATCTACATCAGCAACGACCTGAACAACGAGATCGTCGCCATGACCCCCGACGGCGTGACCTTCGCCCAGCAGATCACCAAGATTGAGGCCTACCGCCGGGAGAAGGGCTTCGACGACGGCGTGAAGGGTCTGTCCCTGTGCGGCGCCAAGGTGGTCATGCCCGACTGCGTGTACATTCACAAGATCACCGAGGGCTAAGCGGGCAGTACCCGCACCCGGCTCGCGATTGGGTTGTGCGCCTTCGGTCAGGCTGAATGCGCGTGGAAGTGGGGGGGACGCTGGGGCTTCTCGCCCCAGACCCTCGCCAGAGGGCCGCATGGCCCTCT
>JBJEUJ010000354.1:4425-6004 GCA_051883775.1 Aristaeellaceae bacterium | reverse complement strand
GACACTCCTTTCTGCGTCCGTGAGGACGAATGCTGCTGCGGAGGCTTCCGCTCCGACGCCTGTATCATAGCGCGGCGGACGCGGCGGCGGAAGTCTGCGTTGGTTCACCAGTGTGAACCCAAAGGTTGTAACATTTGCCGCGATTTCTTGAAACCGGCGGTCTTTTCGGATACAATATCCATCAGAAGGAGCGTGATGACCCGTGTACAATCCCCAGCTGGAAACCTTCCTCCGCGTGGCCGACGCGGGCAGCTTCAGCAAGGCCGCCGGAGAAGCGTACATCACGCCCACCGCCGTCATCAAGCAGATCAACCTGCTGGAGGAATCCCTGGGGGTGAAGCTGTTCGAGCGCAGCCACCGGGGCCTCACCCTCACGAAGGCCGGGCAAAGCCTGTATCAGGACGCCCGGTATGTGATCCAGTACTGCCGGGACTCGGTGACCCGGGCGAAAAACGCCATGCAGGAGGAGGGCAGTGTGATCCGCATCGGCTCATCGCCCATGACGCCTGCTCAGCTGCTGATGGAATTGTGGTCCCGGGTGAACGAGCGCTGCCCGGACATCCGCTTCCAGATTGTCCCCTTTGAGAACACGCCGGAGAACGCCCGGGAGATTCTCGGGAACCTGGGCCGTAACATTGACGTGGTGGGCGGCATCTTTGACGACACCCTGCTGACGCTGCGGGGCTGCGCGGGGCTGGAATTGTGCCGGGGGCCGTTCTGCTGCGCGGTGTCGGTGCAGCATCCGCTGGCGGGGAAAAGGAAGCTGCGCATCGAGGATCTCTACGGCGAAAACCTGCTGATGATGCACCGGGGCTGGAGCCACTATGTGGATCAGCTGCGGGACGAACTGTGGCAGCATCACCCGCAGATTCACATTGTGGACTTCGACTTCTACAGCATGGATGTGTTCAACCGCTGCGAAAACTCCAACGATGTGCTGCTGGCCATCCGCGGCTGGGCCAATGTGCATCCGCTGCTCCGGGTCATTCCGGTGGAATGGGACTACGGCATCCCCTACGGCATTCTTCATGCGCCCGACCCAAGCCCCACGGTGCAGCGGTTCCTGCAGGCCGTGCGGGAGGTGGCCGGGGAGTTGTACGGCTGACTCGCTATAACCCAAAGGTATACACCCTGCAACCAGGCGAGACTTCTCAGGAGGTCCCGCTTTTTTTATACTTGTAGACAGATGAACAGAAAGGGGTGAAATCATGATGCAGAAAATCGGCATCGGGTTGATGTGCTGCGCGCTGTGCCTGCTGCTGGGCGTGGGAAATGCCCGGGCGGAGCAGCCCTTTGACCGGGATACGCCCATCCGGACGGTGATGGAGGATCCGGCCTTCGGCACCTTCGGGCGGCTGCTTTTCCCGGTGGAAGAGGGCTATTATTCCGGCGATACGCTGGGCAGTCTCCGGCTGACCTGGTACAGCCACATCGATCCGAACATGACCGTCGAAATCGTCAATAGCCTGAAAGCCCGCGCGCAGGCAGGAGAAACTGTGTTCTACGACATCTACACCGAGGCTGAGAAGGCCGCCGACCCGGACAAGCGGGACACGGGGCTGTTCTTCTTCAGGGGAGA
>JBJEUJ010000354.1:0-4325 GCA_051883775.1 Aristaeellaceae bacterium | reverse complement strand
CTCTGGGGCGGCTCGGCGGGCGGACGCATGGCGGCCTGGGTGGGAGCCTACGGTACAGCGGCCTTCGGGGAAAAGGCCCTGCCCCGTCCGGCGGCGGTCATCATGCAGTACACCGGCCTGAGCGAGTACAGCCCGCTTGACCCACCCACCTACGCCTGCGTGGGCGACAGTGACGGCATCGCCTCCTGGCGTGTGATGCAGCGGCGGCTGGAAGCCATCGCCGCGTTGGGCACGGACACGGAGTTCCATGTGTACCCGGGGCTGTCCCATGGGTTTGGTCTGGGCACGGGCACGGTGGCGGAGGGATGGATCAACGACGCTGTGGCCTTCTGGGAAAGGCAGCAGAGCAAAGGAGAAACGGAGCCATGAACAACTTCATTTATGAGAACAAAACGAAGGTCTACTTCGGCAAGGGCGGCGTGAAGGAATACCTGGGCTGCCTGTTGGGGAAATACGGAAACACGGTCATGCTGGCCTACGGCGGCAGCTCCATCAAGCGCAACGGCGTGTATGACGAGGTGACGGGCATCCTGCGGACTGCGGGGAAGAACGTGGTAGAGTTCCCCGGCATCATGCCCAACCCCACCTACGCCAAGGTGCAGGAGGGCGCGCGGCTGGCCCGGGACAACAAGGTTGACCTGATTCTGGCGGTGGGCGGGGGCTCGGTGTCCGACTGCTGCAAGGTGGTGTCGGCGCAGGCGATGCTGGACGAGGACCTCTGGGACATGGAGATGACGAAGCACACCTATCCCAGCCGGTTCATTCCGCTGTGCGTGATCGTCACGGCCTTCGGCACCGGGTCGGAAATGAACGCGGGTGCGGTCATCACCCATGAAGAGAGGAAAATCAAGACCGGCATCTTCGGCGCACAGGCGGACTTCGCCTTCCTTGACCCGACCTATTCCATGTCCGTGCCCTTCGGGCAGGTGATGTCCGGGGCGTTTGACACCCTGAGCCACGCCATGGAGACCTACTTCGGCAAGCCGGAAGAAAACAACCTTTCCGACGACATCAATGAAGCCGTCATGCGCAGCGTCATCCGCAACATCCGCGTGCTGATGAAGGAACCGCAAAGTTATGATGCCCGCAGCGAGCTGGCCTGGGCTTCCGCCATGGCGGAGAACGGCATGCTGAAAATCGGCAAGATCACGGACTTCCAGTGCCACCACATCGAGCACCAGCTGGGCGCGTACACCGACTGCAACCACGGCAGGGGGCTGGCGGTGCTGCATCCCGCGCTGTACCGGCGTATCTGCCTGGACAATGTGCGGCGTTTTGCCCGCTTTGCGCAGCGGGTATGGGACATTGTGCCCGGGGCCACGGAGGAAGAAACGGCTCTGGCCGGAGTAGAGGCGCTGGCAGCGTTCATCCGGGAAATTGGCCTGCCCACGACGCTGACGGAGCTGGGCATTCCCGAGGACACCGACCTGCGCGCCGTGGCGGAGTCCAGCCGTATCTCCGCAGGCTGCTGCAGGCAGCTGACCCATGAGGAAATCCACGGGATTCTGATGGAATGCAAGTAATATGAAACGGAGGTACATCCCATGAGCAAGAAAATCCTGATTCTCTCCGGCAGCCCCCGGAAGGGCGGCAATTCCGACCTTTTGTGCGACGAATTCGCCCGGGGCGCGGCGGAAAGCGGTCATGAGGTCGAAAAAATCCGCGTGGCGGCAAAGAAAATCGCGCCTTGTTCCGCCTGCTATTTCTGCCGGGAGCACCACGGCCAGTGCGTCCATCAGGACGACATGGCGGATGTGCTGCAGAAGATGATCGACGCGGATGTGCTGGTGTTGGCGAGTCCCGTGTACTTCTACGCCATCGACGCGCAGCTCAAGGCGGTGATTGACCGCACGGTGGCGCGGTGGCTGGAGGTGAAGAACAAGGAGTTCTACTACATCGTCACCATGGCGGACGAGGACGCTGCCTCTGCCGACACCACCCTGGCCTGCCTGCGGGGCTACGCGGACTGCGTGGAGGGCGCTGTGGAGAAGGGCGTGATCATCGGCGGCGGCGTGTACGAGCCGGGCCGGGTGAAGGACACGCCCGCCATGCAGAAGGCCTATACCATGGGCAAAAATGTATAAAGGAGCAAAAGCAATGAGCATTCTGTTCATCAACGGCAGCCCCAACAAACAGGGAAACACCGCGGCGCTGGCTGCGGAGCTGCTGCGTGGCAAGCCCTACGACACCCTCAATCTGACCGACCTGACCATCGGCGTCTACGGCCAGCAGCTTCCCGGCGATGGGCTGGATACCGTCATTGCCGCCATGGAGGGGGCGGACACCATCGTCATCGGCTCGCCGGTGTACTGGCACAATCTCTGCGGCAGCGTCCGCAATGTGCTGGACCGGTTCTACGGCCGGGTGGAAAAGGGCGCGCTGGCCGGGCGGAGGCTGTTCTTCCTGTTCCAGGGCGCGGGCCCGGAAAAGTGGATGCTGGACGCCGGCGAATACACCATGAAGCGGTTTGCTTCCCTGTACGGCATGACCTGGATGGGCATGGCAACCAGCAGGCAGGAAGCCGCGCAGCTGGGCAAGGAAGTGTGACATGCAGTACCGTACACTGGGCAAAGATCTGACCGTATCCGCCGTGGGCCTTGGCTGCATGGGCATGAGCCATGCCTACGGCGTACCCGCGGACACGAAGGAAATGACCGAGCTGCTGGCACAGGCCGTGGACATGGGCTACACCTTCTTTGACACGGCGGAGGTCTACGGCACGCCGGAGGATCCCCACGCCAACGAGGCGCTGGTAGGCGCGGCTTTGCATCCCTTCCGCAGCCGGGTGGTCATCGCCACCAAGTTCGGCATCCGCTTTGATGAAACCAGTCCCACCACCAACAAGCCCCTGCTGCCGGACTCCCGCCCGGAGGTCATCCGGGCCTCGGTGGAAGCGTCGCTCCGGCGGCTGCACACCGACCATATCGACCTGTACTACCAGCACCGGCAGGATCCCCGGGTGCCCGTGGAGGACGTGGCGGGGGTGATGCAGCAGCTGATGCGCGAGGGTAAGATCACCCACTGGGGCCTGTCGGAGGTCACGGAGGACACCATCCGCCGCGCCCACGCCGTCTGTCCCGTGACCGCCGTGCAGAACCGCTACTCCATGATGGCCCGCTGGTACGAGAACCTGTTCCCCGTGCTGGAGGAGCTGCACATCGGCTATGTGGCGTTCTCGCCCCTGGCCAACGGCTTTCTTTCCGGGAAATATGACAAGGCCTCGCACTTCGACCCGCAAACCGACTACCGCAGCGTGATGCCCCAGTTCCGGCCGGAGAGCATCGACCGCAATCAGGCCCTGCTTTCGCTGCTGAACAAGCTTGCGGCGGACAGAGGCGCAACCCCCGCCCAGATTTCCCTGGCGTGGATGCTGTGCAGGAAGCCGTACCTGGTACCCATCCCCGGCACGCGCAGGCTCGAGCGGCTACGGGAAAACGCAGGAGCCGCGGACATCGCGCTGTCCGCAGAAGAGGTCGGCGCCATCGACCGGGCGCTGGACGGTATGGACATGTCGCCGGTCTTTGGCGGCACGCCCGTGGCAAAAGCATAAACTGCATTCAGAAAGGGATGTTTGGATCATGGAATATGTTGCATTGAACAACGGCGTCCGAATGCCCATGGCGGGCATCGGCACCTTCCTGCTGACCCCGGACGAGGCGGAGGCCTCCGTGCTCAGCGCGCTGCGGGGCGGCTGTCAGCTGATCGACACCGCCAACGCCTATGTGAACGAGAGGGCCGTGGGCCGGGCCATGAGGAAGTCCGGCGTCGCCCGGGACAGGATTTTCCTGGAAACGAAGCTCTGGCCCGCGTTCTACGAGCAGCCGGACGCCGTGGAAAAAACACTGGCGCGGCTGGACACGGACTACATTGACCTGCTGCTGATTCACCAGCCTGCCGGGAACTATCTGGCCGGGTACCGGCAGATGGAGCAGGCTTATCAGGCGGGCAGGGTACGGGCCATCGGGCTGTCCAATTTCAATGTTTCGCAGATCGAAGAAATCATGAGCATGTGCACGGTGAAGCCTGCCGTACTGCAGACCGAGCTGCACCCCTATCATCAGGAGCGGGAGCTGAAGGTGTTGCTTGGGAAAAACGGCATCGTGCCGCAGGCCTGGTATCCGCTGGGGCATGGCGACAGGACGCTGTTGGAGGAGCCGCTGTTTGCCGAGCTTGGTCGGAAGTATGGGAAGACCCCCGCACAGATCATCCTTCGCTGGCACATTCAGGACGGGAACGTGGTCATTCCCGGTTCAAAGAACCCTGCGCACATCCGGGACAACCTGAACCTGTTCGACTTCGCCCTGACGGAGGACGAAATGGCGCAG
>JBJEUJ010000353.1:0-6026 GCA_051883775.1 Aristaeellaceae bacterium | reverse complement strand
AACAGCAGCAGCACCGTCACCGCGAAGGAGTACAGCGTCTTGACCAGGAACAGGCTTGCCGCCCGGGTCACGTTGTTCACCACCCGCCGCCCCTCCAGCACCACCTGGGGCAGGGCGGAAAAGTCCGACTGCATCAGCGTCAGCTGGGCGGCATGCTTGGCCGCGTCCGCACCCCCCGCCATGGCGATGGAGCAGTCCGCCGCCTTCAGGGCGGGGATGTCGTTCACGCCGTCGCCGGTCATGGCCACGCTGTGACCGGCCTGCTTCAGCGCCTCCACCAGGAGCTTCTTCCTGTCCGGCGTGACCCGGCCAAAGACCGTGTAGCGCTGGCAGGCGTCCCGCAGCGCCGCGTCATCCAGCGTGGATACGTCCACCCAGCTGTCCCAGCCGGGCAATTCCACCCGACGGGCAATGGACGAGGCCGTGCGCGGGTCATCGCCGCTGATGACCTTCACCGTCACCCCCTGCTCCCGGAAGTAGCGCAGGGTTTCCTCCGCATGGGGACGGATGCAGTCGCTCATCAGGATGACGCCCAGCACCCGCTCCGCAGGCGGCGCGTCCCGCTCGGTCAGCTCCGCCCCGCTTTCGCCCAGGATCAGTACCCGCAGTCCCTCCGCCGCATAGGTGCGGCACTTCTCCAGCAGCGGCCCCTCCGCCCCTTCGCCCAGCACGTATTCCGGCGCACCCAGGATCAGCGTGGTTCCATCGGCAAAGGCAGCGGCGGATTTCTTCCTCGCGGAGGAGAAGGGCAGCACCATCACCGGCGTTTCCCTGCCCGGGGTGACGCAGGCCCGCAGCGCCCCCAGCGTCCCCGAGGGCTGGTCGAACCCGCCCAGGAACCGGGCAAGCGCCGCCCGCAGGCCCGCATCGTCCGTCGCCACGGGGATCAGCCGCTCCACGGTCATTTCCCCTGTGGTGATGGTGCCGGTCTTGTCCAGGCAAAGGGTGTCCACCCGGGCCAGCGTCTCGATGCCGTACAGCTCCTGCACCAGCGCGCCCTGCCTGCCCAGCTTCACCACGCCCGCGGCCATGGCCAGGCTCACCAGCAGCACCAGCCCCTCGGGAATCATGCCGATCATCGCCGCCACGGCGGAGGGCACCGCGTCCGTCAGCAGCGCCCCCTCCAGGAAGAACTGCTTGGCGAACAGCAGCAGCCCCAGGGGCACCAGCAGGATACTCACCAGACGGATCAGCTTGTTCAGATCGGTCATCAGGGCCGACTTGGGCCGCTTGATGGCCCGGGCCGAGCGGGTCAGCCGGGCGGCGTAGCTGTCGTTGCCCACGCGCACCAGCTGCGCCGTGAGCCGTCCCTCGCACAGGTAGCTGCCCGACAGCAGCCAGTCGCCCCGCCGCTTGCTTACCGCGTCGCTCTCGCCGGTGAGCAGGGCCTCGTTGGCCGCGCCCACGCCGCTGACCGTCACCGCGTCCGCCACCACCTGATCCCCCGCACGGAGAATCACCAGGTCGCCCTGGACCAGCTCCTCCGGCCGGCAGGCACGCTCCCGGCCCTCCCGCAGCACATGGGCCGTGGGAGCGTTGAGCACCTGCAGCTTGCGGATGGTCTTGCGGGCGCGCAGCTCCTGCACGGTGCCGATCAGCGTGTTGGACACCACCACGCCCAGAAAAAGCATGTTCCGCCAGCTGCCCACCAGCGCCAGGCACACCGCCAGGGCCAGATTCAGCCCGTTGAAGAGCGTCAGCAGGTTCTCCCGGAGAATCTGCCCCACCGTTTTGCCCCGGCCGCCGCGCATCACATTCCCCTGCCCCGCCTCATGCCGGGCCTGGGCCTCCGCTTCGGTCAGACCGCTGGCCGGGGTTTCGAGCCAGTCCTCCGGCAGCGCGTCGGGAATCTTCCGTATGTCCTGCATGCTTGCCTCCCTGTCCTCTCTGGAATACCCTGCCATCATACCACCAACAGGGCCGGAGGATCATGAGAAATGCGTTAGACTTCCATGAGCCGCCTCACACGCCCAGGATGGGATACGTCTCCCGCAGGCTCCGCAGCACCGGCGCACCGGCGGACGCCAGCACTGCGTCCTCCTGATGCCCGCCGGAAATCAGGTAGCACCGGCAGCCAATGGCCCGGGCCACCTCCGCGTCATGGGCCGTGTCCCCCAGGAACACCGCGTCCGCCGGATCCACCCCGTCCCGGGCCAGGAAGTCCCTCGCCAGCTGCACCTTGCTGGCGGCATACACGTCCGATAGCCCCAGCACCTCCTCGAACATGCCCTGAAGCTCCGGGAAGCGCGCCACCTGCGCCCGCAGCTGCGCCTGCTGGCTGGCAGAGACAATCACCTGCCGGAAGCCCGCGTCATGGAACCTCCGCAGGGTTTCGGGAACGTCCGGGGCCAGCTGGGTCTCGTCAAAGTGCGCCACATACTGCTCGTTCCACTCCCGGGCGATCATGGGGAAATCCTCCTCCGCCACGCCCAGGGCGGTATAATAATCCTTCACCGGAAAGCGGAACACCCGCCGGTACTCATCCTCGTTGGTGGCGCGATAGCCATGGCGCGCGAACACCAGGTTGTTCACCTTCACCACCAGGGGTACGTCGGCAATCAGCGTGCCGTTCCAGTCCCAGAAAATCGTCATGGTTCCTGCTCCTTTGCTGCTTGGGTTGGTTTTTCCATCATACTGGAAGCGGCGGAAGAAGTCAAGGCAAACCGGGCATGAAAAAACGGGCGCGCCGCCCGTCCGCGCAGGCTGCGCACCCGTCCATGGTTCCTCAGGGATCGTCGATGGTCTTGATCTGCGGCACCTCCACATCCCAGCCGATGTACTCGTTGTTGTGGAAGATCCAGTAGATCGTGTCGTAATGCTTGTGGTGGCGCCAGCTGGTGCCGGGAATCAGCTTCTTGTCCGGGGTCATCAGGTTGCCCGTGGCGCCGTAGGAGAAGGTCACAATCTCGCAGTCCGGCTGATGCTCCCGCAGCCGCTCCACCTCCTCATCCGGCAGGTACCAGTTGCCCATCAGCCACACCCGCTCCAGGTTGGGCAGATCGTAGAGGGGCGACAGGTCGGTGATCTGGCAGTAGCCGATGTTCAGGTCCCGCAGGTTGGTCAGCTCCGCCAGGGGTGAAATGTCCGTGATGTAATTCTTGAACAGCTCCACATACTCCAGATCCGTCTGGCAGGCAATGGGCGTCAGATCCTTGATGCTGCAATCGGCGGCGATGAGGATCTTCAGCTTGCTGCACTCCTCCAGGAAGTCCAGGCTCTGGATGAACATGTGCCCCACGTCCAGGGCCTTGAGCCCCTTAAGGAAGGTGAAGTAGTGCATGTCCAGCCTGGTGATCTGCGGCTGACGGCCCAGGGTGGAGTAGGCCGTCATGTCCGTGCGCAGGATGTGGGACTCGTTCAGCTTGATGGTCATGCCCACCTGCACGTCCGGATAGGCCAGCAGGGCATCCATCTCCTTGCGCTTCACCTGCTTGTCCCACATGTCCACCTGCCTGAGGGCGGGCATGCAGTCCAGCAGGTCGCACAGGTCGGCGATGGTGACCCACTCGCTGCCCTCAAAGGCTACGGCCTCGTCCTCGCTGGAGACGGTCACGCCCCACAGCTCCATCGTCCAGACAAAGTGCGTCTGCGGATAGCGGGCCCGAAGCTCCTTGCGCTCTGCCACAGTCAGCGGCACGCCGGTCAGATCGACGGTCTCCACGCCCTCCTGCTGATCAAGCAGCGCCGTCAGCTCCGACAGCGCCCCGAAGCTGCGCCCGGACAGATCCAGCGTCTCCGCCGTGGCCGTCAGGGCCAGCAGACACAGCATCACCGCCAGCAAGGCAGCCAGCGTCACTTTTCGCATGATACGCCCTCCTTCCCCGCCGCAAAGGCGCGCTTCCAGATCATCCGGGTGAACAGGATCAGCCCCAGGCTGCCCAGTGCCATCACCGCATAGCACAGATCCAGGCGCATCCAGCGCAGGAAGTTGATCTTCTGCTCCAGGGCAAACTCCATGGCCATGATCAGCCCCGCGCTGGCCAGCACGCCGATCCACGCGCAGGCCATCCGCCCCGGGGATACCCTCCGCCGGGCCAGAATGCACGCCGCCAGCAGCACGCCCGCCACCACCAGCGCGCTGATGAGCTGGTTGATCCGCACAAAGCCCCACCGGGGGATGGAATCCGCCCGCAGGCTCTCCATCAGCGTCTGCACACCCGCGTAGCACAACAGCATCAGCGTGACGCGCCCGCCGGGCCGCAGGCCCTTCTGACGGCAGAGCGCCACCAGGATGATCACCGCCGCCAGCGCCTCCAGCAGGAACACGCTCCAGTGCCATTCCCCGTAATAATCTTGGATGCCGAAGGGGAAGCGGCACAGGGGCTCCGGGTTATCCCAGGCGATCATGCTCTGCTCCATCCACGGGTCAAACCATTCCACAATGCCCCGCCCGTAGCCGGAGCCCGTCAGGCCCTCTGCCAGGCGGCCCAGGGCAATCACCAGCATCGCAGGGGCAGCTGCAGCGTCAGCAATCTGCACGGTTTTCTGCCGGGTGATGCGTGCGGTCAGCCAGGCTGCCAGCGCGCACCCCGCCATGGCCCCGTAGAGCAGATAGCCGCCCCGGGAGAAGTTGAAGAAGAAATTCTGCCGGAACAGGTACCAGCCCCGGGAGGTCAGGCACAGCGCCAGCCGGGCGCACACAACCCCCAGGGGAATCGCCAGCAGCCCGAACAGGCTGACCGTCCCCCGGTTCAGTCCCCGCCCCGTGCCCCGGGCCATCCAGATCAGCGCCGCCGCCGTGGCCAGCGCCACTGCCAGCCCGAAGGTGTACACCGTCAGGGAACCCAGTGTCAAGCTCTTCATCGGTTACTCCTCCGGCGCCTGGGCGGACGCGAAATAGATAATGTCCGACACGGCGCGGCTGCTGGGGGTCTTGTGGATGGCCTTGCCATTGACAATCAGGTGCGTGGAGCCGCCGCCGTCCAGGTTGTAGGCCATCCTGCAGTCCGGGAAGATCTCCAGGATGAACCGGGCCAGCTCCTCCAGGTTCATGCCGGTGCCGTTACCGCCGTCCGCGTCAATCTCCACCACGGCATACTCCAGCTCGCCCAGCTGCACAAGCGCGATACGCTGGGCCGCCAGGGTGCTGTAATGCTGCTCAGGCATGGGGTCACGGATGACGCCGTCCTTGATCAGCACGGGGCCGAAGGTGAAGGTGTTCACCGCCTTGCGCCCCTGGGCCTCCAGGTCGCTGAGGGCCGCAGCCATGGATTCGGAGGTGGCCGCCAGCACATCGTGGAAGTCGCCGTGGTCGTCAATCACCAGCACGTCCCAGGTGCCGTCCAGCGCGTCCCGGTAGAACACGCCCTGCCGGAGCACATACCCCAGGGAGTAATTGTACTTGAAGAAGTCGCCGTTGAGGGCCACGATAGCGTTCACGTCCCGGGCCATGTAGGTGGCCGGCACATAGGTGGGATCGTCATAATTTTCATTGCTCATGGTGGTCCGCAGCTGGGAGGGATCCGCAATGCTGATGGTCACCCACCGGCATACCGTCGAGGTGCTGCTGGACTTGGGCTTCCTGCTCTTGGAGAACACCTGGACATGGATGGACTCGTCCTGGTACTCCGTGGCGGAGAGCCAGCCCTCCGCCCGGGCCGGATAGCCGGGCGCCGTCATGTCCAGGTCCAGCGGCTTCACCTCCGCCGCCGCGCAGGCTCCCGCGCAGGTCATGGCGCACATCAGCAGCAGCGCCGCCATCCGCCGAAGCATTCCTTCTTTCATCATCGTCCGTTCCTCCCCTGTCAGGCGGCGAAGGCCTTCGCGCCTGTTCCTGTATCAGACTGTCTTTCATTATATGTCACCGCCGGGGCCTTGTCAATCGCTGCCATGGCGCTGCCCTGAAAACAGCAACGCAGGATGACTCCATGCGGAATCATCCTGCGCAGGCTGTTAAGGAAATGCTCAGCCCTTGATACCGGTAGAGGCAATGCCTTCCACCAGCGACTTCTGGAACACCAGGAAAATGATCGTCGCCGGCACGATGGACAGGGTGGACATGGCCAGCGTGGAGCCGATGTCCGAGC